>PWVL01000056.1 GCA_003561875.1 Desulfuromonadales bacterium | reverse complement strand
CGGTAGGCCTCCACGGTGCGCCGCACATGGGAAGCCTTGAGACTCACCTTGATCTCCTGATAACCGAGATCCTCGAGAATGCGGATATGCCCCAGGGCGCTCTCGACCATGGCCGCGGCGCTGGCATGCCCGTGCCGGGCCAGCAGTTCTTTCTCCAGGGAGCCGCCGTTGACGCCGATGCGGATCGGCACCCTCCTCTCGGCACAGGCGCGCACCACTTCTTCAACCTTCCAGCGTGCGCCGATGTTGCCGGGATTCAGGCGCAGGGCATCAACGCCGCTTTCCAGGGCCAGCAGGGCCAGTTTGTAGTCAAAATGGATATCGGCTACCAGAGGGATGGGGCATCCCCTGCGGATCTCCCGCAAAGCCTCGGCCGCCTCCCGGTCGGGCACCGCGCAGCGCACGATCTCGCAACCGGCTTCACTCAGCCTTTCGATCTGGGCCCGGGTGGCAGCCACGTCGCGGGTATCGGTACTGCACATGGACTGAACAGCGACGGGCGCTCCGCCGCCGACGGGAACGGTGCCGACCATGATTCGGCGGGTCTGCTGGGACATGGATGTTGACTGCCTTTCAGTTGCGGACAGGGTTTAAAATGGTCATTTACGGCGCCAGGCTCCGCTGCGGTCCTGTAGGTACCAGCCGCTTGGAGCCTGATCCCGCCATGAATCGGCAAAGATGGATTGCACCTCGCCGGACCGGTCGGGAAAGTCGTTGGCCCGGGCGATCTCCCGATAGAGTCGCAGACGATCGGCGTTCTCTTCCTCCACCAGACGCTGGGCCTGGCTGCGGGAACGCAAATCGAGGCCGGCCAAATCCCGCACCGCCAGCAGACCGGTCGCGTCGATGCCGATCCGGCCGCCCTCCAGCAACGGCAGCAGGCTCTCATGACGCCGTTGCATGGCCTCCTTGATGGCGCGGATTTCCGGTGTGCTGACGTCGATGTTCTGGGCGGCCCAGGCCGTTGCCAGACCCCACAGCCGCAGCCCTCCGGCAGGCCCTGGAACAGGCTCCGTCACGGAAGGTTCATCGGCGGGCCGGGCGTTGCGCTCTCCCCAGACCTCGTGAACGAAGCGATCCGCAGCGCTGCGAACCTCTTCGGCGGGGAAATAGATATGGATGGTCACACAGGAAAAGAGAAAACTGATGGCCAGCAGGTAACCAATCCAGCTGATTTTTTTCATAATACGCATCTCCTTGGCAACAGTTTGCTGTTTAGAAACCTCTGTCACTATAAACGCGCGGGGAGGCAAAATCAATCGGCCCGCTCCATACGTTGGAGGCGCCTGAGCATCTCGGAAAAAGAGATTGCCGACGGCGGCGCGATAATGTCGATCCTGGGCGGCAGAATGCCGCCATCCACCAGATACCGGTCAGTTCCCTCCCGAGCGGTGCCTCTGAGCTGAAACAGGTCCCGGTCAAGGTCGCAGACGATACCGATCCGCCGATAGCGATAGTAGTCGATAAACTGATAGATTCCCCGGGAAAGAGCCGCAGAGACGCCCCCCTGGCTGAGGATAGTGAGGTTGTTGAGGGCACGCACACTGATATCCCGCTTGCCGCCGGGCCGGGTCTCGAGACGGGCGTTGAAGCGGCTGGGGGGCATGCCCAACAGACGCAGGTTGCGAATGTATCCATCGACGATGCCGTTCATGTCACCAAAGGCGAGAGTCTGGGTGAGTTGGTAAAGGTCGACGCCCTCGAAGGCGATATCGGCGGTGAACAGTGGATAGTTGAGGCTGGAAAGGTCAAGACCGATCCCGTCAACACGAATCCGGCCGGCAAAGGCCTCGATAAGAGCTTGGCCTTCCGAACGCAGCAGGCCGCCCCGGTAGTCGATACGACCCAGATCGGCGGCCAGTACACCCCGCATGGGTGGCAGCCCCAGATCGGCGGTCAGGCGTTCCAGATCGACCCCGTCAAGAACCAGATGGCCGATGGCAAATATCTCCCCGGCCTTCGAACCAAGTTTCAGGTCGCGCACCCCCACAAGACCGCCGGCCATCTCCAGTTGCAGATCATCCTGCAGTTCAATGCGGTTGGGGGCGGCGCTCAGGCCAAGAGCGGCTGCCGACCAGCGAACCGGGCCGAGTTGCAGATTTTCAATGGTAAGACGTCCCGAGGGGTGCGAGACCCCGGTTTCGGTAACGGGGCCTTTGGCCAGATCGAAAGGCATGGTGCCGCTGAGCCCCCTCAGGGACAGTTGGGCGGCAGGCAATGTCAGCGCCAGCTCGCCCATGGAAAGCCATCCCCCGAAACGCCAGAATTGCCGCCGTGTCCAGTGAAAATCCGTCTGCAGCGAGCCGCCGAGCCGCATCCCTGCCAGTTCCGGCCGGTTGTCAGCCAGCAGGGCCGCAAGCCGCTCCGACGCCGGTCCGGACAGGTCGGGCAGGGTCAGACTTCCGTCGAAATATCCCTCGAATCCCGCGAAGCGCCCGTGGCCCCGCAGGGTGCCAAAAGGTTCCAGACTCAGAACCAGGGACTCTATCTCCAGTTCCCGGCCCGTCGAACACCATTGCAGCAGGCTTTCCAGTTCCAGGGGCAGATCGCTGAGATCGCCGTAGTAGGGTCCCCAGAGGCCTTCCGCCGCCGCCAACTCGGCCTGTACTCGCAATTGCAGGGTTTTGTCATCAAAACCGGCCAGCTGTCCCTTCAACAGCGCCCGACCGTCAGCAACGCCGGCCGTTCCGTCCTCGGCGATCCACTCCAGATTGGCCAGTTCCAGAGCGGCAAAGTCCAGTTGCCAGGCACCGTCACGATAAAACCCGCCGCCATCCAGCCGCAGGAAGCCGGCCAGGGAGTCCGAACCGGCCAGACGCCCGGCACTGTGCAGCTCGCTCAGGGTGAGCTGCCCGGCATCCAGGTGAAGGCGGGTACCGGCCTCAAAATCGGCCAGCGCCAGGTCCTCGTAAGCCAGTTGTCCTGCCTCCAGGCCCAGCGAACCGATCCAGGCTCCTGCCGCCTGTCGCAGCTCCAGTTCCGTGGTCGCCGCGTCCAGACGCAGGGCCTCCCACTGAAGATGTTCGCCCTGCAATGTTCCGCGCAGCTCCCATAAGCCCCGTGGCTCACGCAAGGCGCTCAGGCGCCCGCTCAGCCCGTGCCCTCGTGGCATGGGCTGAAACCGCAGGGCCGGCCCGGGCAGGGGACTCCAGGAGGCGCTGTGGGCAGGGTGCAGCTCCATCTCAAGCCGGTCCGGAAAACCCTGAAAACTGGCCAGATGCCGCCCGCCAACCCACAGACGGCCCTCACCGGCGGGGACCTCGCCGAGAGCCAGTTCGGCCTGCAGGCGCACAGCGTAAAGATTCAACAGGGCCCGGGACCCGCTACTGTGGCCGGCCCGGCCGCGCAGTTCGAGGTGGACTCGGGCTCCCTCGGGCGCATCGCGAAAATCGGCGTTCAGTTGCAGGCCGCCGTTGAGGGGCGGTACCTTGCCACCGAGCAGTCGCGCCTTGAGACGGCCCGGATCGGGCACTTCGGCCCGCAGGGTGGCCTGCCGGACACCGCCCCGCCAAAGACCGTCGCAAGCCACCGTCACCTCGTCGGCAAGGCGGGCCGTCGCCCGGGCGCGCCAGTCGTCCCTTTCTCGTGCCAGAACCACCTTCAGCGCCTCCAAGGGAATCGTCAGCCCATCGCGCCACAGCTCCAGCGCCGCCAGTCGCAGCTGCAGCTGCGCGTCCCGAAGTTCGCTCCAGCTCAGGTCCAGCTCAAGGTCGCGCAGACGGAAATCCCAGTCTTCCGGCAGAATATTCGGCAGGTCAAGGCCCCTGCGCAACGCCTCGAAGCCATCCCGATCCCACCGGGCCAGCCGCAGACGGCCACCGACTGTCCAGGCCGCGTCCGGTGCCAGCAACAAGGTCAGCTCTTCGGCCAGCAGGGGCGTCTCGTTCCAGTCAAGGCGCTCCAGGGTCAACTGCAGCCCGTCCCGCCATGCGGCCGAACCGGCCAGATGCAGAGCCGTAACTTCCTCGCGCCCCAGAAACCCCCGGACCGCAAAGCGGTAGCGGTCGTCAAAACGCAGGTCCGCCTCAATCTCCCGCAGCAGCAGAATGCCGTGGCTCGCTTCCGCCTCGATCCGCCCGTTCCGCAGGGTCAGGCGATTGACTGCCAGCGGCAGTCGGGCGGGAAGACTGACAGACTCCGTGGAGGCCGTTTCACTCGGGGATTCGAGCCGCAAGACGGGCGAGGTGATTTCCAGCGCCGTAAGACGCCTTTGCCACAAATCCCGCAGCCGCAAGTCCAGCCGCAGGCGCGGCACCTCCAAGTGGTAGTGACCTGACCGGTGCAGTAGCAGACCGTCCGCCTCCAGCCCGCCCTGTTGCCAGCCAAGACGGGCCACACGAACCTCGGCATCCAGAGTCTCGGCGACCCAGTGCACCAAACGGGGCCGAATGTGATCATCAAGGAGATTGCGGGAAAGGAACAGACCGGCCGCCAGCAGTACCACAGGCACAATCAACAGGACCAGTATCCGTAGACGGCCAGATCGCAACATGGAAACTCCCGCAGGTCCGGCCGTGACGCCACGACCGGCTGAAGACTCTTACAGAAGCCGGTAAAACTCCGGTTAATACTTTACCACCCGCCCGCGACGCGGAGAACATTTCTCGGGGTAGATCAATGGGCTTCCCGCCAATTGCGACCGCAGCCCAATTCCACCTGCAGCGGCACCGACAATTGAGCGGCACCCTCCATTTCCTGCCGGGCCAGGCGTTGCAGGGACTCCAGCTCTGTTTCGGGCACTTCGAACACCAGTTCGTCGTGTACCTGCAGCACCATTCGGGCCTGCAGGGACTCTTGCCGCAGACGCCGGCCAATGGCAACCATGGCAATTTTGATGACGTCGGCGGCGGTGCCCTGAATCGGATAGTTGATGGCGTTGCGTTCGGCGTAGCCGCGCACCGCGCCGTTGCGGCTGTTGATCTCTGCCACCGAACAGCGCCTGCCGAACAGGGTGGTGACATAGCCCTTGTCCCGGCCTTCCTGTTTCTTGCTTTCCATGAAATCAAGCACCCGGGGATAGCGGGCAAAGTAACTGTCGATGTAGGTCTGAGCCTCCTTGCGGCCGATGTTCAGGGCCTTGGCCAGACCGAAGGCGCTCATACCGTAAAGAACGCCGAAATTGATGGTCTTGGCGCTGCGGCGCATCTCCGGCGTGACCATCTCCAGAAACACGCCGAATATCTCGCTGGCGGTGCGGGCGTGAATGTCTTCTCCCTGCTCAAAGCTCTGCTTGAGGGCGGGCTCGTCAGCCATGTGGGCCAGAATCCGCAACTCCACCTGAGAATAGTCGGCGGCCAGCAGCAGATGTCCGGCGTCGGGCACAAAGGCCTCCCGTATTCGCCGGCCCTCCTCGGTGCGGATCGGGATGTTCTGCAGGTTCGGCTCGCTGGAGGACAGCCGCCCGGTGGCGGTGACGGCCTGGTTGAAGGAGGTGTGAATGCGCCCGGTATCGGGATGCACCAGCTTGGGCAGGGCGTCGCAGTAGGTGCTCTTGAGTTTGGCCAGGGAGCGGTAGTCGAGGATTCGGGCGGCAATGTCGTGCTCCTCGGCCAGCACCGTCAGCACTTCCACATCCGTCGACCAGCCGGTCTTGGTCTTCTTGCCCCGGGGCAGCCGGAGTCGCTCGAACAGCACTTCACCGAGCTGCCGGGGGGAGGCGACATTGAAAGGCCCGCCGGCCAGCTGGTGGATGGTTTCCTCCAGGGCGCGCATCTTGCCGTCCAGTTCCGCCGACAGGCCGCCGAGCAGATCGCTGTCGATGCGCACCCCGTGCCATTCCATATCGGCCAGCACCGACAGCAGGGGCATCTCCACCTCGTCAAACAGTTGCTGCTGGCCGGTTTCGGCCAATTGGGGCGCCAGGCGTTGCCGCAGCCGCAGGGTGATGTCGGCATCCTCGGCGGCATATACCAGGGCCTTGTCCAGAGCCACCTCTTCAAAGCCGATACGGCTGCGGCCGCTGCCGCAGACCTCGTTGAAGCTGATGGTCCGGTAGCCGAGGAGATCCGCGGCCAGGCTGTCGAGAGCATGGGATTTGGCCGCCGGACGCGCCAGATAGGAGGCGAGCATGGTGTCGAAATCGAGTCCGGCCACCTCGACGCCGGCCCGCCGCAGCACCAGCAGATCGTACTTGCCGTTCTGGGCGGTCTTGGATCGGCACGGATCACTCAGCAGGGGACGCAACCGCTCCAGCACTCTTTGACAGTCCAGTTGCGGCGGTACGCCAAGGTAACGATGCCCCACCGGAAGGTACCAGCCCTGTTCCGCTTCGACGGCAAAAGACAGGCCCACCAGGTCGGCCCGCAGGGGGTCGAGGGACGTGGTTTCGGTGTCAAAAGCCAGTACCGAAGCCTGTTCCAGAGCGCTCAGCATCTCGTCAAAGGCGGCCTCGTCGGTGACCAGGCGATAACCGCTTCCGGTGGCTCGTTCATCGCTGGAAAACTCCTGCAGCAGCTTGTGAAATTCCAGCTCCTTGAAAAGCGCGGTGAGCTTCTGCCGATCCGGCGGACTGAGCGCCAACTGCCCGTAATCAATCTCCATGGGCAGATCATCCACCAGGGTGACGAGTTTTTTCGACAGCAGGGCCTGTTCGCCGAAATGGCGGAGATTTTCCTGGCGTTTCTTGCCCGATACCCGGTCAATGTTGGCGAGCAGATTCTCCACCGAACCGAACTCCTGAATCAGCTGCCGAGCGGTCTTTTCGCCAATGCCGGGCACCCCCGGAACATTGTCGGAGCTGTCGCCGGCCAAAGCCTGCACCTCGATCACCTTGTCCGGGGTGCCGCCGAAACGCTCGGCAACTTCCGCCAGTCCGGTCTGCTGGTCCTTCATGGTGTCGAGCAGGCGGATCCGCTCGTCGACAATCTGCATCAGATCCTTGTCGCCGGTGATCACCGTCACCGCCAT
>PWVL01000088.1 GCA_003561875.1 Desulfuromonadales bacterium | reverse complement strand
CGAGATCGTCATCGATGAATCGCGGGCCGAGATTATTGTCGTCAATACCTGCGCTTTCATCGAAGACGCCAAGGAAGAATCGGTGGAAACCATTCTCGAGGTGGCGGATTACAAGCAGAGGGGGGCCTGCAGGCTGCTCGTAGTGACCGGTTGTCTGCCGCAACGCTATGCCGCGGAGCTGGCGGCCGACCTCCCGGAGGTGGACATCTTTATCGGTACCGGCGAGTTTCACCGGCTGGTAGAGCTGATTGACGAACACTCGCACCGGCAGGGTCCGCTGCTGGCCGTCGACGCGCCCCGGTATCTCTACGACCACACCACGCCGCGGGTTAAATCCTCGCCTTTCTATTCCACTTACGTCAAGATCGCAGAGGGGTGCGACAATCACTGTTCCTATTGTATCATTCCCCAGCTGCGCGGCCCGCTGCGCTCCCGCAGCATTGATTCGGTTGTGACCGAAGTAAGCGCGCTGGTGGCTGACGGGGTGCGGGAGATCAATCTTATCGCCCAGGACATTACCGCCTTTGGCAGGGATCGGGAAGACGGCTCCGATCTGGTCGGTCTGTTGCGGGAGCTGGTCAAGATCGGGGATCTGCGCTGGTTGCGACTGCTTTACGCCTATCCCGACGGCATCAGCGACGAGCTTATCGCCTTGATTGCCGCCGAGGACAAGATCTGCAACTATCTCGATATTCCGTTACAGCACATGGACGACAGTATCCTGAAACGGATGAACCGGCACATTGACCAGCAGACCATTCGCAGGCTGGTTCACCGGTTGCGACAGACCATTCCCGATCTGACCCTGCGAACCTCTTTCATCGTCGGGTTTCCCGGAGAGACGGATCAGCAGTTTGCCCATTTGCTGGCCTTTGTCAAGGAGGGGCATTTCGACAGGGTGGGCGTGTTCCGCTATTCGCGGGAAGAAGGTACCGCGGCGGCGGATTTTCCGCAACAGGTTGCCGAGCGGGTCAAAAAAACCCGTCTGGAAAAGCTGATGAAGGCCCAGCAGCGGGTTTCTTTTCGCCGTAATCGGGCCCTCGTAGGACACATCGAGCCGGTGTTGGTGGAAGGTTACAGCGAAGAGACGGAGCTGCTGCTGTGCGGCCGCAGTCTGCGCCAGGCTCCCGATATTGACGGCCAGGTGTACATCACCGCGGGGCGCGCTGAGATCGGCGATATTGTACCGCTGCGGATTACCGACTCTTCCGACTACGATCTGATCGGTGAGATTGTCGCTGTCGACGGAACGGTCACCGCCGGTTGACAGCGCCGAAAGCGGTCATCAAGTGCAACGGGGCTCCTGTGAAAACTGGAGCCCCGTTGCTCGTTTGGGGGCGGGATTTTTGCCGCTTCGGCCCGTTAATGGTCTACAGAGCCCTAAGGTTCGGAAAGGATAAAGGGGTAGCGGGCGTTGGCCAGGTGACGGACGGAAGTGTTGGCGAAAGAAAGACGGTAGTCGGGCCCCTGCAGCTGATAGCTTAGTAGAGGAGGACGAGACAGGCGTCTGCCGGGCAGATCCATCGCCAGATCGGCCAGTTCCGCTGGAAAGTGGCCATGCTGCAGGCGGTAGCTGCGCAGCGCTGTGCGCACCTCTTCAGCTCGTTCCAGGCAATCTTGAAAGGCGCGCTCGGCCATGGTCTGACCGGCCGACCAGGTTCCGATAAACAGCAGAGCCGCCGCCAGCAGGGTGATGCGAACATGAAAACTGTCGCGATGGGGAGCCAGACCGGCCGTAGCCAGGGGCAGTACCACAAAGGCCAGCAGAACCGGCGTGGAGATCAGCGGCCGAAATCCTTCACCGAACCAGAAGCCTGCGAGGCCCGTTGCGATCAGAAGCAAAGCGGAAGCGATTTGGCGGAACAGGGACGAGAGCACGATCTTCATTCAGGCCCTCTGCGCGGAAAGTTACTCCGATGCCGGTTTTGGACTCTTCCCCGGTCCCGGTCGGAGACCGGGCCTGCCGTCATGGTCGTGAGAGATATGGTCCCAGACAGCCAGCAGGTCCGGCAGGCTCAGGGACAGAAACTGCAAGCCCATGCCGGCGGGCATGCCGGGATGCACCGGCCCATCCATGGTGTTGATCCAGGCAACAAAGGCCTTGCAGACAACGGGCTGTGCGGTGTTGGGCAGGCTGAATTCAAGAAACAGTTCCCGGTCCGGAGGATAGGGGTCGTCGGTTTCGATAAAGATGCCGCCGGAACTCAGGTTGACGGAAAAGGCGTGAAACAGGTTGAGGGGGTCTTCACCGTAGCGGACGATGATGCGGGTCGGTACCCGGGGAAAGGAACGGTAGGCCAGGCCCAGAATGCGCCGGGTGGTGGCCAGTAGCAGATGGTTGCTGAGGGGCTTGAAAATGACATCGGTACACTTGACCTTGAGGCAGCGGGCCAGATCCTCTTTTCGCTGGCTGTCGATGACCAGCACCACCGGCGTGGCCTGCAGGGTCAGGTCCTGGCGGATCATCTGACAACAGGTGTCGCCAGCTAGGACGCTGCAGTAAAGGTCGAGAAACACCAGGTCCGGGCGTTCCTCCTCAATCAGTTCCCAGGCATGGCGGCCGTCTCTGGCGATCAGCAGATCAAAGCCCTCCCGAACCGAAAAATCATCGTCCAGTTCGAGGTCAGGGACAATTTCCGAAGAAATGACAATTTTGGGATAACCGGCCATGATAGGGCTCCTTAACGCCGCAAAGGTCGCGATGAAACAGTGTTTGTCTCGGCGAACGCCGTTAATTATAGCCGCTTATGAACCAATCGCCAAGTATTTTACGGTGTTTCGGTTGCCGGGACTCTAAGCCATTGACGCGCCCGCCTAATTCGCCCGGTTTTCGACGGACCCCTGTTCTAACCGTGCAGATGGTGTTCCGCATCGCCGCCGGTGAAAAAACTGCTCATGGGCTTGCCGGCCTGGAAATCTTTCCAGAAGGGCGACATGTCGCGAATCCGCTCGATAATGGACGGCATCACATGGATGACGTGATCCACGTCGGCCACATCGTTGTAGATGCTGAGACTGAAACGTACCGATCCGTGGGCTGCGGTGAAAGGCACGCCCATGGCCCGTAGCACGTGGGAAGGCTGCAGCGAGCCGCTGGTGCAGGCCGATCCGGACGAGGCGCAGATGCCCTCCTCGTCCAGCAGCATCAGAATCGACTCACCCTCGATATATTCAAAGCTCAGGTTCGTGGTGTTGGGCAGCCGGCGTTCCCGGTTACCGTTTACCAGGGTGTTGGGAATGCGGGCAAGCAGTTGGTTTTCCAGGCGGTCGCGGAGCTCTTTTACCCGGGTGTTTTCATCTTCCAGGCGGTCGGCCGCCAGTTCTGCCGCCCGGCCCAGACCGACAATGTAGGGAACGTTTTCGGTGCCGCCCCGACGCCCGCCTTCCTGATGACCGCCGATCATGTATGGGGAAAAACGGGTTCCCTTGCGAATATACAGGGCGCCAATGCCCTTGGGGGCGTGCAGTTTATGGCCGGACAGGGAAAGCAGGTCAATGGCGTTGCCGGCCATGTTGAGAGGTATCTTGCCCACCGCCTGCACCGCATCGGTATGAAAAGGAATGCCCCGCTCCCGGGTGATGGCGGCAATCCTGTCGACGGGAAACAGCACCCCGGTTTCATTGTTGGCGGCCATGATGCTGACCAGGGCGGTGTCGTCGCAGAGCGCGGCGCGCAGTTCTTCCAGATCCAGATTGCCCTTTCCATCGACTCCCAGTTCGGTGACACGATAGCCTCGGGACTGCAGATGGTGGCCGACATTCATGACTGCCGGATGCTCGGTGCGGCAGGTGACGATGTGTCTTTTGGCCGGATAGGAATAGAGAGTTCCCATGATGGCGGCGTTGTTGCTTTCGGTCCCGCAACTGGTAAAGACGATCTCGGCGGGGTGCGCGCCGATCAGCGCCGCCACCTGCTCCCGGGCCCGGGCCAGATGACGTCCCACCTGGCCGCCGAAACGGTGCATGCTGGAAGCATTGCCGTAAAGATCGCTGAAGAAAGGCAGCATGGCGTCCACCACCTCGGGCGCGGTTCGGGTGGTGGCATTGTTGTCAAGATAGACGGTTTTCATGGCTTGACCTCCTCTACCACCAGATCGGAGCTGACAAATTCCCGAAGCTTCGCCTCGACAAAGTTCTTCAGGGTAAACTGGGACTGGGGACAAAAAGAGCAGTTGCCGCGCAACGCCACGTAGATGGTATTTCCGTCGATATCAACGAGTTCCAGATCGCCGCCGTCGGAACGGATCGGTGGCAGAATCTCCCTTTCCAGGGTTTCTTCGATGAGGCGGATTTTTTGCAGGTTGGTCAGTTTTTTCCCGCCGGGCAGGTTTTTTTCCGCGGGTTCCTCCGGCAGAATCTGCCACAGGCCGGCGAGAATTTCCTTGATTTTAGGGTGGCAGGCCTGGCAACCGCCGCCGGCCTTGGTGAAATCGGTAACCTGCTCCAGGGTGGTCAGGCGGTTGTCCCGGGCGACCCTTTCGATTTCGCGGTCGGTGACGCCGAAACATTTACAGACAATCTCAAACTCACCTTTGACCATTTTTTCACCGCGGAAGTTGGCGATGGCCGCATCCAGCGCCTCCTTGCCCATGACCGAGCAGTGCATTTTCTCCTCCGGCAGTCCGCCCAGAAAATCGGCCAGATCCTGATTGGAGATTTTTTCCGCCTCTTCCAGGGTTTTCCCCTTGGCGATTTCGGTGAGGGCCGAAGAAGAGGCGATGGCGCTGGCACAGCCGAAGGTCTGAAACTTGATCTCCTTGATCCGCTGGTTTTCATCCAGCTTCAGGGTCAGACGCAGTGCGTCGCCACAGGCCAGTGATCCCACTTCGCCGATAGCGTCGGGATTTTCAACTTCGCCGACGTTGCGCGGGTGCAGAAAGTGATCTTTGACTTTATCGGAATAATCCCACATCGGAGGCTCCTGTCGGTCGGGTGGATTGGACGTGCAGCGAGGTCGTCATGGCCCCTCTGCAGCAAAAAGCCGTTAGGTTCGGCTTCTAATAATATAATGCTCGGGTTTTTTGTCAAAAAGCTCTTTGGCGGATTAATAAGAGCGACGGACCACTCTGCCGTTACGAACAAGGCCTTTTAAGATACGGTGGATTTAGATAGTCCAGGCAACGGTCTGGTGCAGCCCTTTTCGAATCCCTGCCCGGCGCCTATGTTCTCCAGCCTTTCACCCTTCCGTGGCACAGCATCTGCGCCATTTGAAAAAAATAATGTTCTAAAAAACAAATGGTTGCATAGATGCCCAAGAATATCGCCACGTGTCCCGGGCAAAATTCGGACATCCCGCTGGGGGTCATTCCAAGCCTGCGACAGGCGCCGAAAAGTCGCTGGCTTCTCTATATGGCAAGCGACCACAAGGGTCGACAAATGGTTGCCTTTTACCCCAGTTATCGCTCATAATCGGCCATATTTATTATGGTTTCTTAGGAGATATGATGCAAGCCCTGTTGAATACCTTGAGCGCGTGGGTTTGGGGACCGGTGACCATCACCCTGCTGGTCGGCAGCGGCATCTTTATGACGGTGCTGGTCGGGATGATACAGTTTCGGCGTTTCTGGTATGCCTTGAAGGTGATCTCGGGACGCTATGACAACCCCATGGAGCGGGGAGAAATCACCCATTTTCAGGCCCTGAGCGCCGCCTTGTCGGCGACCATCGGCACCGGCAACATCGCCGGAGTCGGCACCGCAGTGGCTCTCGGCGGGCCGGGAGCTGTGTTCTGGATGTGGGTGACGGCGGTTTTTGGCATGGCTCTCAAGTATTCCGAATGTCTCCTGTCTTTGCACTTTCGTACGATTCACGAAGATGGCTCGGTAAGTGCCGGTCCCATGTATTATCTTCAGCGAGGTCTGGGGTGCAAATGGCTCGGCCTGTGCTTCGCCTTCTTTGCCACGGTCGCGTCCTTTGGCATTGGCAACATGGCACAGGCCAACTCGGTGGCGGAACCCCTGCAGAGCTACTTCGGAGTCCCCAAATTGGTTACCGGCCTGGTGATCGCCGTGCTGGTTTTTGCAGTTATCGTCGGCGGCATTCGTCGCATCGGTGGCGTGGCCAGCAAGCTGGTTCCTTTCATGTCCATATTCTATATTCTGGGTGCTCTGCTGATCATCGGCAACAATTTGCCGTGGCTTCCTGAAGCTTTTGCGCTGATTTTTCAAAGCGCCTTCAGCGGCAGCGCCGCTGTCGGCGGCTTTGCCGGAGCAACGCTGGCCCAGGCGATCCGTTTCGGAGTGGCCCGCGGTGTTTTTTCCAATGAAGCCGGCCTGGGCAGCGCTCCTATCGCCCATGGGGCGGCGCAGACCGAAGAACCGGTGCGCGAAGGACTGGTGGCCATGCTCGGGCCTTTTATCGACACCATCGTTATCTGTACCATGACCGCCCTGGTGATTCTTCTCACCGGCGCCAACGAGACCGGGCTGACCGGTGCCGAACTGACGGCCAACGCCTTCAACCGAGGGCTGCCCGGACAGGGCGGCTATATCGTCGCCATCGGCATTGCCTTCTTCGCTTTTTCCACGGCCATCAGTTGGTCCTACTACGGCGACCGTTCCGTGGAATATCTTTTCGGTCGCAGGATGGTGATCCCCTACCGGATCCTGTTCTGCCTGCTGTTGCCGGTGGGGGCAGCCATCGAACTGGAAATGGTATGGACCATTTCCGACATCTTCAACGCCCTCATGGCCTGGCCCAACCTGGTGGGGCTGCTGTTGCTCAGTCCTCTGGTGCTGCGTAAGACCCGGGATTATTTCAGCGATCCCCGGCGGGTTTTGCCGAGCCGGTGAAGTGCGTGATCGGAGAAATAAAACGCCCGAACTTCTGCTGTAATTTGCACCGGATCGGTGAGGCGGTGAAGCCGCCCTTGCAGGAAGAGGGAAAATGAATCTTTATTTTCGCTTGTTGTGGATGCTGGCGCGCCTGTGGTTGCGGCCT
>PWVL01000169.1 GCA_003561875.1 Desulfuromonadales bacterium | reverse complement strand
CGCAGCGGATCGGCAAAGCCCGGCTTGTCCGTCGGCAGGGCACGGATTTGAGTGTGGCGAATTGATATCGCCCGTTGGGTCTCTGCAGGGAAATTTTCGACGGCGCACTTATCCGCCAGGCGACTGAGTTCTTCCTGGCGATATGGGAGCAGGTTGGCACCATGAAGAGACCGGTCCATCAACTGATGCAGCGGCTGAAAAACCCTTTCCGCCGATGGCGCGGCCACTTCCAACTGCCAGGGGCTGAAATAGATTTCAAGGAAGCGCTGGCTTTCCTGATGTTGAATCGCAGGTGTCATCAAGGGTTTGTCGGCGGTTGCCGGATCCAGGTAGTAGCGGGCGGTCTGAGGCAGACGTCGCAGATCGGCGATGTCGCCCTGCAGGGGTTTGCTCCGGCAGCCCCCGAGGGCCAGCAATATCAGTCCGGACAGGACCGCCAGCTTGAATCTGGGCTGTTTTACCATACGTGTACCTCTTGAACTTTGGTATTAGAAGGTTCTTCAGATACTTCTGCCGAAGGGCATCGACTCCAGAAGCTTACCTCAGGCGAGCGTGTATTAAAACTCTGAAGGGTGCATGGGGATCCTTCTCAGCCGCCACCGAGTCAAAAATATGACTAAAAAGTTGGCCGAATGGAGTCACGGGGCTATAATCGACCGTGAAAGATCCCCAAAACATTCCGCTCGACAAGGTTCAGCAAAGCCGGGGAAACTGGCCTGCATAGTGCATAAGCCTTAGTGCGGTGTGTTGTATTTTACTCTCAAAACAAGGACTTCAATGAGGAAACACTCTCCTTTTTCTTCCGGTTTGCGGCATATCCTTCTCCTTGCCTGTATGTTGCTGCTGCTGGGTGTTGGTGCGAGTACCGCTGCAGTTTCCCGGGAACCCGACAGTTTTGAACGCGGCCGTCAGCAGCTGCTGGCGTACCTCCTCTCTCAGCAATTGACTCGCTATCATTTTCGCGATCAAGCGCTGGACGACAGCTTTTCCGCTTCCGCCTTTGCCCTTTATCTTCAGCAACTCGACAGTCAGAAAAGGTTTCTGCTCAAAAAAGACGTAGAACTGTTGCGCGGTTACGAGCTTCTTATCGATGACGAAATGCTCAGCGGACGTCTTAGTCTGCCCCATGTGGGTGCGGATCTGCACCGTCGGCGCATTGACGACGCCGAGGTTCTGGTCCGGGAAATTCTGAAACAGGGCTTTGACGCACATCGGGGCGGACGGTTGCAGACCGATCCGGAGCAATTGCACTACTGCCGCGATCGTGATGAATTGCGGGAGCGGTGGCGCAAGGCACTCAAATACCAGGTTCTCAACCGCTATCTCGATAAACTCAGAGAGGTGCACCCCGAACTTGCCGACTTGCCGGAAATGCCGGCAGGGCATGTTGTAAATGAAACCCTGATGGCGGATGCCGTGACCCATGTCGGGCAATCCGTCGGACAACTGTTTACCCGACTGCGCCAGACGCCTCGCCAGGAGTATATCGACCGCTATTTTGACGCTGTTTGCCGGGCCTTTGATCCGCACACCAATTATTTGGCGCCAGCGGACGAAGAAGAGTTTGAAATCAGTATGAAAGGTACTCTGGAAGGAATCGGAGCGACTTTGCAACAAGCCGACGGTCATATCAAGGTCGTGGGCATCATCCCGGGCAGTCCCGCCGCTCGCCAGGGCCAGCTCGAAGCGGAGGATATCATTCTCAAGGTCGCCGAAGGCGCCGGCGAGCCCGTGGACGTCGTGGACAGCCGGCTGCGGGATGCGGTGCGGCTGATTCGGGGAAAAAGAGGCACCGAGGTGCGGCTGACGGTTCGAAAACCGACAGGGGAGCAGCAGGTCATAGCCATCTTGCGGGATGTGGTTCGGATTGAGGAATCCTTTGTTCGTTCGACGTTGCTCGACGGTTCCGGGGAACGGGGAGGCCGTTTTGGCTATATTCGCGTGCCGACTTTTTACCGGGATTTTTTCGGTGGAGACGACGAGCCGCCACGAAATTGCACTGACGACGTGCGCGCCGCCCTGGAAACCTTTCTTCAGCAAGGAGTGGACGGACTGGTTCTGGATCTGCGCAACAACGGCGGCGGGTCACTGACCGATGCGGTACAGATTGCCGGACTCTTCATCAACAAAGGTCCGGTGGTGCAAGTGAAGAACAGCGCCGGCCAGGTGGCGGTATTGCGGGACAAGGAACCGGGGGTGGCCTTTGACGGTCCCATGGTGGTGCTGGTCAACCGTTTCAGCGCCTCCGCCTCCGAGATTCTTGCCGCCGCGCTGCAGGATTACCGACGGGCTCTGGTGGTGGGTGATCATGGGACTCACGGCAAGGGTACTGTGCAGACCGTCCTGGACCTGGACCGGGCGGTACCGGCTGGAAGCATGGAACAGTACCGGCCTCTGGGAGCCATGAAATTGACACTGCAGAAATTCTACCGGGTCAGCGGAGGCTCCACTCAGGAGCTTGGGGTTGAGCCTGATGTGCTGCTGCCCGACCCGCTGCCCCTGGTGCAGAGCGGTGAACGTTTTGCGGACAATGCGCTGCCCTGGGATACCGTTGCGCCGGTTTCCTTTACCCCCTGGCAATCCGAGCCCTTCGACCTGGACGATCTTCGTGAAGCCAGCCGCGCCCGAGTCTCTGCTTCCCGGCGCTTTCAGGCTCTGGAGAAGATGCGCCGCCAGAGTCTGGAGCGTGGTGAAATGACCGAGCGCCCTCTGCATATCGCAGAATTATGGCAGGAACGCAATCGGGCCCGTAGCCTGCGGCAGATTGGTGAGGAGGTTACTCAAACGGTTGACCAGGAGGAGCCGGCAGCAACGGAAACCTGGCTGCGCCATCTTGCAGAAGATATTCATGTTCACGAAGCGCTGGAAATTCTTAACGACTTGCGGATACTTGAAAACGGGGAATGTGATCGGATCGGTGAACAGAGGCTGGCCGGGTAGGGCAGGGATGCCCTCGCCCAGGGAAGGGGTTTCAGGACCCGTTTGTCTCTTTTTCAATATTTCGGAATGGAATTTGCTCAACAATCAGCTGTTTTTTTGTCGCGACGGTCCGTGGTGACGGCGAGTCATTACCCGGAGACGGCGCGGCCTGGACTGTCTACCTTCCTGTTACGTGCGATCAAGGAGTCTAGTAATGAAAAAGATTTTATGGCCGATGTTGGGGTTCTGTCTGCTTCTGCTTTCGGGGTGCAGTACCTGCAACAGGTCAAACTGGCCGGAGCAGCCGGTGCTTGACCACCTCAGCGTCAAACAGAAATCCCAGTACCTGTCCCGGACCAAACAGACCCTGGTCAACTTCAGGGCCACGGCCGACCATCTCCACAAGCACCAGCCCCGGCCCGTGGAGGGGGAGCCCCTGGGCTACCAGCGGGAGCAATTCCATTGCGAGGTCGTCCGTTATGTCGAAGTCTACGTGCTGCCGATTCTTGAAGATACCGAGGCCCTGCATAACGTGGAAACCCGCCTGGGGGTCGCCAAGGTGAACCTGCTCGCTGCTTATGCCCTGTACGAAACGGGCGGCACCGGCGATGCGCGCCGATTGTTGAAAAAGTACGATCAGCGTTATCGTTCCGACGTCGCCATTGAAACGGCTATGATCGACCGTCGCGACATGGAGTTTGACACTCTGGGCGAAGCCGCCCGTCATCTGCGGGCGCGCCTGGCCCGCTAGTCGCTACGATAATTTCAACGGTACTGCAGAAGGAAAAATGAGCCATGTTCAACACCCTCTCCGACGCCATTATTCAGACTCTCACCCACATTATCAACGCTCATTCCGGTGTGCTGCAGGTGACAGTATATTTCATCATGCTTTGCGTGTTCGGTTTCGCGCTGTTCAAATCCTTTTACTGCTTCTGCGCTCTGGGTTCCTATGATTTCAAGCGCATTCGCAGCCGCCGCCAGTTGCACAATCTTCCCGACAGTCTGCGGACTCCGGTCATGCTCATCGCGGCGTCTTTTTTTGACAAATCCAGGCAGCATTATCGCGATGAAAAGTCCCGTAATCCTGGCTCGGACAAGATTGCCCCGCCGGACGCCTTTATTCGCGATGCGGCCTTCCAGTTCAGTGAACGTTACTTCGAGGAGAAGTTCCTCAGCCCTATCAGCATGATGGCCAACCTGATGCCGCCCCTGGGTTTTATCGGCACGATCATCGGCATGGTGGTGCATTTTCTGTCCAATACCGGAACCCTGAAGAGTGATCTGGCCATTGCCGGTATCGCCACGGCCCTGTACACCACCTTTATCGGTCTGGTCTGCTTTACGTTTCTCGAATTTCTCAAAAAGGCTTTCTACAGCCTGCTGCATAAACGCATCGATCAGGGCCTGTCCGCGGTTGTCGACGTGGATCTGGACGCAATGAAGGGTTGATCCGGCATGAAAAAGAACAATGGGCAAACCTGGCTCTTTTCCTTTACCGATCTGGCTTTTCTGCTGCTGATCAGTCTCAGCACGATTCCGGTTGCTGACAGCGTCACGATCCGTTTTTCGGAAATGGATGTGCCCGTGGTGCCGGAAAGCCAGAGCCTTTCGCCGCTCGGTTCCCTGGGGGAAGTCTGGGAGTTGCAGGTGCATCCCGTTTCCCTGGAGCAACCGGTTCCCTATAAGATCGTTCGCTCCGGCCTGGGTGGTCCGGGACGGGAGGACCAGGCCCTTTTGCTGGGGCCGGACGAACTGCTGGGGGCTCTGGAAAGATTAAAGGCTCGCCGTGTCCAGCCGATGCTTTTGCCGGAGAAAACTTCTCTCAGTCAGGACCTGCTCTACGCCGCCGGCGCCATGGCCAGGGTCTGGGGTGTGGACTATGGGGAAACGGTGGTGCAGCCCGATGTTCCCGAGGGAGGGCGCTGATCCATGGATATGGGCAAGAACAATCTTTACGGCTGGGGAATTTTTCGCATTCCCATGCCGCGGGCGCGCATTGACATCTACTCCGACCGGCGCAGGGGGCAGGTCGACCTGGGTTTTTCGGACCGGCGCTCACGGACTTTTCCGGATTCATTCGGCACTATTCTGATCTCCAGCCTACGGGAGGATTTTCCGGCTCTGCAGATCGCCCTGATCCTGCCCTTCGCTCTGCTGCTGCTGCTGTTGCTGGCCTACTTCCCCAAGCCTTTCGCGCCTCCTGAAGAGTTGCCTGTCGCCCGGCCCGTGGAGATCGTGACCCGGAGGCTGGTTGAACCGGTTGTCGAACCGCCACCGGTCAGGGTCGAAATCGCCGAGTCGCCGCCGGCACCGGAACCCGCTGTTCCGCTTCCCGATCCCCCCGCGCCGGCGCAGCCCGAAGTTCGCCGAGCGCCGGTTACCGAGACCTTAGTAACCCTGCCGACGCCGCGGCAACCAGAACGGATTTCCCAACCGGTGCGGCAGCCGATGCCGGTGGTGGAGGCTCCCTCAGTTCTTCCGGAACGGACGGTGACGCTGACAGCTCCTGCAACGGACGCTCCCCTTTCCCCATCATCGGCTCCCTCGCGGACGACCCCCGATTATACGGTAACAGTGGCGCAGCAGCCTGTGGCCGCGGCCCGCGTCGTACCGGCACCTGCCTCCCGTACTTCGCAGGTGGCGGTTACCGGCGCCGCTCCGGTGGCTGATTATCGACTGACTCCGGCGCCATCGGCGGAACCGGCATTGGCCAGGGGAACCGAATTCATCGCCGCAGCCGCCGGTACCACCGTGAATCTGCCCGTTTCCGGGACGGTGACAAAGGATTTTTCCGTTCCCCGGAGTCAGGGCGCTCATGCCATCGCCCGCACCGGCGTTGCTTTTGCCCCCGAAGCGGGCCAAGACATGGGTAGAATTGCCGGGGCAGGGCAGGTCGCTGGTCAGTACCATGCTGCGCACAGCCCGGATATGGGCCTGCCGACAGGGACCGTGAGCAACCGTCTCGTCACCGGCGAGTCCGCTGGTACGGTCCGGTTGCCGACCGCCTCGACGGGTGGCAGCCGGTTGGGCTCCCCGGGCGGGTCCGTCTCCGAGCCGGCAATCGGACCGCCGGGCAGTTCTGCGCGGGTCATCGGGGTCGGCGAGGGCACCGAAGATCCGAATCTTTTTATCAGCCTTCAGCAACTTAATGCCTGCGTCGATCAGTCGGAAGAAGACCGCTTGCGCACTGAACTGGCCGTTCGTCTTACGCATGGCGGAACCTTCCCCTGCGATGAGATGATATTTTACATCGACTATGTCGAAACCGGTCAAACCGTTCAGATGCGCATTTACAATCCCCGGGATTTTGCTGACAAATGCGCTGCGCTCTGTTCAGCCATAGAATGTATCAACCATTCCAGACAGTGAGGAAGCCTATGAAATCGTTAAGAATTGTTTTATTTGCCCTGGTTTTGTGCCTGCTCCCTCTGGTGGGCATGACCCGGCCGGTAGCAGCGCAGTGGGGAAGTCTTCTGGATGTCACCTATCGTTTCAGTTGGTATCCCCGGGAGGATGTGCGGCAGTTGCTGGCAGAAAAGGCCGTGGAATATGGCCAGTCTCTGGAGAGCTATCGGGATCAGTTGCGTCGGGAACTGGGCATCGGCACCGGTGCCGGTGGCGGCGTCGAGGTCAGGGGAGTGGCTGAAGGTCTTCAATGGCGCAAATACTACCATCTCTCCCTCGCCGAATTCTGTCTTTTCCTGGCCGTTGACGATGAGCAGGCGCTGCATAACGCCCGCAGCGTCATGGAGGTCCTCGAAGGTCGGGCTCAGCAGGCTGATGTGGCTTTCTGGCGGCATCTCTTTGGGGCCTACGAGCAGATGCTGTCCGGTGATGCCGACGGTTTTAACTCTGCCGTCTACGATCTCTGGCAGAAGGTCGTTCTCCCTCTGGAAGTTGACGATTTGCGCATGGATCGGGCCCTGGAAAAGGCTGACCATGAGGTGGTCCGGGAACGGATCGAATTTCTTTTGATCGGAATGGATTATGCCGATCTCACCGCAGCGGTGCATCGGGCGCTTGAGGAGGGTGACCGGGAAGCCGGTGAGGAAGTTTTTCG
>PWVL01000208.1 GCA_003561875.1 Desulfuromonadales bacterium | reverse complement strand
TGCCAGGCGATCTCGATGTCGGCCAGTTGCTTCAGAGGTACCGACTGACCGGTGTGCTGCACGTAGATGTTGTGGCTTTCCAGTTTGCCGATATCGGTGCGGTCGGCAGCCACCGAACGCAGGGTGATGGGAATCAGTTCATCCCTTTCGCGGTATTCGCTGACCTGGATGCCGCTCAGGATGGTCTGCAGGGACAGGGCCACGTCGCGGCTGCTGAGGCCGGCGCGCAGAGCGCGGGGCTGGTTGATTCGCACCACCAGTTTCTTGGTGCGGGCCCCCCAGTCGTCGCGGATATTGCGGGTGCCGGGAAGTCCGGCCAGGAAGGCTTCCGTATTTCGGGCCAGGTCAAACAGGCGGTCCGTGTCCCGTCCCGAAAGGCGCACCTCGACGGGATTCTCTACGGGCGGACCGAGAACCAGGGGGCGAATTTTGGCCGTCAGATCTGGGAACTGCTCCCGGCAGAACGTCTCTATGCGGGGAATGATGGTGCCCAGAATATGTTCCCGATCCGTGCCGTTGATGAGCATGTAGGTATACTCGGGGCTCGGTGGTTCGGGCGAATAGGGCAGATTGAAGCGGGGGGCACCGGAGCCGATATAGCTCACCCAGTTAAGCAGCCCGTCCCGCCCCTGCTTCCTGTCAACCATCAGTTCGTCCAACATGAAATCTTCCAGTTCCTGCACAACCTCTTCCATGCGTCTCAGAGGGGTCCCCACGGGCAGGCGCAGCTCAGCGCTGAAAATCGGTTTATCGTTGGGCGGGAAGAAGATCTTCGGCACATAAAAACGGAAGCCGGCCATGGCGACCACGAAGGCCAGGAGGATCAGGGACAGGCTGAGCAGACGGTTGCGCAGCACCCACAGCAGAACGGCGCGATAACGCCGGTAAAAGCCGTTATTGCCGTTGTCCGGTTTGGAGGAGAGGCCGGAGCGGAAAAAATAGACGCAGAGCAGGGGGGTCATGGTCAGGGACAGCAGCCACGACGACAACAAAGTGATGGTGACCACCTTGAACAGCGGCGCGGTGTATTCCCCGGTAGCGGATTTGGCCAGATAAATGGGCAGAAAGGCCGCCGCCGTGGTCAGGGAAGAGGTGAGCAGCGGCAGTTTCAGCTCCCGCGCCGAATCGATCGCCGCCGCGGTAGCCGACTTGCCTTCGGTCATCTGCACCATGATCGATTCCGACATGACGATGGCATTGTCAACCAGCATGCCCAGGGCGATGATCATGGCCGCCAGGGACATCTGGTCGATGCCGATACCGAACAATCCCATGACCAGCAACCCCATGATCATGGCCATGGGAATCAGGCCGGCCACCACCAGCCCGGTGCGCAGCCCCAAAAAACCCAGCATGACCGCCAGCACGATGGCCATCGCCTGCAACAGATTGGTGACGAACTCGTCAACCTTGGCTTCGACGTTATCGGGCTGAAAGGCCACGATATCAAATTCCACTCCCACCGGATAGGCTCGCCGAAAGCGCGCCAGGTAGTCCTTGACATCAGCGCCCAGGGCCAGAATGTCGCCGCCTTCCCGAAGGTTGATGGCCAGGGTCAGAGCCGGCGTGCCGGTATAGTGCACCCGGGTTGCAGGGGGATCGATATAGCCCCGGTGAATCTCAACGATGTCTTCCAGGTACACCAGTTCGGTGCGGCCGGGAAGGGTGATGACGGTGCGCCTGAGATCGGCCACCGAATCGAAATTACCGGTGGGCTCAAGGACGATCTGCTCCCGGTTGGTAAAGATCTGGCCTCCGGGAATGATGATATTGCGCGCCTCGAGGATGTTTTTGAGCTGAAGAGGCGAAATCCCCAGTTCCGCCAGGCGGGCGTTGCGGTACTCGATAAAAATATGCTCCTGCTGAATTCCCTGAATGTCGACTTTGGCGATGTGCGGGCTCAGCAGCAGCTCGTTGCGGCATTCATCGGCGATGGTCTTGAGTTCCGCATAGCTGAAATCGGTGCCGCTGATCGCTACGATGACGCCAAAAATGTCGCCGAAATCGTCGTTGACGAAGGGACCGACCACTTCGTCCGGCAATTCGCCCCGGGCCCGGTCAACCTTGCGGCGCAAATCGTCCCAGATGGGACGCATGTTCTTGTACTCTTCCAGAATGTGCACAAAAATGATGGAAACACCCGGCTTGGATTCGCTGGCGATAAAATCGAGCTGGGGGATCTCCTGAATGGCCTTTTCCAGTTTGTCGGTGACCAGCTGTTCCACCCGCTCCGGACTGGCGCCGGGGAAATAGGTGAGAATCTGGGCGACGCGGACCACGAAACCGGGATCTTCGGCCCGCGGCAGGGTGCGAAAGTAGAAGAGGCCGGACAGGGCGATGACCAGCAGGGCCACCAGGGTCACCCGATTCTTTTCCAGGGCGGCGCGAGTCAGAATCATCGCCGGACTCCGTTTTCGGCAAGAATACGGACCTGCTGGCCGTCCTGCAGTTGGTGCAGGCCGGCCGTGACCACTTTCTCCGGGGGAGCCAGTCCGGAGAGGATTTCCAGTCCCGCCGGGGTCAGTTCACCGACCTGCACGGGCCGTCGGTGCACGACGCCGATGCCGTCTTCACGGGTCTCGATAACGAAAGCGAAACGCCCTTCACGATCTTCGCTCACCGCTTCCGGCGCCACCAGCGGCACCTGAGCGCCCGCGGTGGGCAGTTGAAAGACGATGGTTGCCGCCATGCCGGGGCGAATGCGTTCGTTGCTTTCAGTCAGGCGCACGGAGACCGGAAAAGTGGTGCCCTGACCGGTAGCCGCGACTCCCACTTCCGTCACCCGGGCGTCGAACCTGCGTTCCGGCAGGGCGTCAAAGATCACCCGCACGGGCATGTCCCGCTTGATCCGGGTGATCAGGCTTTCCGGGACGGTGGAAACCACTTCCTTAAGTGCTCCGGAAGTCAGCAGGGCCACCATCTGGCCGGCGGCGACATTTTCGTTGACCTCCACGGGCACGCTGGCGATGGCTCCGGAACGGGGCGCAGTGAGTCGGGTGTAGTTGAGCTGCGAACGGGCCATTTCCAGGCGGGTGCTGCCGGCCTGAACCAGCGCCGTCGCCGACTCGCTGGCGGCGCGGGCGGCATCCAGATCGTTGCGCGAGGCGTTGCGGTTTTCGTACAGGGCCCGCACCCGCTCGTAATTGGCGTCGGCGTTGCGGGCCTGGGCCCGGGCCTTGGCCAGGGCGGCCTGGGCTTCCTGAACCTGAAGCAGAAAATCGGTGGTGTCGAGACGGGCAATCAGTTGCCCGGGAGTGACCCGGTCGCCAACCTTCACTGCCACCTCTTCCAACGCGCCGGGGACGCGAAAGCTGAGCCGCGATTCGACCCCCGCCCGGGCCATGCCGGACAAGGTGCGTTCCAGCAGCGGACCGCCCTCCTGCACCTGCTGAAAGCGCACCGGGCGAAAGTTTTCGGCAGGCGGTTCGGAATTGCCGCCGCAGGCACCAAGACACAGGGCTACCAGGATTGCAAAAACAAAGCGGCTTTTCATAGGTTTAATTCTCCTCCAGGCGTTCGCCGGTCGGCAATGAGGCGGGGACGCCCTCCCGTTTCCGGAAATCCTCCAGTCGATGAAACCAGGCCCGGCGTTTCTCGCTATCCACAAACCAGTCGAAACGACCGACGGCGCGCTGCACCTCCATCAGGTCGATGAAATAATCGTACAGGGCGTTGGCGGCGACCTGTTCGGCGGCCAGAGCCGCGTTCTGGGCATCGATGAGTTCGATGATCGACACCACCCCCCGCGCGTAGGCGTCGGTTACCAGCTCCAGATTTTTGCCGGCGGCGGCCGTTCCCTGCCGGGCCAGACCGATGCCGGTGTGGGAGCTTCGGGCCAGCTGCAGGGCCGAGCGGATCCGTTGTTCGATGCGATCGGCCAGGGCCCGGCGTTCGGTGCGCAGCCGTTCCAGCTCCGCTTCGGCCTGGCGCAGCTTCGCCGTGCGGCCGCCGCCGCTGAACAGGGGCAGGGTGAGATTCAGCCCCACGCTCCAGTCCGTATCGTTGGCCCGGGGAAGAGCCACCGGGAGAAAGTCGTCCAGGGGAGAATCGACTCCCTTGCCGCTTTCACTGAAGCGATGGCTCAGATCGGCCCGCAGGCTCAGGTCCGGCACCACAAAGGAGCGCCGGGCGGCGAGGCGAAGCCGCTCTGCCCCGGCAATGGCCCTGTCCAGGCGCTGCAGTTCCGGAACTTCGGCCAGCCCTTCGCCGACCAGAAAGTCCCGGTAACGGGCAAAGGCCGCCGGGGTATCCAGATAATCGGCGAGACGACCGTCAAAAGAAGGGATGTCGGGGTCGTCCAGACGGACTTCCGCGGTGGTGAAAGGCTCTTCCGCCGGTCGCTGCAGCAGACGGTTGAGAGCCATCTCGGCCAGCGAGCGGCGGGTTGAGGCCCGTACCAGTTCGGCACGATCCTGGGCCAGCTGGCTTTCCCAGCGGTAGACCTCGGCGGGACCGGAAAAACCGATTTCGTGCCTGCGGCGCGCCAGATCCAGGTTGGAACGGGTCAACCGCAGGTTGTTGACCTGAATGGTTTCGAGAGTTTTGGCGCGCAGCACGTCCAGGTAGCCGCTCGCCGCCGCCTGGGCGATATCGAGCTGCAACTGGCGCTGCTCTTGCAGACGGCCCCGCTGCTGTTCTTGTCGAACCCGGTAGCCGGCATGGCGCGATTCGGCATAGAGGGAGTGTTCCAGTACCAGACCGCCGGTCAGGGTGCGCTCCGCCTGGCGGCCCAGAGCCGCTTCGGCCCGATCGCCATCGATGACCAGGCCCTGTCCGACGACGGCCAGTTGCGGTAGCAGGGCCGAGCGGGCCTTGCGGACTTCCGCTTCACCGGCGGCCAACTGCCGGTCAAAGGCGGCCAGATCCAGATTGACCTGCAGCGCTTCCCGTACGGTTTCGGCCAGGGTCAGGCTGCGGGCCGGTGACACCGGTTCCGTAGCGATGCGCTCCGCTTCGATGTATTGCTCCCAGTTGGGAGAAAAGCCGATGGCGTCGGCGGTGGCCATGTTCAGCATCAACCGGCCCTGCTGGTCGCCAAACACCGGCAGTTCCGCCGGATTCCGGCCCAGCAGGACGCTCTGTACCGCCAGGGCGGTACGTCGGGCCAGTCGAAACAAGGAGGCTTCGGTAGCGGCTCCGGCCAGCAGCCCCCGGACCACTTCGGAATGACCAAGGTAGGAAAAGCTTGGCAGATTGCGCTCCTTGAGGCCGTCCACCAGCAGCTCGAATTCCTGCTGCGGCAGCCGTTGCAGGGGAGTGACGTAAACCGCCTCGATCCCTTCGGGCAGAGCTTCCAGGGCTTCCCGGGCGGAAACCGTCACCGGCACCGGCACCATCTCGATACCCTGTTCGGCCAGTTCGTTTTGCAGCAGACGGCGCAGGGCCGGAATGCCGTCGAGATAGGCCCGGTTGACCAGCACCGCCAGGCGCCGGAACGGCAGCAGCTCCGAAAACAGCTTCAGGTCCCGCTCGATGGGCGAGGGAAACGCCAGATAGCTGAAATTGTCCACACCGCTGGTTTCTCCGGTAAGGGGAAATTCCTGCAGGCTGCGGTCGATGGTAAAGGGAGCCAGGGCCGGCTTGTTCAGGGGACCGCGCCGGGCCAGGTCATGGGAGGCCAGAGCGCCCAGGGCGAGAACCAGATCCACCTCGGAATCGGCCAGCAGCCGGTCGCAGGCCACCTCGACCCCTTCTCGACTCCAGTCGGCGGTGAGAATTCGATCCTCGGCAAAGACTACCGCAAATTCTCCCTCAGTCAGAGCCAGGATTTCCTGCTGAAACAGTTCCAGCAGGGGCTCGTTGCCTTCTCCGGGACCGTCCAGAATCACCCCGATACGCACCGCCGTTGCTGCCGACACCGGCATAACGGCGATCATCAGCCACAAGCTGGCGGCCAGCAGCGGAAAAAACACCCGTCCTAAACAGCCGGCGCAAAAAGCCGGTCGATTGTCTCTGCTCCCAAGCATCATGCCGTGCTACCCCTGTCGGCGAATTTCCCGTGGTCTCCGCCAAGTGGTCGGTGAAGAGCCTTCTCCATCAATGTCAGCAGTTGCGAAAACTCGTCGTCGGACAAAGCCTGTCGTATTCCGTCCACATACTCCAGGCGCGATTCCTCGTAGGACGCCGCCACCTGGCGCCCCGTCTCGGTCAGGCGGAGATGATAGACCCGGCGGTCCCGGTCCGACTGTTGCTTGGTCACGAAGCCCTGCTCGCTCAATTTCTGCACGATGGCGGTCACCGCCGGTTTGCTCAACTCCAGAATCCGCGCCAGTTCGCCGAAGGTCAGGTCCTGGTGGTGTTGAATCACGCTGATATGCTGAAACTGGGTCAGGTTGATTTCCGGCATGCCGAGTCTTTCCAGCTTGGCCACCTTGGCCCTGACCAGAGCGTGGCCGACGGTTTCGATAATATCGCTCATGCGTTTTCTGCGATCCATGGTTTCCGCCTCATTGATTAGTTCGATGAACGAATTATCCGGATCATCGACAACGCTGTCAATCACCATCTGCAGGAACTTCTCCAAATCGCCTAATAACGTGATGCTGCTCGAAAACTCAGGGTGGGCAGCAGGCGCAGGTGGAGCGGAACAGGGTCGTGCTCAGGTAGCGATCGCCCCGGTCGGGAAGCAGGGTGACGATGGTTCCCCGGGAAAGCCGTTCGGCCACGCGCAGGGCGCCGGCGACGGCGGCGCCGCTGGACATGCCGGCAAAGATGCCCTCGTGGACCGCCAGGCGGCGGGTGGTGTCAAAGGCCGTCTCGTCGTCCACCACCATCACATCGTCCAGTCGCGAGCGGTTGTAGATGGAGGGCACGATGGCCTCGCGCATATTTTTCAGTCCCTGCACCGCATGGCCCAGGGTCGGTTCGACGCCGATCACCTGAATGCCGGGGTTCTTTTCCTTGAGAAACCGGGCCATGCCCATCAGGGTGCCCGAAGTGCCCATGCCGGCCACAAACACATCGATTCGGCCTTCAGTCTGAGCATAGATTTCCGG
>PWVL01000010.1 GCA_003561875.1 Desulfuromonadales bacterium | reverse complement strand
GCCTTGATAAAAGGCTTGATTAAGGGTGCTTTTCCGGCCGCCCGCATTCGGGTGGCCGAACCCCTGGAAAGCCGTCGTCAGCAACTGGTGGAACGCTATGGCATCGATGTCCGGGCGACGACGTCCGAGGTGGTTGCTGCCAGTCAGGTTTTGGTGCTGGCGGTCAAGCCCCAAATTGTTCTCTCCGTTATCCCTGAAATTGCCGAGGCTTTCAACTCGGATACGCTGCTGGTTTCGATTGCTGCCGGCGTCTCCAGCCTGACCCTGGAGGGTTTTCTTGCCGGTGGAGCGCGTGTGATACGGGCAATGCCCAATACCCCGGCCCTGATCGGCGCCGGAGCGACGGCGATCTGCCGGGGCAGTCGGGCTCTTGACGAGGATGTGCAGACGGCTCGTCACCTTTTTGAGACGGTAGGTATGGTGCGGGTGGTCAGCGAAGGTCAGATGGACGCGGTAACGGGCTTGTCCGGTTCAGGGCCGGCTTATATCTACACCGTTATCGAAGCCATGGCCGCAGGAGGTGTGCAGCAGGGACTGCCTATGGATGTGGCAATGGCGCTGGCGGCCCAGACCGCAGTCGGCGCGGCCAGGCTGGTTCTGGAAGGGGGAGAGCATCCGGCGCTGTTGCGGGACAAGGTCTGCTCCCCCGGCGGGACGACGATTGCAGCGGTGAGAGCGCTGGAGGAAAAAGGGCTTCGAGGAGCTCTGATGGAGGCTGTGGAGAAAGCTGCCCTGCGATCCAGGGAGTTGGGCGGGAATTTTTAGTGTTTTTTATTCCAGGCGGGGCAGAGCTTTGGCGCCGACATTGCTCCGCCACCTGTGCGAGCCGGTGGGCATGGTGCGGCCGGTTGTCGAAGAGCCAAAGGGTCGGCCTCTTCCCCGTCGGGCCTTAAGCCGGTTTTTTTATCGATATCGCGATCAAAGCCACGGCCGCCGGGGGAATTACCAAGGGCCGGCGAGCCTCTGGAATTGAGTTGAAAGGTCAGCGAAGTCTCCCCACATGCATATAGTTGTCTGCCTCAAACAGGTTCCCGATACCGCCAATGTCCGGATCAATCCGGAAACCAACACCCTCATGCGGGAAGGGGCGGAAAGTATCACCAACCCCTTCGACGAATACGCTCTTGAGCAAGCCTTGCGCCTCAAGGACGCCCATGGGGCAAGGGTCACCACCCTGAC
The DNA here is from genome assembly GCA_003561875.1 of Desulfuromonadales bacterium. Classification (GTDB taxonomy): domain Bacteria; phylum Desulfobacterota; class Desulfuromonadia; order Desulfuromonadales; family Syntrophotaleaceae; genus SLLR01. The sequence continues at coordinate 5,929 of PWVL01000010.1, read as the reverse complement.
CATGGGTCCGTCGCAGGCGGAAGTAGTCTTGCGCGAGGCTATCGCTCGGGGTGCCGACCAAGGTTTTCTCATCAGTGACCAAGCCTTTGCCGGTTCCGATACCTGGGCTACTTCCTACGTGATCTCCCGAGCTATCAAGAAGCTCAGGCCTGCCGCGGACATCGTTCTCTTTGGCAAGCAGGCCATTGACGGGGAAACCGCGCAAGTGGGGCCCGGCGTCTCCGAGTTTCTCAATTACAAACTCGTGACCTACGCTCGTTCAATTACTGTCGGAACTGACGGTAGATTCACCGCGGAAACTCTCATGGACGAAGGCATTGAGGTCATCGAGTGTTCTCTCCCGGTGGTTGCCACGGTGCTACGGGAAGCCCTGCCGCCGCGCTACGCCACTCTAGCCGGTTGGATGCGCGCCCGCCGCGTTAAAATCCCGGCATGGGATGCCTCCCGGCTCGGGGTCGTGCCTGATCTTTGCGGACTCAAGGGGTCTCCCACCCGTGTGGTGAAAATTTTCGCACCGCCCATGAAAGCCGGCGGTATCCGTATGGACGGTCGCGAAATGCCCTCGCTGGCCGTGGAAGCTATTCTGAGGATCCTTCGCGATAAAGGGGTCGCCAAATGAGCAATGGACCCATTTCCATCGCATCCGAAAAGTGCCGCGGTTGTAAAAAATGCGTTGGCACCTGCCCTTTTGGCGCGATCCGAATGAATGGCAAGTGCGCCGTGCTCAGGCCGGACCAATGTCGCGGCTGTATGGACTGCCTCCAATCATGCCCGATCGGGGCAGTCACTGCTGCGGTCGACGATGTCACGGATCACCAGACACTTGGCGCCCATCGGGGTGTGTGGGTGTTTGCGGAGCAGTACCAAGGTAAGATGCGCGAGGTAGTATACGAGTTGCTGGCCGCCGGTCGAAGCCTGGCCAAAGAACGCGCCTGCGATCTCGCTGCTGTGGTTCTGGGTCATAACATCGCCCATTTCGCCCCCCCACTCATCGCCGCGGGTGCCGACACGGTTCTGCTGGCAGACCACCCGGAACTGGCTCGCTACGAGGCGGAAACCTACACCGACGCTCTCCACCAACTCATCGTTCGCCACAAACCGGAAATCCTGTTGGCTGGCGCCACTGCCGTGGGCCGCGCCTTTTTCGGCAAAGTCGCGGTACGCGCTTACACAGGGCTCACTGCGGACTGCACCGCACTGAGTATTGATCTCTCGGCGTGCCTGTTAAACCAGACGCGCCCGGCTCTCGGCGGCAACATCATGGCGACCATCATGACGCCCCATCGGCGGCCGCAAATGGCGACGGTGCGGCCGCACGTTTTCAACATGAACGTTCCGGATCCCGCCCGTGTCGGCCAAATCCTGCTTGAAGCACTTGAACTCGCCCCCGCCTCGTCCCGCGTCATTCGCTCGGTCGCCAGCGACCCTTCCGTCAATATTGCCGATTCCGATATTGTTGTGGCCGGTGGCCGCGGTCTTAAGAAGGCTGAAAACCTCGCTCTGCTCCATCGTCTCGCTGAACATCTCGGTGGAGTGGTGGGCGTTTCCCGTGCTTGTGTGGATTGCGGCTGGATTTCCGCCGCTCGGCAAGTCGGTCAGACCGGAAAAATTGTCCGTCCCAAAATCTACCTCGCCTTCGGTATCTCCGGCGCCATTCAGCACCTCGAAGGTATCCGCGGCGCAGAAACCGTCATCGCCGTTAACAGCGACCCCTACGCGCCCATTTTCGACGTCGCGGACCTCGGCATCGTCGGCGACCTGTGCGTCATCCTGCCCGCCCTGCTCGAGGTCCTTGGCGGCCAATCAGCCCCCGATTGCGGCCAGCCATGAACACACCATCGCCTCCACCGCCGTCGTCTCCGTTGAACGTCGATATCCTGTGTGTCGGTGCGGGTGTCGCGTCCCTCGCCACGGTCCTCGCTCTCTTGCGTTCCCACAAAAAAAACGGCGGGGGAAACCCCCCGCCCCGCGTCGTTGTCCTGGAAAAATCCCGCTCCATCGGCAACCATGTGCTCTCCGGCGCGGTGATTGACCCCGCCGCTTTTGAGGGTCTGCTGGACGACGCGGAAATCCTCCGCCTGCCCGTGGAAGCCCACGTCACTCGCGAGGCGTTCCGTTTCCTCGCCGGAGCCCGTGTTTCGCTGCCCATTCCCTGGGTGCCTCCCATGATGCGCGCCCAAGGGTTTCCTATCGGGTCGCTCAGTAAAATAACCCGCCACCTCGCCTTGCTGTGCGAGGCCGAGGGAGCCGAAATTTACTGCGGTTTCGCCGTCGCCGAATTGCTGGAGGACGAAACCGGCCGCATCATCGGCGCTCGCACCGGCGCCCGCGGCATGAACCGCTCCGGCCAGCCTAAATCCAACTACGCACCGTCCGAGGAAATTCGAGCACGAGCCATCGTTTTGGGCGAAGGTACATGCGGCTATCTCACCGAACGGCTCATCGCCGCTCACGGCATGCAAGCCTGCCGACCCCAGACTTACGCGCTCGGAGTCAAAGAACTCGTGGAAATTCCGGAAAATGAGGCCCGTTGCGGAGAAATCCTGCATACCTTCGGGCACCCGGCCGGGATCGGCGATTACGGCGGCGGATTTGTGTATCATACTTCCGCCACCGAGGTCATGGTCGGTTATGTCTACGGCCTGGACTATGCCCGCCCGGAAACAGATATCCACGCGCTTTTTCGCCGCTTCAAGGCACACCCGGCCATCGCCCCGCACATGGCCGGGGGCAAGGTCGTGGCCTATGGTGCGAAGACAATTCCGGAAGGTGGTTTGTTTTCCGTGCCCTCTCTGGTCACTGACGGAGCCCTTATCGTCGGAGACTCCGGAGGCCTGCTCGACAGCCTGCGTATCAAGGGAATCCACATGGCCATGCAGTCTGGACGCCTTGCCGGCGAAACCCTCGCCGCCGCGTGGCGGGTGGACAACTTTGGTGTTACCGGTCTTGCCGCCTATGAGCGTGCCCTTCGGGACTCGCCAATCTGGCGCCAACTCCGGCGCGTACGTAACGTGCGAGCTTCCTTCTCAAGGAATATAGCCCTGGGGGTGGCTGCCGCTGGCTGCGCCTGGCTCACCCACGGAGTTCTGCCGTGGTGGAAGGTTTCCATGGAACCGGACCATGTGGCACTTCGTCCGGCCCGCAGAGGGGTCGCCACGACTCCTTCGCATCCCGAAGTTTCCCCGCTGTCGCCGGACCACCTTACGGATGTGTTCCTGTCCGGAACCATTCATGACGAAGACCAGCCCTGTCACCTCCTGATACTGGACCGCGAAAAATGCACCGAATGCATCACCCGATACGGTGCCCCCTGCCGGCACTTCTGTCCGGCGGAAGTTTACCGCCTCGAGGACGGTCAGATTCACACGGACTTTTCCAATTGCGTACACTGCAAAACATGTCAGATCAAAGATCCTTACGCCAACATTCGCTGGACCCCGCCTAACGGTGGTGACGGCCCGCGTTATACTCGCATCTGAATCGTCCAGCCGCCATCGGATTAAAGAACCGGTCAACGGCTGATTTTCTCAGTGGCAGAGGGACGTTGAAGGAATCTCTCTCCGGACCTTTGCAAGCTCGAGAACTGACAAAACAAGCTTCTGTCATGCATCCAATTTTTATCGTGATCGGAGAAACTCTCCCAGTTCCCGACGCAGAGCATCGCGGGTGGCGCGAAATGCGGTAATTGTCTCCTGTTCGGTGGCCAGCTTTTGGTCGGGAGTGGTGAAGCATAAGGATTGGCGCTTCACCCCGCCAAAATGAGGAGGAGCCTCTATCGCCGATTCGTCGTCCAGAGCCACGACAATATCGAACGGTTTCCGTTCATAATGGCTGATGTGGACGGCCTTCGATTCACCGACATCAATGCCGATTTCGGCGAGCACGGCCAGGGTTTCCGAGCGCAAACTCCGTGGTTCAAGGGCCGCGTACCGGGCCCACAGGCGGCCGGCGAAATCGTGATTCACCAGGTGTGCCGCCATAGGACCGAGACAGGAGCCGTCACCGCAGATGAACAGGACCTGCCGTGTCGCAGGATGCTTAATCTGCGCTTCATGGCGAGCCCGGTTGATGCTTTCGTAGAGAGCAATCTGTTCGGCCTGGGTGAGTTTGCGGCGGCAAGGTTTTTTCGGTCGGAGACACAGTGAACAGCGTGTGTCTGAGCACCACTGACACTGCAGGCAGTCGGGACAGGGGTGTTTTTTGGTCATTGCCGCCCCTCTTCACAAGGCATGACGTCGAATGTTCTCTGGAAATGAAGGCACTCCGGGGCCGGTATGGCGTCGGTCCGCTTTCGGCGAAAACAGCAACTGCCGATTCAGTGTCACGGAAACAGGCGAAGCAGATCTGTTCCGCTCTCAGCCCGGTAGTCTGGACACAGACCGTCGTCATGGCCGTAGCCGAAGGCGCAGAAACAGGTTTGTACGCCGGCAGCTTTTCCGGCTCGCAGGTCGGTATGATGATCGCCGATCATAACCGCCTGTTGCGGAGCGGCCTCCAACTTCCAAAGCGCTTCCAGAATCGGCTCAGGGTCCGGTTTTTTGCGCCGTCTTCCGTTTCCGGCGACCAGTACGGAAAAAAAAGCGTCGAGGCCCAGTTCACAGAGAATGGCCAGACTCAGATCGTAGGGTTTGTTGGTGACCACTGCCATTCTTCGCCCCTGATGGTGCATAAGAAACTGGTCAATGCCGGGAAAAATGCGGGTTTCATCCAGCAGGTGGGCACGGTACAGATCGAGAAAGCGCTGCACCCGCTGCGTAGAAAAGCTTTCGGCTGGCGTCGCCCGGCGTACCAGCATGGTGGCGCCGTCACCGATCATACGGGCAATTTCAGCACGATTCAGGGGCGGCAGGGACAGTTCGTCCCGCAGCAGGTTGAGGGCCGTGGCCAGGTCGGGAAGTGAGTCAACAAGGGTGCCGTCGAGGTCAAACAAAAAGATATTCGGCTGCACGGGATTTCCTCTCTAGGGGAGGGGCGATCAGGTTCCAAGGCCGGACAACAGCCAGGCTATGAGGCCGGTTTCTTCCAACTTGAAGTAAAGAATAGCCGCTACCGCCAGAGGCGCCACATAACGGATCAAAAAATGCCAGACAGGATAGACGCGACCACCCCCGCCGGAGAGGAGTTCGGCCTTTTCTACCGAGCCCTTCCACATCCAGCCGACATAAAGAGCCACCAGCAGGCCGGCGACAGGCAGCAGATAGTTGGAGGCTATGAGATCCAGCGAATCAAAAAAATTGAGGGAGCCGATAACCTGCCAGTCGGCAAGGAGATTATAGGAAAGGGCCGTGGGAATGCCGACCAGGAAGGCCAGGCTGGCGAAAAAACCGCTGGCCCGTTTGCGGCCCCAATTCTTTTCGTCCATGAGGTAGGCAACCTGGGCTTCCAGCAGGGAAATGGCGCTGGTCAAGGCGGCGAAGGCCAACAGCAGGAAGAATACGATAGTTAGCAGGTAGCCCCCGGGAAGCCTGGAAAAAACCACCGGGATGGTCTGAAAGATCAAACCGGGTCCGGCTGCGGGTTCGAGCCCCACGGCAAAGACGATGGGAAAGATGGCCAGGCCGGCCATCAGGGCGATGCCGGTATCCAGAAGAACCACCCGCAGGCCGGCGGAAAACAGGTTTTCCTCGCGGCTCAGGTAGGAACCGTAAGTGATCATGGCCGCCATCCCAAGGGAGAGGCTGAAGAAGGCTTGCCCCAGGGCTTCGAGCAGCGATGCGGGGGTCAATCGGGCGAAATCGGGCCGGAACATGAAAACCAGACCCTCGCGGGCTCCCTCACTGAACATGCCGTTGAGGAACAACAGAACCAGCAGAAAAAGCAACAGGGGCATCAAGATCTTGCTCCAGCGCTCGATGCCTTTCTGAACTCCGCCGACCACGATGCCCAGGCACAACAGGATGAACAACAGATGCCAGAACAACTGGCGGGG
>PWVL01000207.1 GCA_003561875.1 Desulfuromonadales bacterium | reverse complement strand
TTCACCTGGTGCTGGCGCTGGGCTTCGGCGGCATCGGCATTCGGCATGCGCCGCCGCCGGCACGCCCGGTCTACTATGTCGATCTGTCTCAACTGCCGGTGGCCGACCCGCGCGCCGGCAGGCCCGACGGTCGGCAGGAGGAACCGCGTTCCGCGCCTCGGGAACCGGCGCCTCCCGCCAGGCCGCCGGCGCCAAAACCGGTGGCGCAGACGCCAACACCCCCTCCCGCGCCCCGGCCGACACCGAGGCCCGAACCGACACCGGCGCCCAGGCCGGCACCGGCAGCCAAACCGTCACCGCCGCCGGCGCCCAAACCGGAGCCGAAACCCGAACCGCAGCCTTCGGCAGGTGTCGACCGGGCAACGAGCGAGATAGAACGGATGCGTCGGGAACGGGAGCGGGAAGCGCTCAGGGAGCGCATCGCCCAGCTGGCGGGTCAGGATTCCCGGGCCGGCGCCAGCAACGCTCCGCTGGGGATGCCCGACGGCAGCGGCAGCGAAGCGGGTATCAGCCGGCAGCTGTGGCTGGAAGAGCGACTGCGCCAGAACTGGAGCCTGTCTCACTATCAGGTCACCCGTCGCGACCTGGTCGCCGTGGTACGCATCACCTATAGCGCCGACGGGCGTCTGCTCAGCAACCGGTTCATCTCCTCTTCCGGCGACAGCACTTTTGACGATTCGGTGACCCGGGCCATTCTGCGAACCCCGCAGCTGGACTTTGCACCGGGCCGACAATGGGAAGTACCCGTGACCTTCAACCTCAAAGACCTTATGGATTGACACCATGCGCCTGCCCGTTTTACTGACTCTGCTGCTTTTGCTGCTCGCCGTACCGGCCGCTGCTTCCATCGAAATTCGCGCCCCCGGTCGCCAGACCATACCCCTGGCCGCCACCGGACTGCTGTCCCAGGGGCCGGTTCCCCCACAGGCGGTCAGCAACTTTGACGACGCCCTCAACCATGTGCTGCTCCTTTCCGGGCTGTTTGATCTGGTCGATCCCGAGTCCTTTCTTGCCGATGCCCGCCGGGTCGGGCTTACCAGCAGCCAGGTCGATTTCGGCGAGTGGCGTCTGCTGGGTGCCGACTTGGTGGTCAAAGGACTCAGCCGCATGGAAGGGGATAATCTGGTGGTCGAGATCCGTCTGTTTGACGTGGCCCGACGCCGCCTGCTCGCCGGCCGCCGCTATGTCGGCACCCCGGCCGATGCCCGACGCATGGCCCACCGCTTCGCCGACCAGATTCTGAAAAGTCTTACCGGTGAGGAAGGTCCCTTCAGCAGCCGGATTGCCTATATCAGCACCAGCAGCGGCCACAAGGAGTTGTGGATGATGGATATAGACGGCCGCAACGCGGTGCGCCTTACCAATCACCGCTCCATCGTCCTGAATCCCGATTTCTCGCCAGTGGGCCGGGAACTGCTGTTTACCTCATACCGGGCCAACAACCCCGATCTCTATCGCAAGGACATTTTTTCCGGCGCAGAGGTACGAGTCTCCGCCCGCCCCGGGCTCAACATCGCCGGCCGCTTTCGTCCCGACGGTGGAGAAATCGCCCTGGCTCTTTCTACCGACGGCACCTCGAACCTGCATCTGCTCGGCACCGACGGCCGCCACCGTCGCCGGCTCACCAACCACTGGGGAATCGACGTCGATCCCAGCTGGAGCCCCGGCGGAGACCAACTGGCCTTTGTTTCTGACCGCCTGGGAAACCCGCAGATCTTCGTTCTCGACATTCCCACCGGCAAGGTCTCCCGCCTGCCCATCGGCGGCCGCTACAACGCCACTCCGGCCTGGAGTCCCAAGGGAGATCGTATTGCCTTTACGCGCATGGAAGACGGCCGTTTTGACGTCTATACCGTCGCCCCGGATGGCAGCCAGGAACGGCGCCTGACCTTCGGCCCGGGCAACAACGAACATCCCCGCTGGAGTCCGGACGGCCGCTTTCTGGTCTTCTCATCAACCCAGAGCGGTTCCAAGGCCATCTACATCATGCGCGCCGACGGCACCGGCATCACCCGGGTCTCTCCGCCGGGGGGCGAGAGCAACCATCCGGCCTGGTCGAGCCGCTGGTAGGCTTTGTTTTTATTCGGCCTTTCTATATAATAAACGGCTTGAAGGAGGTCCTTCACGCTCCTTCTTCGCACTAAAAAACCTAACCTAAAGGAGCACCACACCATGAAATCGCTGTCCAACAAAGTTCTCCTGCCATGTCTTCTGCTGGCAGCCGTCGCCCTGCTGTTCGCCTCGGGATGCGCTAAAAAACCGGCGACCAACGGCCTTGACCCGACCTTGACCTACGACATGAGCCAGGACCGGGATGCGGATTTCGGTTATGGTTTTGACGAAAGAGGTTTCGGCGAGAGCGCCATTCACGAAGACGGCTTCGGCTACGGTGTCACCACCGAAGAAGTGCCCGGCCTGCAGCGCATTCACTTCGACTTCGACCGTTTTACCCTGGGTGACGAGGCCCAGCAGCGGCTGGTGGCAAACGCCGCCTACATGAAGGCTCATGCGGAGAAGAACTTCCGCATTGAGGGTCACACGGACGAGCGCGGTTCCGATGAATACAACCTGGCTCTCGGCCAGCGCCGGGCTCTGGCGGCCAAGAACTTTCTGGTCACCCTCGGCATCGATCCGCAACGGCTTTCGGTCATCTCCTACGGCGAGGAATTGCCCCTTGACACCTCGCGCACCGAAGAAGCCTTCGCCCTGAACCGCCGGGCCGATTTCAAGGCCATCATCCGCTGATTACGCCCTTTCGACGTCCGCCGCGGTTCGCCAGGGACCGCCGCGGTCCCTGTTCTTGCAAAGGAGACGTTACCGTGTGCATCTGTAAACGAGTCTTGCCCGTTCTGATGTTGGTCGCCTTGCTGGGCGGCTGCGTTCCATCCCAGCGCCAACTGGCCATGGAGCGGGACATGGAAGAGATGAAGAGACGGCTGGCGGCCTCGGAGCGGGCCGTCGCCAGTCAGCAGAGTCAGCGCACCGACGAGGTGCGTGACCGATTGGAAGCGCTCAGCCGCCGTCAGGCTGAACAGCAGGCCGGGCATGACGCCCTGCGCCTGGAACTGCAGACTCTTCACGGCCGCCTGGCGGACCTGAATCGGGCCGATGCCGAGCTGCGGGATGAACTGTCGCTGGTGCGGGACGACCTCGGGCTGCGCATTACCGCCATCGAAGACCGGCTGGACGGTTCCGCCGCGTCCCGTACTACTCCGTCGACAGCTGTCGCCGAATCTCCTGAGGATCTGTACCGTCGGGCCGTGACCATGATCCGCAACGGAGAACGCTTTACGGAAGCCCGGGAACTTCTTCAGCGCTTCCTGCAGCAGCATCCCCGCCACTCCCTCAGCGCCAACGCCAGCTACTGGATCGGCGAGGCCTATCATGGCGACAGGAAATTCGAGAACGCCATCCTGCAGTTTCAGGACGTCATCGACCAATACAGCGAACATCCCAAGGCTGCCGCGGCCCAGTTGAAGCAGGGGATCACCTTTCAGGCCATGGGCGATCCGCAGAGTGCCCGGGCCGTTTTCAACCGGCTCATCGAATCCTTTCCCCTCTCCTCCGAAGCCCGGGAAGCCAAGCGGAGGCTCGACGCCCTTTCATGATGTGATTTTCAGAAACCAACCAACAACAAAGGGCGACACTTGAGTCGCCCTTTGTTGTTGCAGATGGAGTGCCCTTACGAATCAGGCGGTTGTTTCGTACCAGCCGGAATGCTCGGGAGAAAATACGTTGTCGATGATGTGGATTACGCCGTTGCTGCAGGTGATGTCTCCTTCAACGATGCGGGCGTTATCGATCACGACCTTGTTTTCGTCGAAGTAAACCGACAGGCTCTTGCCACATTCGGTCACCAGCGAGTCGACGTTAACCACATCCAGACTCTTCTCCTCATAGCTGCCGGAGACCAGATGGTACGCGAGCTTGGTCTTCAGCTTGCGAATGTCCTTGACCAGTTCGTCAATTTTGCGCTTGGCGAAGGCCTCTTCGTTGGGGGCGAAGAAGGTGAAAGGGCCCGAACCTTTGAGTTGATCGGCAAAACCGGCGGTATCGATGACTTTTGCCAGAGTTTGCAACGCGCTGTTAGCCCTTATGGTTTCCATGATATCCGGCATGTTCCTCTCCTTTCGAAAAAAGACCTCTTTGCGGAACCATCAGGTTCCGCCCTCGATTCACAAAAGCTTCTGCATCTATAATAGTTTGCGTCAGTGGAAAATCCAGTGGAGAAGTTCCCTTTTATGATTTTTTTTTAGCGGGGCCGGTATCGCTGTTTCCCTTTCCTCCCCCAAAAAATACTTCATCCGTCGAATCCTTCATGCGGCAGACACAAGGACCCTATCGGCCCAGGGGAAAAATGAGCAGCTGACTCTCGCCCCCCACTCCATATATCGAACCGGCTTCGGTGGCCAGAAACAACACCCGGTCGCCATGCACATGCAGACCCTGCATGGGCAGTTGCAGGGTTTCGCCCAAATCTCCTTTGACGAACATGCCGTCGCGCTTCTTGAACACGGAAATCCAGCTCTTTTTGATTCCGGAACCGATACGCGGGACTCCGGACAGCGAACTTTCCGAGGCCACGCTCAGAAGTTCCAGCACCCCGTCACCTTCCAGGTCAGCGGCCACCGGAGGAACTTCGAATTTGGCGTAAGAGGTGAGGGTATCCCGCGCGTGGGGATTTTTTTCAAACAAAAACCTGGACAGACTGCCTCCCATCGTTTTTGGCGACCTGTAGAGCTGTCGCGTACCGGAAAACACGAAGAGCAGGCCATCGCGAACAAAGATGGTTTCTGCCTTGCCGTCACCGGTAACATCAGCCATCAGACTGCCGGCGACGGTAAACCTGCGGGGCAGTTCCACTTCGGCGGGAGCAAAATCGACCCCGTTTTGGCTCAGATTGACCTGCCGGATCAGGGTTCCCCAGATCAGATCCCGATCTAGGTTCTGAGCCAGCAGCAGGTGTTTTCTTCCTTGGGCGTCCGGATCGAAACTGCCCAACATAAAAGCCAACCCCTCCACCAGGGGCACCAACTCCCCCCGTCGATACACATAGATGGCGCTGCTGATTCGGGGTTCTTTCCAGCCGGTGACGGCCAGCAACAGCGTTTCCGGTTCCGGCTGCCACCAGCACAGGGAAGCAACCTGATCAAGGCCGGCAGGGGTGAATTCCGTCAGGGCCTGCAGGCGCTCATCCACCGTGAAGACACCGACCCTGGTGCCGTCGCTGGCCGCCATGAGAAGGCGCCCTTCATATTCGGCAAAGCTCGCCGTGACGGCGGCAAACCCGACGGGCCCGGCGGTCTTGAAAGCGGGAAAGCTGGCCTGGTAACGTACTCTTCCAACCCCGTCCGGCGCGGGACTGTCGAGCCGATAGGGGGGCGGCAACGGCGCGGCGGCCGGCGACTTCAGATCGGGCGCGGGATAGGCATACAACAGGCGCCCGAAACCGTCCCGCACACTCAGGCTGCGGTCTTCGAGAGCTACCAGCAGATCGGCTCTGCCATCGGGCCGGGCCGCCGTCATCCGCTCCGGACGTTCAGCCTGGGCCGCAGCATAATCCTGCCATTCCAGGCTCGGAAGAGCAGCAACCAGTTCGGCGAAAAAGGCTTCTCCCCGGCCGGTATAGTCAAAAAATGAGGCACGGAGATGCCCGTAACGGCGAACCCGGTCGCCACGGGCGATATTCGTTGCACCGTCCAGGGAGCGGGCGTGGGAAAATCCCTCCTTGACCCGGGTAACCTGGAGCAGCGCCTTACGGACATCGAGGGTGCCCAGTTGCGCGCCGGTAACCGGATGGATGATTGGCTCGCCGGGCTGCATGACCGCCAACAGGTCCCCCGCCGTCAGCCCGTGGCCGGCGTCAAGATCGATGAGAAATTCGTCCTGAACCGGCAGTACCACGTAGCCTTCCACCGGCGTGAGATCCGCCACCAGATCCTCCAGCACTCCGGCCAGGGTCGGGCCGGCCACCAACAGGACTCCGCAAACCGCCATCGCCGAAATTTTTCTGATAACCAAGGCTCGCCTCCCGATAAAAAATATATTTTTCTGCCTACTGCCCACCGAACCTGAAAAGCCTGGAAACCGCAGGAGGGATTCAGGATTTCCGGTATCGACAATTTACAGCAGTTCGTTGACAAAAAAGGCCGGGCAAACGCCCGGCCCAAAAATATCACAGCCGATCTGCCGTGAACACAACGGAAAAAACCGGGAGGGTGCCGTCGCAACACCCGCAGCCCGTCCTGCCGGCACCGGCGGCAGCTAAAAACGGAACCGCAGGTTGGCTTCGGTGCGGAACACATCATCGCCCTTGCCGTTGCGGGCCATGGCGTCCCAGGCGTCGCCGCCGACCAAGTAGCCGGCCCTGAGTTCCGCGGTCAGGCCCTTCATCAACCGGTGTCCGACGCCAAGGACAAATTCGTGACCGATGTCGCTGGCCTTGCCCTGGGCGGTCACAAGATCTTCCGCCGTATTGTGCCAGAGATAGCGACCGGTGAGCCAGGTGCGGTCGGTCAGATCGTGACGGACACCGGCGTAGATCATGGCGTAGCCCTTGTCGAACAGATAGGGGGCCTGGCTGAAGGTGTTGTCGTCGCAGATGCTGTCAAAGATCACCACCGAACCAAAAACCTGGGTTGAAACGTCGATAACATCGAAGTTTCTCAGTTTTTTGTCGTTCGGGTTATTGTCGCCGGAAGTATAGAGCCCGCCGAGAGTGAAGGTGGTCCGATCCATTCTGTAGTCCACCTCGCCGTGGAACAGGTAGCCCTGGCGATCGAATTTCGTATCGACGGCGCCTCCGGTTCTCAGTTCGCCGGTCAGATACATGCCGGTAAACAGGCCGCTGAAATCCCGCCACTTGCCCCGCCCGGACAGGCCGAGCCAGATCTGCTGGTCTTTGGGTTTACCGATCAGTGCCTCGTTCACATCGCCGGCGTAAAAACCGCCGTCTCTGAGGGCCCTGTCTTCATTGTTCTTGTCCAGGTAAATGACAAAGCCGTTGAGGCTGTTGCCGTTGTCAAAGGTGTAGGTCAGATCGCCCGCGTAGGCGTTGCTGTAGCGGGCCCGATTTTTTCCGCCCAGGGTGTTGTTGTCGGTGAAGTTGTCCCGAAACCAGCCCAGGCTGTAGGCCCAGTTGCCTGCCCTGCGAATCCATTTGGCGCCGGCGGCATTGTCGGACCAGAGCAGGTAGTTGTAGCCCACGGGCTGCAGCCCGAAAC
>PWVL01000239.1 GCA_003561875.1 Desulfuromonadales bacterium | reverse complement strand
TGTTCCGGCGCATGATCCGTCTGGTTCACGACCTCTCGGTCAAATCGGGGAAAAAGGTCGATTTGCAGCTCTTCGGTCAGGAAACCGAGGTAGATAAGACGGTTATCGAACAGATTTCCGACCCCCTGGTCCATCTGTTGCGCAATTCCCTGGATCACGGCCTTGAGGCCCCGGCCGAGCGCGTCACTGCCGGCAAGCCGGAAAAAGGTATTGTCAAACTCTCCGCCCGCCATCAGGAGGGTGAAGTCTGGATCATCGTCGAAGACGATGGCAGAGGGCTGGACCGGGAAAAAATTCTCAACAAAGCCATCAGCAAGGGACTTGTCGCTGGTGATGGTTCCCAGTTGAGCGACAAGGATGTCTACAACCTGATTTTCCACGCCGGCTTTTCCACCGCCGATAAGATTACCGACGTTTCCGGTCGTGGCGTGGGCATGGACGTGGTCAAACAGAACCTCGAAAAAATCAAGGGCAGAATCGAGGTCAACAGTCATCCGGGACAGGGTACCCGTATCGTTCTGCGGATTCCCCTGACCCTGGCGATTATCGACGGCATGCTGGTTCGGGTCGGAGAAACCAGATGCATTTTGCCCCTGCTGGCGATTCGTGAAATCTTCAAGCCGACCCGGGACGCTATCACCGTGATGCCTGACGGCATGGAACTGATTCGGGTCCGGGAACGTTTCTTTCCGATCCGGCATCTCTATCGGGTACTGCAGGCCAGGCCCGATTCGGAAGATATTGTTGATGGGGTTCTGGTGATTCTCGAGAACCGGGAGGACACTGTCTGCCTGCTGGTGGACGAGATTCTCGGTCAGCAGCAGACCGTGATCAAGGGATTGAGCGAGTACATCGGCAATGTCAGTGTTGCTTCCGGCTGTACTATTCTGGGAAATGGCGAGGTCTGTCTGATCCTTGACGTCGGGCATCTCACCGAAGGCGCCGGCCGGGCTTGCAAAGCCGCCGGTTGACCGTTTGCGGGACGCCGCACGGTGCACCGGTGAAGGGACTTCTTGCGGGTTCACCAGGGCCGGCGGGTGCCTTGACGGACCGGTAGCCGATGTTCAGGCTGCGGCGACGGCTTACGGCAAAGGAGAAGGGATGAATGGCAACACCATGGAGAGCGCCGGACTGATGATGATTTCCGATGAGGAATTCGAACTTCTGCGGCAGCTCATCTATCAGCGTTTCGGCATCAATCTGACGGACCAGAAGAGGTCGCTTCTGGTCGGGCGGTTGCAAAAGCTGCTGCGTCAGGCCGGCTATGCCACCTTCCGTTCCTATTACGAGGATCTGCGCAAGGACACCAGTGAAGCCAAGCTTGGCGAACTGGTGGACCGTATTTCCACCAACCATACCTATTTCAACCGGGAGCGGAACCATTTCGAGTTTTTTTCCCGGACCGCCCTGCCATCGGTGGTCAAGCGTCTGCGCCAGTCCGGTGAAAGAGATCTGCGTGTCTGGTGCGCCGGCTGTTCCTCGGGGGAGGAAGCCTACATGCTGCTGATGCTGATGCACGAATATTTCGGCAGCGAATATGCGCAGTGGAGTTGCGGCCTGCTGGCAACGGATATTTCCTCCCGGGTTCTGGATATAGCGGGCAAGGGGGTCTATCCGGAAGATCGCATTCAGGCCCTGCCCCAGGTGCTGCGCGACAAATATCTGCGACCGACGCCGGATGGACAGTTTGCCTTCGGTGATGCTCTGCGCAAGGAGGCGATTTTCCGGCGGTTCAATCTGATGAATGAAGAATTTCCTTTTAAAAAACCTTTTGACATTATTTTCTGCCGCAACGTCATGATTTATTTCGATGCGCCGACCCGCTCTAAACTGGTCAGCAAGTTTCATCAGTTTCTCAAACCAGGGGGTTACTTTTTTATCGGGCATTCCGAAACTCTCGGTCGTCAGCAAAGTCTGTTCAAGTATCTGCTGCCGGCGGTTTATCAGAAAGAACTATCTTCATGAGTAATAAAGTGCGCGTGCTGATTGTCGATGATTCGGCCCTGGTACGTCAGTTGCTGGCCAAAGGGCTGGCCATGGATCCGGATATCGAAGTGGTCGGCACGGCTTCGGATCCCTACGCGGCCCGGGACAAAATTGTTCAGCTCAGGCCTGACGTGATGACCCTGGACGTTGAAATGCCACGCATGGACGGGGTTGATTTTCTGCGCCGCCTGATGCCGCAATACCCGATCCCGGTACTGATGGTGAGTTCTCTTACCCAACGCGGCAAGCAGATCACTCTGGATGCGCTGGATGCCGGGGCGGTGGATTTTGTCGCCAAACCGTCCACGGACCTGGCCCGGGGGCTGGCCGGCATGCTTGGCGAGTTGCGGGCCAAGGTAAAACAGACCGCCACGGCGAATGTGTCTCACTGGAAAGACCGACAACCGCCTCCGGCAACGGCGCCGCGCCGCGCCCCCCATGGGGCTCTGGCCGAGTCGACGGACAAGGTCGTGGCGATTGGCGCATCCACCGGCGGAACCGAGGCGATTCGCAAGATGGTCACGCAATTTCCCGTGTCCATGCCGGGAATGGTGATCGTCCAGCACATGCCGGCCGGTTTTACTCGCATGTTTGCCGAGCGTCTCAATCAAATCTGCGCCATGGAGGTGAAGGAGGCTGAAAGTGGCGACCGGATCATGCCGGGCCGAATACTTGTCGGGCCGGGAGGACTGCATATGCGGGTGGTGCGTTCCGGTGGGATTTATCAGGTGAAATGTGAACCGGGAGAAAATGTCAGTGGTCATTGTCCGTCTGTTGACGTGTTGATGCATTCCGTGGCGCAGCAGGTGGGTAGCAATGCCATCGGTGTGATACTGACCGGAATGGGTGCCGACGGCGCCGCGGGAATGCTTGCCATGCGCCGGGCCGGAGCCAGAAATCTGGCCCAGGACGAAGAAACTTCGGTGGTTTTCGGCATGCCCAAAGTGGCCTATGAACGGGGCGGCGCCGAACGACTGGTGCCTTTGGACCGTATGGCGGCGGCGGTGATCGACTTGCTTTCAGAGCGGAAATCATGAGTGAAATTATTTTGGGAATAGGAGACTACGGTGCGTCGAAGACGCCGGGAGGACGGGTCAAAACCTTCGCCCTGGGCTCCTGCGTGGCGGCGATCCTGCGGGACCCCCGCAATGGGGCCGTGGGCATGGTGCATGTGGCGTTGCCCGATTCCAGCATCAACGAAGCCAAGGCCCGGCAGCGCCCCGGCTATTTTGCCGATCTCGGCCTGCCGTTGCTGATTCAGGAAATGGCGCGGCTGGGATCGCCGGACAACGGCCGGGGCCTGGTGGTCAAACTGGTGGGGGGGGCCTCCATCATGGATCACAACGAGACCTTCAATATCGGCAAGCGCAACGTACTGGCCCTGAAAAAGCACCTGTGGGCTTACGGACTCGGGCCCCTGGCGGAAGATGTCGGTGGAAATTACAGCCGCACGGTTTCGGTTTTCGTCGATTCGGGCAAAGTGGTTGTGAACTGCCCGGGGCGCGGGGAATGGGAGGTTTGAAGGAGGAATGATGACCAAGGTCGTTGACGCCGAGGCCATACGCCAGGCAATAGAAAGACTGCCTCTTTTTTCGCCGAACGCCCTGCAGTTGCTGCAGGTTATTGCCGACCCTGATCACGAACTGGAGGATGTGATCAGGATCGTCAAGTTCGATTCGGTTTTAACCATGCGGGTTCTGAAAGTGGTCAATTCGCCGGTCTACGGCCTGGTCAACGAGGTGACCTCCATCGACCGTGCTCTGTCCTATCTCGGCGAACGGATGGTGGTGAGTATTGCCGTTCAGGACAATGCCGGCCAGTTGCTCAACAAGCCCCTGGAGGGATATCTGGGCGAACAGGGAGCCCTTTGGCGTCACGACCTCTTCAGTGCCATCGCTTCCCGGGAGGTGGCCCGATACGCCAGGGGAGATTTCGATCTGGATCTTGCCTTTACCGGCGGCCTGTTGCACGACATCGGCAAGTCCATATTCTCCGATTTCTGGAAAGAGGTGGCGCAGGACGCCCTGAGCCAGATTGACGAAGGCATGGTTGCCGACTACCTCATGGCGGAACAGGATCTTGCGGGACTGGATCATACGGAGGTCGGCTATCGGATGGCCCGCCACTGGCAGATGCCCGAGGCGCTGCAGAGGGTGATTCTTCATCATCATCATCCCGCTGAAGCGCCCGATTGGGTGCAGCCCCTGGTGTATGCCGTGCATCTTGGCGATATCGTCTCAATGATGGCCGGCTGTGACACGGGCAGTGACGGACTGCAGTATCATTTGGATACCGGGTATAGGGAATTTTTTAATTTGTCGCCGAATGCTCTCGCCGAAATTGTGTTGAATGCCCAGGAAGAGTTCAGTCGGGCTCGGGAGTCGCTGACAAACTGACAGGAGGGTTACGGAATGAAGCGGATCGTCATCGCGGACGACTCGGCCACGGCACGCGTGTTCATCAGTCGCTGCCTGGCCATTATCGGCCTGGGCGAGGCTACTCTGGTGGAGGCGGAAAATGGCCGTGAAGCCCTCTCTCTGCTCAAGGAGGAAATGGCCGACCTGCTGGTAACCGACCTGAACATGCCGGTCATGGATGGTGCGACGCTGCTTAAATGGGTGAAGAGTAGTCCCCGTCTGCATGACCTGCCGGTACTGGTGATCACCAGCGCCGGAAATCCCGCCAAGGAGCGGGAGTTGAAAGAGTTGGGGGCTTTTGGCGTGCTGAACAAGCCCGTATCGCCGGCCGTCCTGCTGGACGCCCTGAAACCGATCATGACCTGAGAGACGGGGAGAGCAGATGCTGGAAAAACTGGAGCAGGATATCTACGGCGCCATCACCACTACTTTTGAAAACATGGCGTTCATGGAAGTGAGCAGGGAACTGGACGACGCCATGCGCCACTCCGCCGAAGAGACCGTGGTCAGCCGGCTGTTGATTCACGATCCGATACCGGGCGAGCTCTACCTGGCCATGCCCCGGGCACTGCTGAACCGCATCGCGGCCTCGGTCTGCATTGTCCCCGAGGAAGATCTGACCGAAAAGGCGGCTCTCGACATGCTCTGCGAGTTGATCAATACGGTCGCCGGATTGTTTCTCAGCGCTCATCTTCCCGAAGATCAGACCTACAGGCTCGGTCTTCCCGAAAAGGTACCGGCCATTCTGGAAGACAGCCCGTTCGAGATGAAAATATGGGAATTTCAGGTCGACAACGAGTTGTTTGCTCTGGCCCTGGCCGGGGACGGTTTTTTTGAATAATCCAGAGGTAGCTGACTTGTTCGGCTGCAATTTCGTCAACTGTCATTCGAGAGGAAAAAAATGGGTAAAAAAGTTCTGATTATCGATGATTCCAACACCATGCGTAAAATTGTCACCCGGTCCCTGCGCCAGGCCGGCCTGGATTTTGACACCATTCTTGAGGCAGGTGACGGCCAGGCCGCCCTGGATGTGCTGGCCGGGGAAACCGTGGACATTATCCTCAGCGATATCAACATGCCAACCATGGACGGCATCGAATTTCTGCGCCAGAAACAGGCCAATGACAAAATCAAGAACATCCCCGTGGTGATGATCACCACGGAAGCCGGCGGGGACATTCTGGATGAGGCCAAGAGCCTCGGCGCGGCGGGAAGCATCAAGAAACCCTTTACACCGGACCAGATTCAGGAAATCCTGGGTGGCCTTTTGTAAAAAGGAGTTGAGTTGTGGACCTTAACAAGAGTATCGGCAATGCCACGCAGGAGATATTTCAGACCATGCTGATGATGGAAGCCCGGCCGGGACAGCCCCTGGCGAAACGGGACGAGGTCTTTGCGGATTCCGTCAGCGCCATTGTCGGCATGGCAGGCACCAGCAAGGCGACTCTGGCCATTCATATTCCCGAACCGACGGCGCTGGTGATTACCGGCAGCTTTCTGATGATGGAAGTCGCCGAAATTGACGAAGACGTCAAGGACGCCATCGGCGAACTGGCCAACATGGTGGCGGGCAGTGTCAAGGCCGATCTGACGGAACAGGGCCATGATTTCAAGCTGTCCATTCCGTCGGTGGTGTGCGGGGCCGAATACGAGATCGATTGTCCCCGCGACAGCTTGGGAGTCATCGTCCCCTTTTCCATCGACGGCGGTGACTTTCTGGTGGAGTTCCATGTGCAGAAATAATCCTGTGCGCAGCGTCGGCACAGCATGGGAACGGGCCGGGCAGCTTCTGCGGTGGGAAGTCGTCCGGCCCGTTCGGTTTTTTCTCTGAAAGGCCGCTTCGATCGAACTTCGAAGCCAACAGCACAATGAAGCACACGGGACATCCCGGGGAGGGATTTTTGCACAAACCGGTTAAAGGCGGCTGTTCGCCAGGTTGTTTTTGTGGTAGCAATAAAATCTCAAAGGCTTGCGGTTCCCTTAACGGATAAGGTTGTTTCCATGGAAATAGAGCAGAACATCACAGAGCTTTTCGAGGAAGCCGGAAACAAGATGGCCGCCGGGCTGGGCGGCATGCTCGGCTGCGAACTGGAGTTTCCAGGGCCGGCCATTCGCCTGGTTTCAAAAAAGGAGTTTTTCTCTGAAGTCCGTAAAAAGCAGGTCATGGTACGCATGATCGTCACCGGGGATCACGAAGGAGAGGCGTATGCCTTCTGCCGCCTCAAGGATGCGGTTTACCTGGGTGGAACATTGATCATGCTGCCGCCCGGAGAACTGGAGGAGCGGGTTAAAAAAGAGGTCTTCGGGGAAGAGGAGAACGATTCCTTTGGTGAGATCGCCAATATTGTCTCCGGGGAACTCTGCTCGGTTTTTAACGAATTTCATTCGGAAAAACTGCATTTCAAAAAAGCCGAGCTGGAATCGGTGCTGCCTTCCAAGGTCAAGATGGAGGCCGCTGAACCGTTTCCGCCCGGTAATTACCTGAGTATTGCCTATCCGACGACTCTGGACGGCAAGACGCTGGATGAGCTTATCCTGCTGTTTCCTGCTGCCATGCTCGGCGTGCAGTTGTCCGCAGCGGTCTCTGAAGAGCCGCCTGCCGCCGCCGATCCGTCCTCGGATACTGTGAAAACTTCAACAGCTTCCGGGTCTTCGTCAAGAACGACGGGCCGCCTGGTGGATCCTGAAGAGGCGGCCGCCCTGCTCGGGGATCTGGCGACAGACGATGCGGGATCGGCGGGCATCCCCGTGGACACGGGCTTCGGATCCCATCGCCCCGTGCCGCCGGCGCCGGTTTCCCTTGACGATGAGGCGGAGGATGACG
>PWVL01000227.1 GCA_003561875.1 Desulfuromonadales bacterium | reverse complement strand
GCACCGCCGGCAGGGCAACGCCCGCCTCGAAACGAGGCGCCAGGGTTCCCGGCGCCTGTCCCAACAGCAGCTCGAGACGGTGCTCGGTTTCGATCAGGGAGGTTTCCAGACGGGGAAGCTGGGCCCGGGTCTGGGCCTGCTGGCTGCGGGCCTGTTCCACATCCTGTTCGCTCACCAGACCGGCCCGCGCCCGCCACTCGGTCAGCTGCAGGGTCTCGCTCTGGGTGGCCAGGTTGTCCCGGGCGATGCTCAGGCGCTGTTGCAGAAGCCGCATTTCGACATAGTTCAGGGCCACTTCCGCCACCAGCGAAACCTGCACGCTGTGCACACCGGCCGCAGTGGATTCGAGCGCGGCATCGGCCGCCTCCACCGTGCGCCGCCGGCCGCCGAACAGATCCAGTTCCCAACCGGCATCGAAACCGGCGCTGAACCGGTCCGTCGAAGACCAGCCGCCCGAATCCCCCCGACTCCAGTTGCGCCGGGCGCTGGCAGAGCCACTGGCGTCGGGCAGCAGTGAGGCAGCGGCCACCCGGCGGCGCGCCCTGGACTCCACCAGCCGCCAGCGGGCGATTCGCAGATCGTGATTGGTCTGCAGGGCTTCGGCAATCAATTCCGCCAGCAACGGGTCGCTGAGTTCCCGCCACCATTCGGTGATGTCTACCTCACCAAAGGAACAGCCCTCTTCGGCCCCGAAAGATTCGCAGCGGTTCCAGGCGGAGGGAACCTCCAGCTCCGGTGGCCGATAGTCGGGACCGACGGAAATACAGGAGGTAAGCCCCACAAGGGCCATCAACAGGGCGCATCGAAATGGAACGAATGGGTGCATGATGTGTGAGACACTTTCGGCCGAACCGGCCCGTAAAGCCAGAGAGCAGTCTGCGCCCTGGACAGCTTGCGGAGCCTTGGAAAGATTCCGTAAGGCAAATGTCCTGTGCAAGGACCACGGAACCATCCTAAACCTTTATTATGAAGGAAAAAGGGAAGCAATGTGAAATTTCGGCTAAGGCCGGGTTGCTTTCTTCCGCGGCCGTGTCCTGTAACTGTAGCGGGGAACTGGAAAAAAAGAGCAGGCTGCCCACTATAGCCAACCTGCTCCGCTTTCCCCGTTGCCTTCTTCTCTTTCAGGTGTCTTCTTTCAGGCACAACAGGCACCGCTGCCATTCCTGCAGGGCGTCGGGGTTGCCGTCATCCACCTCGACGGTGGCGAACAGGGGTCGGGCGCCGCAATCGCGCAGCCAGATCTCCAGTTCGCGCCCGAACTTGCAGTACAACTCTCCATACCTGCGGTCGCCCAAGGAAAGAAGCCCGTACTGCAGGTTGGACAGATCGGTTTTGTGCATCTGCACCACAAAGGGTCGAGCCCCGGTGGGGGAGATGCCAAGCCCGAAAGTGGACACCACGAAAAGTACCCGTCGCTGACCGGCGAGAAAGGCCGGCGTAACCCGGCCCAGTTCTTTCACCGTCACCCCCTGACCGGCCTGCTGTAGAGCGGTCGCACTCTGCCAGGCCAGGGTTTTACCGAAACCACCCTGGCTGGCGTACAGAATCGGCAGGGTCTTCCCATCCTCTTTTAATCCTTCGCTGCGAGCCTCCTGCATGGCCCGGCGCGCCGCGCGGTTCTGCCGGCGCCGCTGCAGATACATCATCCAGCCGGTGACGGTGAACAGGGGCATGGCCAGGGCGGCGGCCATCATCAGGGCGGTGGGGACCACCCCGAAATAGCTGGCCGAATGCAGGGGCAGCATGCTGCCCATGAGTCGCACGGGCAGGGGGCGGTCTGCGTAGCGGTCGTGGTCCGCCACCAGCGCCTCGTCCACATCAATGGTCATGCGGCTCAGAGCCCGATCGTGCCGTGCCCTGGCGTCCAGATAGGTCAGACGGACAGACGTTGCCGCTGTTTGGGGAAGCCGGATCATCACCCAACTGTAATCGTCGCCAACGGTCTCCCTGAACAGGGCCCAGGCCCGATCCAGGGTTGCTCCCGGATCCGGCTGCGGCGCCTCCGGCGGTCTCTGTTCTCCCCTTCCGCCACCACCGGCCGGCGGGCCGTGTCCCCGCACGACACGGGGCACGCCGCTGATCCGGTGCAGGACGTTGCGATACCCCTCGTAAGACCAGTACAGTCCGGTTAAAGAAGCCAGCAGATACAGGGGCGCCACCCAGGTGCCGACCACCGCGTGCATCTCCCACAAAAAAGCCCGGCCCTTGCGCTTCGGACTGAAGGTGAGCCAGGCACGCCAGCTGCGCAACTGACCGGGAGAACGCAGAACAATGCCGCTGATCACCAGCAGGATCAGCAGTACCGTGGAAGCACCGACCACCTGCCTTCCCGCATCGCGATTGCCGGTCAGAGCGTCCATAAGCAGCCAGCGATGCAGGCGCCGGACGTTGCGAAAAAACGGCTGACCGCGCAGCGCGCCTCCCTGGGCCTCGCCGGTGTAGGGATTTACATACAGGGACTCGCCCCGGCGGGCCGCGGGGCCGCTGCCGGCAAGGGTCAGCACGGCGGCCCGGTCGGAGCGGGCATGGAGGGTCAGGGTGACTACGGTGCGGCCGGGAGCGGCGCTCCGGGCCGCCTCCAGCAACTCGGAAGGTGCCAGCACAGTTGCCCCGGGAGCGGGGATCACGGTCACGACTTTCCGGTTGATGTGCCGCAGAATGGCCTGCTCAAAAGACAGCAGGCCGCCGCTGACACCGACAACGGCCAGCACCAGGCCGACGGTAATGCCGACCAGCCAGTGAAACTGAAAACAAAACTTGCGAAACATGGTGATACCTTTAGAAGATGGCGATTTTTGAGCATCGCTTGTCGCACACCTGGTCAACAGACTCCGCGGCACAACTCCTCCGACACCAGAACCATCATACCCGTTTATTCCTTAAGCTCAAAGGTGAGTCCGACGGACAGGCTGAATTCCCTAGCGTTGGACAGGGCCCTGCGGGAGGCCGCGCTCTGGACTCGCGCCATGATGGTAGTGGCGGCATTGGCAAAGACGCCGTGACTGGCCGAGGCCACCCGGTAATCACGGATGCGGCCGAATGCATCCACTTCGATCACCAGTTCAACCTGCCCCTTGATACCCCGGCGGCGGGCAGCAAAGGGATAAAACTTTTCCCGTTCAATCAGGGCCAGCAATTCGCTCAGCAGGCGATCCTTTTCCTCCTGACGCAGCATGGCGCTGTCCATGAACGCGGCGGGCGGCCCCGCTGGAGCATCGGGAACTCCCGGGCGGAGCCCCGCCAAGGCCGGCGGAGCGTCCTGGGTCGGAGCGGGACTTTCAAAGGTTTCCCGGGGCTCGACTTCCTCAACCGGTTCCGGCTCCGCTACCGGGTCCGGAATTGTTTCCTTGCGCACCTCCGGCTTCCTGGGCCGGGGCTTGGGCGGCGGTTCCGGCTTCACCGGTCGGGGCTCGGGGGGCCTGGGTTGGGGCGGAACCGGGGCGGGAGGCGCCGGGACCGGGGCGGGCTGTGCCGGAACCGGGGCGGGCACCGGCGCCTGCAGGCGCATGACCACCTGGGTTGCCGGCGGCGGGGTCACAGGCACGGCAGGGCGCATGGAGCCGGCGGCGAACAGACCCAGCAACAGATGAGCGGCCAGCGAGACCACCAGGCCCAGGCGTCCGCTTGTTTGCTCAAGGATTCTGTGCTTCGGGCTCGGTGGTAACAACGATTTCCTCCCGACCTTTGGCCTTGGCCTGGTCGATAAAACGGATGAAGGGCTCAAAGGGCGCGTGTCGGTCAACAAACAGATTGACTGCCGCCTGGGGGTGTTCTTCGAGCAAAGTCATCAGACCTTCCAGGGTCAATTGCCGGTCCTTGTGGTAGTAACCTCCGTCGGCGCTCACCGCGATGACCAGCACCTTGCCGTCGCTCTTCTGCCTGGCGGCATGTTCGGTGACGGGCAGGTCGATGCTGATGGACGGCTTGACAAACACCGTTGACATGATGAAGAAGATCAGCAGCATGAAAACCACATCGATCAGGGGCGTCAGGTCGATGCCGCTGTCTTCCATGTCGTCGTAAAAGGGATCGGAAAGCATGGTCTCCTCCTGCTTAGAAAAAGGCGCCGCGATTGGCCGCCGCGGGAGGATAGACGGGATTATCGACCTTCTCCCCGGCCGTGGTTGCCGCATCCGCCACCACACTCTGCTGCAGGCTCAGAACCTGATAGCTGTATTCCACCGATTCGATGCGAAAGCCCTTGATCTTGAGGGTGAGATGATAAAAGAAAAACAGGCAGGGCACCGCCACGCACAGCCCCATGATGGTGGTCAGCAACGCCTGCCAGATGCCGGCGGCCATCATGGACGGTTCGGGATTGGCGGTTTCGGCCAGCACCCGGAACACCTTGACCATGCCCAGCACCGTGCCGAGCAAACCGGCCAGCGGCGCCACCACGGACACCAGGCGCAGATAGGTCACGTCGCGGTTGACCTTTTCGAAGTTGCGATGAAACAGGTAGGCCACCTCGGCCCGCACGTCGTGGGAGTGGGCACCGTGAAACTTGAGAACGCAGAGCACCACATTGACCAGCGGATTGCGGGCGTTCCAGCTCAGATCCCTGGGAATTTTTTTCGTCTCCTGCAACTGACGCATCCAGGAACGGAACCGCTTGCCCACCAGGTGCAGGTAAACGGTGTTCTTGATACTCAGGTACAGCCCGAAAACGGACATGAGGATCAGAAACAGGCCCAGGACTCCGATTCTTTCCATGATAACTGGCATCTGTGATTTCCTCTGATAAATCCTTGCGGTGGTATCGGTGGATGCCCGGCCAATGACCGGTGCAGGACGCCTGCGAATCCTTAGAACTTCAGGGTCACCCCGCCATAATAGGTAGTGGGCTCGAGGCGCGACACACTGTCCCGCACGATCCGCTTGTCAAAGATGTTGTCAACACCGATAAAGATCTCGCCGTATCGGCCAATGCCTTTGGCGAGATAGGCGCCGTAGAGAGTCCAGGACTCGCGATTGCCGTCTGCATAGGTTTTGCGGCCCTGATAGTTCATGCGCAGGTTGGCTCGCAGCCGATACTCGGGAAGCTCGTAACCCAGCTTGACAAACGCGCTGTACTTGGGCTGACTGCCGATGTCTTCGGCCCCCTTGTAGTCGATATCCAGCCAGCTGAAGTTTCCATTCAGAGAAAAGCCCAGGGGCAGACGGTAACCCGCTTGCACCTCGACCCCCTGTTGAACGGAACGGGAAATGTTCTCGAAACGATAGAAGGTCCGGTTGCCTTCGGTCCGCTCCACCAGCGCTTCGATCAGGTCGTCAATCTCGTTGCGAAACACGACCACCCCGCCGTAGCCCTTTCGCCATTCGCCTTCGATGCCGACTTCATAACTGTTGGCCTTTTCGGGCTTCAGATCCTTGTTGGCCTGATAGATCTCCCGGCCCCGGCGACGCATGGAATCGACATACAGTTCGGTCAGGGACGGCGCCCGGAATCCCTGGCCCCAGGACGCTTTCAGGCGCAGGGACGGAAGCAGGTGATAGACCAGGGCCGCCTGAGGGGTCCAGCGGTCGCCAAACTCGCCATGATGGTCGTAGCGCAGGGCCAACACCAGGGACAGGGGCTCAAACACCTGAAATTCGTCCTGCACAAACAGGCTGGTGTTGGTGACCCTTTCCCTGGAACGCACCCCCAGGATCCAGTCGTTCAGGCCGTCCTGGCGCCATTCCACCCCCAAGGTGGCCAGATGCCGGTTGAAAAAGAGTCCGGAATAGCGCACTTCTGACTGGTGAACATACTGGCGGGTGCGGCGCTCGCCGGTTTCCGCGTAAGGATTGAATTGCAGATCGTGCTCAAACTGGGAACGATTGAGACGCACCGTGAGGTCATGGAAATCCCGCAGCTTGAGATCGTACTGAACAAAATAGCCGGCCCGCTCCTCGTCGGCCCGCCGCTCCCGGGGGACCCCTTCATACAGCTGATCGCCCAGGTAGGTGTTGTTCATGAATTCACCACCGGCGGTGACGCTCTGCCGCGGGCTCAGGTCGTAGACGATTCGACCGGCTACAAAGGCCGGCTCTTCGGCAAAGCCGTCGTCGGGGAGCTGGCCGCTCCTGTCCCAGCCCTTCTTGTCCCGCAGTTCCCCGGCCAGGATAAAGCGTACCGCGTCTCCCAGCGGCGCGGTGACCTGGGCGCTGCCCGCATACTCCCGGCCCTCACCGTCGCGATGGACGCCGTACCGGCCGCCGATCTGCGCAGCGGCCTTCGTGGCCGGCTGCCGGGTGATGATGTTGACCACCCCGCCGAGGGCGTCGCTGCCGTAGAGGGAGGAAGCGGGACCCCGTACGATTTCGATACGCTCGACCATCACTGTGGGAATCTGCCGCAGGTCGATGAGGTCATTGAAGCCATAGGCCAGCCGGCGGCCGTCGAGCAGCACCAGGGTATGCTTGCTGCGGGCGCCGCGAATGCTGGGAACCCGGGAGCGCCCGGATTCGGACAGTATCTGCACGCCCACGGCATTTTCCAGCACGTCCGCCACCGTCAGGGCATTGAGTTCTTCGATTTCCCGGGCCGTGATTACCTCCACGGAGCCGGGCGCGTCGGCAATACGCTTTTCCGACAGAGTGGAAGTGATCACCACTTGATCCCGACGCTCCGCCCCTTCGGCGAGGGCGTCATTCATAGCGGCATTGGCCAGCGCCAGAGCGCAGATTGCCACCAAAACTTTACTGCATCTCATCATCTTTCTCCTTTTTGCTCTCCCTTAAACCGAACGGCACCCGCCCTGGCGCCGAAAAACGACGCCCGAAGGGATGCCGCTTGCTGCACAACGGTTCGCCGTCACTGGGCTTCGGCGGTCCGGTGCAAACGGCGCATGGTGCGGCTGTGACGATCCATCTCGCCCCGCTCCAACTGGCCCCAGGCGGCAAAGGTCGACACCTCGGGACGGCCGAACAGCTCCTCGAAAGAGCGCTGCGGGTAATCCTCGGTCAACAGCTTGCGGTGCGCCGCGAAGCGTTGCCTCTCGCCGGCCGTCAGGGTGCCGGCCTTGTTTTTTTCCCGCAACGCAAACCAGTCCGCAGGCCAGAGCCCCGGTCGCAGACGGACCTCGACCATCTGCAGGGTCGATTTGCGCAGAAAAAGAAGGGCAAAATTGTCCGGGTCGGCGGCCATGTCCGGCGCCGGCCAGGTACGACCGTTGGCTCCACCCCCGCGCAGCACCTTGTCCAGCAGATCGATGGGACCCCCGGGAGTTGTGGTAAACACCAGCAGGTCCGTCACTACCGGCACCTCGTCGCCATAGAGCAGATCCAG
>PWVL01000158.1 GCA_003561875.1 Desulfuromonadales bacterium | reverse complement strand
TGACGATGGGCGCCAGACAGTTGGTGGTGCAGGAAGCGGCGGTCAGGATATGATGCTGCGCCGGGTCGTAGAGGTGATCGTTGACCCCCATCACCAGATTCAGCGCGCCTTTTTTCACCGGGGCGGCCACAATCACCTTTTTCACCCCCCGCTGGAAATAGGGCTCCAGAGCTTCGACGGTTTTGAATTTGCCCGAAGCTTCGATGACGACCTCAACGCCCTCCTGTTCCCAATCCCCCTCGCCGGGCCTGGAAGCCTCGCTGAAGGGGATCCGGCGACCGTCGATGCTCAGCGAGCGGACATCGTGGGCGAATTGCCGGGACCAGCGACCGTGCACCGAGTCGAACTCCAGCAGATGCGCAGCAGTTTCCGCCCCGCCCTTGATTTCATTGATCCGGGCGATGCTCACTCCCGGCCGATCCCACAGCGCCCGCAGGGCCAGCCGCCCCATGCGGCCGAAACCGTTAATGCCAACCTTGATGTCCATCGGATTGCTCCCTTTCGCAAAATGCTTTTGCCGGCAGATCGCAAGGATGAACACCTATTGTTAGATCGATATGAGAAGACGTCGATTTCAAGTCAGGACGGTTTGGAATTTTCGGAGCTACAGGCAAGCGGCTTGTCATTTTTCACCAGCAATGCTACAAAAATCCCTCGCGGGGTGAAGGATGCCCCCCTGTTTCGCAATGCCAACGGGCGGCCTGCGAAAAACTGTGGGTGCGATAACGAAGCTTCGCTACTCGACATCATCAACCGGGACGCCGCCGCGTCTGGTTACTTGCTTCGCAGAGAGGAAATCCATGATCCCGTTTTTCATCGTACTGCTTGCCGCCTATCTGATCGGCGCCATTCCCACCGGGCTGCTGCTGACCCGCCTGACCGGCGGCGGCGACATCCGCAAGACCGGCAGCGGCAATATCGGCGCCACTAACGTCTATCGCAGCAGCCGCAAGCTCGGGGTTCTGACCCTGATCGGCGACGCCCTCAAAGGGGTTATCCCGCTGCTCGCCGCCATCCTGTGGCTGCAGTACGATCAGGGGCGGGTCGGCGCGGTGGCGGTGGCCGCCTTTATCGGCCACTGCTTTCCGGTGTACATCGGCTTCAAGGGGGGCAAGGGAGTGGCCACCGCCCTCGGCATCTACCTGGTGCTGTCGCCGCTGGCGGTGCTCGGCGCCTTTCTGATCTTCGCCGGCACGGTGTGGAAATGGCGCTACATTTCCCTGGGGTCCCTCTGCGCGGCGGCGACGATTCCGCTGCTGCTCTGGTTCACCCAGAAATCCCTGCCGCTGCTGCTGGCCAGCCTGGTAATCAGCGGCATCGTCATTGCGCGGCACCGGGCCAATATACAGCGCCTGCTGACGGGCAACGAGAACACCTTCAAACTGTGATGAAACGATTGCTTATCCGGCTGGCCGCCGGCCTGATCCTGCTGCCGGTTCTGCTCGGCGGTGGCAGCTACGCCCTGTTCCTATGGCGGCCCGTGGCTCCGCCGGAACCGCTCCTTGTGACCGTGCCCCGGGGTCGTTCCTTTACCGCCGTAGCCCGGGATCTGCGCGACGCGGGCGTCATCGGCAACGTCACCGGTTTCCGGCTTTTGGCCCGCCTGCACGGGGCGGAAACGGCGATTCGGGCGGGAGATTATTATTTCTCCGACCGGGCGCGACCGGGGCGGATCCTGGAACGACTGGTGAGCGGCGACGTGCAGCGCCTGCAGATCACCTTTCCCGAGGGGCTCAATCTGTGGGAGATGGCCGCTGTCCTGGAACAGAGCGACCTGCGGGACGGAAAAGCCTTTGCGGATCTGGCCCGGGACGCAACACTTATCGCTTCCCTGGGCATCGAGGCGGATACGCTGGAGGGGTATCTGTTTCCGGAAACCTACACCATGGACAGCCAGACCGGCAGCCGCCAGTTGATTCGGGCCATGGTCGCCCAACTGGAACGGGAACTGACCCCGGAGCTGCTGGCCCGGGCTGACGAACTGGGACTCGACCGTCACCAGTTTCTGACCCTGGCCTCCATTGTGCAGAAAGAAGCCGGCAGCGACCAGGAGATGCCCCTCGTGGCGGCGGTGTTTCACAACCGCCTGCGGCGGCGCATGCCCCTGCAGGCCGATCCCACGGTGATCTACGGTGTCGAGGACTACCAGGGCCGGATCACCCGCCGCCACCTGCAGACTCTGACCCCGTACAATACCTACCGCATTCCCGGCCTGCCCGTTGGTCCCATCGCCAACCCCGGCCGCAGCGCCCTGCAGGCGACGGCCCATCCGGCGTCCGTCGACTACCTGTATTTCGTCTCCCGGGGGGACGGTACCCACCACTTCTCCAGAACCCTGGCCGAACACAACGCCGCAGTGCGTCGCTACATCCTGAATCGCTGAAGCGTATTTTGCAGCCGCTCTGCAGCCTCTTGTGTCCTCACTCGATTCGGTTGATAAACACTTCCCGCGGCCGGCTGGTGCCGTCAGAAGGGCCGATGATCCCTTCCTGCTCCATCCTCTCCACCATGCGCGCGGCACGGTTGTAGCCGACCCGCAAGCGGCGCTGCAGCATGGAAATGGAAGCCTGACGGGTCTCCGCCACCATGGCCAGGGCCTCGTCCCATTTTTCGTCGTAGTCCTCGTCCTCTCCTTCCCCGCCGGCGTCTGCGGACGGCGGTGCGGTGAGGATTGTTTCGTCGTACTCGGGAGAGCCCTGCCGGGAGAGGAATTCCACCACTCGCTGAACCTCCAGTTCGGACACAAAAGCTCCGTGAACCCGCTGCAGGGCGCCGGTGCCAGGCGGCAGAAACAGCATGTCGCCCATGCCCAGCAGGGTTTCCGCGCCCATAGTGTCGAGAATGGTGCGAGAATCGATACGAGAAAAGACCTTGAAGGAAATCCGGGTCGGAAAATTGGCTTTGATCAGCCCGGTGATCACGTCCACGCTGGGCCGTTGGGTGGCCAGAATCAGGTGGATTCCGGCGGCACGGGCCATCTGCGCCAGGCGGGCGATGGATTCTTCCAGTTCACGGCCGGTCACCATCATCAGGTCCGCCAGCTCATCGACAATCAGCACAATACGGGGCAGATGGCCGTGCTCCAGCTGCTCTTCGGGGTTCAGAGCCACCGGTGGCAGCTCTTCCTCGCCCTCTTCCACCGGCTCCACCACCAGTTCCCTGCGGGTTCGGGATTGCTCCTCGGCCTCCTGCTCCAGCAGCCACTTCTTGTTGTAGCCGTCGATGTTGCGCACCCCCTTGTCGGCCATCAGCCGGTAGCGCCGCTCCATTTCGCGGACCGCCCAGTTGAGAGCCAGGGCGGCTTTCTTGGGATTGGTCACCACCGGCAGCAGCAGATGGGGAATGCCTTCATAGATGGACAATTCGAGCATCTTGGGATCAATGAGGATAATCCGCACGTCCTCCGGAGAAGCCCGGTAGAGTAGAGACAGAATCATGGTGTTGATGGAGACCGATTTACCACTGCCGGTGGAACCGGCCACCAGCAGATGAGGCATGCGCGCCAGATCAGAAACCACTGTGCAGCCGAAAATGTCCTGCCCCAGAGCCATGGGGAGGTGGCTGCCAGACTTCTGAAATTCCTCAGAAGCGAGGATCTCCTTGAGGTAAACGTTCTGCCGACGGCGGTTGGGAATCTCGATGCCCACCACCCCGCGCCCCGGAATGGGGGCGACGATACGGATCGCGATGGCCTGCAGGGCCATGGCCAGGTCGTCGGAAAGAGCAGCAATCTTGTTGACCTTGACACCCGGCGCCGGAGAAAACTCGTACATGGTCACCACCGGCCCCGGCTTGACTTCGGTGACCTTGCCCTGCACCCCGAAGTCGGCCAGTTTGTTCTCCAGGATGCGAGCGTTTTCCATCAGCACTTCCCGATCAACCGGGGGCGGCCCTTCGTCTTCGTGATCGAGGAGAGCGAGCGGCGGCACCTGGTAACTTCCGCCGGCCTTGAGAAATTCAAAACATCCCTGCAGCCTTTGCTCCTCATCACGGTTCTTCTCCCGGGAACGGGACGGCGCCTTCCGGACCCGTGGCGGTGGGGCGGCGGCGATGATGGTTCCGCTCGCGGTACGACTTTGACCCCGCATCTCCTGTTTTTGCCGCCGGCGCTCCTCCCGCGCCTCCCGGCGGATGGCCAGCCACGCCTTCAGAGCCGTCAGCTGCTCCTGCAACAGCAGCACCAGGGATACATGGGCCGCCAGCATCAGCGCCACCAGCAGGATCACGCCGAGAATAATCGCCGCACCGGTCACGTTGAAAAGGTCGACCAGTCCGGCCGCCAGCATTCGTCCCAGGGCGCCGCCGGCTTCGGCAACCGGCTCGCCAAAGAGGCTGACGGTGCGAAACCGCAAGGCCAGCAACCCGGCCAGCGACAGCACCAGGGCGACGAAGGCGACGACCCGATACCAGCGCAGACGCAGATTGCGCAACTTCAGCAGCCGCCAGGCCAGCACCAGGCAGCCCAGAGGAAACAGTAGGGACGGCAGGCCGAAGCCCTGATAAAGCAGATCGGCGAGGTGCGCGCCGACGGTACCGCCGAAGTTCCGTACCGTGTCCGGCTG
Organism: Desulfuromonadales bacterium; assembly: GCA_003561875.1. Taxonomy (GTDB): domain Bacteria; phylum Desulfobacterota; class Desulfuromonadia; order Desulfuromonadales; family Syntrophotaleaceae; genus SLLR01. The sequence continues at coordinate 2,716 of PWVL01000158.1, read as the reverse complement.
CAGGTTATTGTTGAAGGACGGGTCCAGGACGCTGTAGGACAGCAGTGACAGCAACAGGTAGGTGCCCAGGGCCAGCAGAAAAACGCCTAGAATCTCCTTACGGAGATGTTCGCGCACGGAGGGACGATTGGTATCGGTCATGTCGATGCCTTTTGTTTTGCGAGGAGATGGCGTATCAAAAAAACATCCGTTGCGACGCAAGACGGGCCGCACGGTGGGGGCAGCAGCATTCGGCGGAGGATTTTCGCCCGTTGCCTACTGCTCGAAGATAACCGGCAGAATCAGCGGCCGGCGCTCCATGCGCTGGTTGAAAAAACGCCGCAGAATCCTGCGTACCTCGGCCTGGACTTCTTCCCAGTCGGACAGCAGTTCCCGACCCCGTTCCTGCAGAAGCCCGATCACCAGCTGGCGGGCCTCGTCGAGAAAAACCTTCTGCTCCTGTTCGTCGACAAAGCCCCGAGTCACCAACTCGGGACCGTATTGTATCGTGCCGTCATTCAGGTTCAATCCCAGGATCACCATCACCAGGCCATGATTGGCCAGATGCCGGCGATCCCGCAATTCCATCAGACCCACGTCGCCAACCCCCTTGCCATCGATGAACACACGGCCGGCGGCAACCCGGTCCTCGAGTCGCAGACCGTTGGTGGAAACACGCAGGGGCTGTCCGTTTTCCAGCACCTGGATGCGCTCTGCCGGCAGACCCATGCTGCGGGCCAGTTGCGCGTGCTTGACCAGGTGCCGGTATTCGCCGTGCACCGGAACAAAATGCCGGGGGCGGGTCAGGGACATTACCAGCTTCAGTTCCTCCTGGCTGGCATGGCCGGAAACATGGATCTCGCTGGTCTGCTCATAAAACACCTCGGCCCCGCGACGGTACAAGAGATTGATCACCCGGCTGATGGCTTTTTCGTTGCCGGGAATGAACTTGGAGGACAGAATGACCGAATCACCTGCCTCCAGAGGCAATTTACGGTATTCATTCATGGCCATGCGAGACAGTATACTTAGGGGTTCGCCCTGACTTCCGGTGGTAATCACCACCACCTCCTTGCGGGGCAGATGACGCAGGTCGCCCAATTCCACAAGGGTACCCGCCGGCACCGTGAGATAACCCAACTGGCGGGCAACCAGGCTGTTGGCCACCATGCTGCGGCCGATGACCAGCACTTTGCGACCACAGGCCACCGCCGCGTCGATAACCTGCTGCAGCCGATGGATATTGGAAGAAAAGGTGGCCACCACCACCAGCCCGGCACAGTCCGGCAGGATTCGAAAAAACTCCTCACCCACTTCCCGCTCCGAGCGGGTATAGCCACGGCGCTCGACGTTGGTCGAGTCGGATAACAGCAGCAACACCCCCTCCTCGCCGTAGGTGGCCAAACGGGCCAGGTCGGTGGGCTGATTGTCCACCGGCGTCTGGTCGATCTTGAAGTCCCCGGTATGCACAACCAGCCCTGCCTCGGTACGAATAGCCAGCCCGACGCCATCGACAATGGAATGAGCGGCCCGAAAAAATTCCACATCGAAGCCCCCCAGCAGCACCCGTTCGCGAGGTTCTACCTGGTGTAGCCGGGCCCGGCTCTTCAGATCGTGTTCCTCCAGTTTGTTAGCCAGCAGTCCCAGGGTCAGGGCGGTACCGTAAATCGCTGGATTTCCAAGCCTCTCAAGAAGAAAGGGCACCGCACCAATGTGATCCTCGTGGCCGTGGGTCAGCACCAGGCCACGAATGTCACCAACCCGTCCATCCAGCACCGTCACATCAGGTATCACCAGATCGATGCCGAGCATGTGGGCCTCGGGAAACATCAGTCCGCAATCGATGAGCAGCAAATCCCCCCGATACTCGAGAACCATGAGGTTGAGACCGATCTCGCCCAGTCCCCCCAGCGGCAGCAGTCTTAGCACGTCGGTCCGGGTATCACTCATCCCTGACCATCCTCCTGTCCGGCCTCCTGCAAAGCTGCGGCAATGGGCTGGCGCACCTCCTCCATGAGGGCCTCTCTTTCCGAAACAGCGCGCCCGGAGGTGGCGATGGGCGGCAGAATGTGCAGTCGAATGTGGCCACCGCGAATCCAGCGGCTGTGTTTCGGCATGACCTCGCTGCTGCCGATTAGCGCCAGCGGCACCACCGGCACCTGGGCCTGCAGGGCCAGGGTAAAACTGCCGGTCTTGAATTTCTGCAGGGTGCCGTCCGGCGACCGGGTGCCTTCAGGAAAGATCACCACCGAAGTTCCGGAAGCAATACGCCGCACAGCTTCACGCATGCTGAGGACGCTGCTGCGACGGCTGGAACGGTCCACGGAAATGGAACCGACCCTGCGCATGGCAAAACCGAACAGGGGAATTCGAAACAGCTCGGCCTTGGCCATCCAGCGAAACTGATCGGGAATCCCGGCAAACAGCGCCAGGATGTCGAAATTGCTGGTGTGATTGGCCATATAAACCGCCGGCCCGGCGGCGGGCAGGTATTCGCGGCCGTAAACCGTGAGTCGAACGCCCGCCAGCCACAGGCTGACCCGTCCCCAGATGCGGGCGTAGACATGCAGATAATCCGCCCCCAACAGGGACAAAGGGACACCGGTCAGAATTACAAACAGGGTCCAGGGGACAAAGGTCAACACAAAGAAAAAGCTTCGAACCATCTGGAAATCCTCTCAAAATGAAGGTTTGGCCGCAGTTTAAGAGACCGCCGCAGGGGAGTCAAACCTTTTTC
>PWVL01000024.1 GCA_003561875.1 Desulfuromonadales bacterium | reverse complement strand
CCAGCTGATGAGCGCCCAGGTCTCCTTGGGGTTCCAGCGCCAGTAACGGCCCCAGGCCGCATGAGTCCAGGCGGCGCCGCTGATAATCCCCAAGGTCATGAGGGGGAAACCCCAGGCCAGGCAGCGGTGATTGACCAGATCGAGGCTGTCGAGGGAAGGCAGCCGAAAGAAAAGCGCCGAAAGGTATTTTTTTTTCAGCATATGTTCCTGAAACAGGTACATGACCCCGGCGATAAAAGCGAGGGCGAAAAAGGCATAGCCGAGCACGACCAGACCCACATGCAGAGGAAACCAGCCGCTGTCAAAGAGAGGCTGCAGGCCACCGCCGGAAGGAAATAGCGCTCCACCCAAGACCTGCAACAGTAGAGACAGGGGAGCCAGAAACGCGCCCAGGACCGTCAGCCGGTGACGCCGCTCGAACCACAGAAAAATCCCCGTCACGCACCATGCGAGAAAAAACAGTGGCAGATATGGCCTGGATGCCGGCGAATCTGCCATGGGGAGGAGGCCGGCGACAAGTGCAAGGCTGAGCAGCGCAAAGCTGCCTCGCAGCAGCCGGCTCCCGACCTGCGCGGGTCGGGAGCGGCCTCCGGCGATATGGATCAGGTAGCCGCAGGAAGCGGCCAGATAGCCGAGCAGGGTTATTTGAAACAGCAGATCTCGCATGGACAGTTACCGTGCGCCGGACGTCAGATCGACGGCCAGCGCTGCAAGGGAGAAGTTTGCGCCCAGAGTATTTTTAAGCAGTTGGTCAACGGCACCGATCTGGCCCGTGGCCACCAGTTCAACCAGTCCGCCTTTGATCAGTTCGTCGATCTCTTGCCCGGGGATAAACAGCTGTTCTGCTGCCGCCAGCCGTTTTGCGCGGATTGCGGACAGGATCAGAACCACTGCGGCCCAGTGCTCGGGTAACCATTCGGCCAGTTGCTGCTTTAGCCAACGGGCCAGCGCGGGACTGCCGCCCCCGGTGGAGACCGTCAGGGTCAGGTCGCCCCGGCGCAGCACAGCCGGAAGGGTGAAATCGCCTGCTGAAGGGTCGCCGGGCAGATTGACCAGGGCTCCCCGGCGCCGCGCTTCGGCGGCGACAGCCCGGTTGAGATGGGCGTTGTCGGTGGCGGCAAAAACCAGCAGGGCGTCCCGCAGATCGTCGGGCCGGTAAGGGCGGCACCGGTGCTCAACGCGATCCTTCAGAGATGCCGCGAGGGGCCGCGGGTCCACCAGCCGGACCCGGGCTCCAGCCTCCAGCAGCCCGCGGCATTTGCGTTGGCCGACGGTGCCGCCACCGACTACGACGCACAGCCGGTCGCACAGGTTGATGAGCAGAGGGTAGTCGCACATGAGCCGGTTTCCTCAACGCAAGGGGACCGAATCCGGCGGGGAGTCAGAGGCCGAAAAGGGATTTTTCGACCAGCTCGCCCAGCAGGTGAGCGAAAAACAGGGTGGCCTCCACGGTCCGCGGTGGCGAATCAGTGGCGAGGCGAAACAGAAAGTCCGGCCGCTCGCCGGGAAACTCGCCCTTGCCGTGGGTGGCGGCGGTCAGGCAGCCGCGCTGAGCCGCTTCCGCCAGACCGGTGAGCAAGGTATCGTCGCGGATGTGATCGCAGAGGGCGAGGACAACGTCCTGCGGGCCGGCGGAGATGCGCAGCTGACGGGAAAACAGCTGGTTGCCCTGACCGTCCCGGGCCAGGGACGCGGCAAGGGTGGCGTTCTGGCTGAGGGACAGGGCCGGCAGGGGGGGTCGGTCCAGAGACAGCCGATGCAGGAACAGGTTGGACATCAGATCGGCCACCGCTCCAAGGGGGCCATTGCCGATAATCAGCAGCCGGCCGCCCTGGTTAAAGGCCGCTGTCACCCGTTCGGCGAAATTCACCAGATCTCCCGCCTGAATGAGAAAGCTCTCTTCCAGTACCCGGGTATGTTCCCGTAGGGACAACGCAACACGTTCCTGCAGCATGGACTCGGCAACCTCCGAAAAATTAGTGAGAAGAATAGGGGGGCGAATCGGCGCTGTCAAGATCGCCCGTTTCGTTCCGGCGAATAAGGCCTTGCATTTTGATCGCAGTATTCTATGATAATCCCCAGACTTTCCAATTGTGACGAATATTGTCCCTTATGCGAAAAAGGAGAAGATTCATGGCCGGTGATTACGTGATTCAGCTGACCGATGCTGATTTTGAAACCCAGGTTCTTAAAGCCGATGTGCCGGTCCTGGTGGATTTCTGGGCGTCCTGGTGTGGGCCCTGCAAAGCCATCGCCCCCCTGATCGAAGAACTGGCGGCCGGCTATGCCGGCAAGGTCAAGGTCTGCAAGGTCAATGTCGATGAGAACCCCGCGACGCCCGGACGCTACGGCGTGCGCGGCATACCGACCCTGATCCTGTTCAAGGGTGGAAAGGTAGTCGATCAATTGGTGGGCGCGGTGCCCAAAAACCAGCTCGAGGACCTGTTGCAGAAAGCTCTGTAACCAGATCGGCAACAGTGTGCTGCGACCAGGATCAGCAAAGGGTCTGCCCCTGTGAGGCAGGCCCTTTGGGCTTTTTGAAAGGGGCCCTTTACGGCGGCTCATTCCGCTCATGACGAGGCTTCGCGAAGCCGTCGAAAAATCTCACGAAAGGCCCGCTTGTCCTGAGTCTTTTCCACCGATTCGGCCAGGCGCCGCAGACGCCCGCTGTCGACACCCTTCAGGGTCGCTGCGATTTCCTGTAAAGCCGCTTCGCGGCGGGATCCGTCACAAAGAGCGTCCCGCAGAGCCTCCAGATGGTGAAAAGCCTCGGCGTCCCGTCGTTGCCGCCCCTCCAGATCGGCAACGAAAGATTCGGCCTGGCGACGGGCGTTCTCGTCTTTTCGCAACAGTCCGGCCAGAAACTTGAGCTGCCTTTTGCGCGCGCCGTGAGCCCTGATGCCGCGGGCCGCGGTCAACTCTGCAGCGATCTCCCCGGTCAGCGGCAGGCGGCGAACGTCGGCTTCGGCCAGATTAAGCAGATTCGCGGCCAGTTCTTCCACGGCCCGGGCGGCGCGTTTTTGGGAGCTGCGGCTGGCCATGGGCTGTTCGGCGGAATCCTTACGCATCAGAAAACCTTTTTACTGTCGAGCAGAAAGGTTACCGGGCCGTCATTGGTGATACGGACCTGCATCATTGCCTGGAATCGCCCGGTGGCGACAGTCAGCCCGCGCCTGCGCAGCTGTTCCACGTAATCGAGGTAGAGGCTGTTGGCCTGCTCCGGTGGCGCCGCCCGGGAAAATCCCGGTCGCCTTCCCTTGCGGCAGTCTGCGGCCAGAGTAAATTGGGAAACCACCAGGATCTCGCCGCCGACGTCCTCCAGGGACAGATTCATTTTCCCCTCCGCATCCTCGAACAGGCGCAGCTCGGCAGTTTTTTTCGCCAGCATGGCCGCGTCCGCCGGCGAATCCTCGTGTTCCACCCCCAGCAGTACCAGCAGGCCCCTGCCGATGACACCCAGGGTTTCCCCGGCGGCCTCGACCCGGGCCTCGGAGACCCGTTGCAATACCGCTCTCATGAGGCCTCGGCGGCCATTTTGCGCAGTCGTTCCAGACTGTGCCGGTGAAGACAGTTGTTTTCTCCGGGGGCGGTTTCCAAAAGCTTCGGCACGCTCCTGAAGCGCGGGTCGGTAAGGATGGCGGCGAACACTTGGAGACTGACCGCGCCCTGGCCCACCTGGGCGTGACGGTCAACACGGGAACCCTGCTCCCGCAGAGAGTCGTTGAGATGAAAAGCGGCAATCCGTGTCGTACCGACCAGCCGCTCAAAGGCACTCAAGGTCTCCTCGTAGCCTTCTCCGGAGGTCAGGTCATAGCCCGCCGCCAGAGCATGACAGGTGTCGAAGCAGACGCCGAAGCGGCCTTCCGGAACCCGTTCCATGATCTCTGCCAGGTGTTCGAAGCGGTAGCCAAGGTAGCTGCCCTGACCGGCGGTGTTTTCCAGCAGGACCGAAACCGTACCGGGAGCGTCGGCAAAAATGCTGCGCAGGGCGTCTGCGACACGTTTCAGGCCGGTTCCTTCGCCGGCTCCCAGGTGGGCTCCGGGGTGCATGACCAGGGACTCGATGCCAAGGACTGCGCAGCGCTGCATCTCGTCGACAAAGGCGGCCAGGGAGCGTTTTCGTTTATTCCCCTCGGGCGCGGCCAGGGTGATAAGATAGCTGTCATGGGCGACCACCGACACCACCTCGCTGAATTTCCAGGCCTCGGCAAACGCTTCGATTTCGGCCGCAGACAAGGGACTGGCACGCCACTGGCTGGCGTTTTTGGTGAACATCTGCAGGGCGTTGCAGTCCAGCTCGGCGGCCCGGTCAAAGACCCGGTGCAGGCCGCCGGCGATGGACAAATGGGCGCCGAGCAGAGGCTGCTCTGATTTTTTCGCCATGTTCAGGCCGTGTCCCAGAAAGCGACGGCCTCGGGAATCCGGGCCACCTCATCGATCTGCACGTCCACATAATCGGCTGCCGGCCGGTTACCCACCAGCACGGTGCCCATGCCGAGGGTTTTAGCGGTCTGCAGGTTTTCCGGGCTGTCCTCGACCATGATGCATTCTTCGGCCGCCGCGCCCAGATGGTCCAATACCGCCCGGTAGAAATCGGGATAAGGCTTGGGCCGATAGCCGGCGAAGCGAATGTCGTAGATTTCCTCAAAGAGATCCCTCAGTCCCAGGGCCGCCAGTACCCGCTCGCTGTGACAGACGGAGCTGTTGGTGAAGACCGACCGTCGCTGTCGCAAAGTCAGCAGGGCGGCGCGCAGCTCGGGGTCGGGAGCGATGCGGCTGTCCACGTCGATGTCGTGTACATAGCGCAGATAGTCTTCGGGGTCCACCTGGTGATGACGCATCAGCCCGCCCATGGTCACGCCGTAGCGCTGCCAATAGTCACGGCGCAGGGTATCGACCTGTTCCAGGGGAATGCCGACTACCTCGTGCATGTAGTCGTTGATCCGTTGGTCCATCAGGTTCAACACGTCCCGCTCCGCGGAATAGAGGGTGTTGTCGAGGTCAAACAGGATATACTTCATAAGTTTCCTTCCTGGTCGGAATTTTCCAGCCCCAGGGACTGACGAATGGCCGCCGCGGTGCTGCGGTAGTCGGCCGCGGAGCACAGGACCTCGGTGTGGGGTTCGCACCAGATCGGTCGCGGCCACAGGGGGTCATCACGATGCCGGGGCACCAGATGCCAGTGCATATGGGGCACCATGTTGCCGAGCAGTTCGTAGTTGATCTTGGCCGGCCGGTAGAGTCTGAAAAGGGCTTCGGCTACCCGGCTGACTTCTTCCATCACCCCCTGGCGCCGATCCACCGAGAGATGGAACAGCTCCGTGTAATGCTGGCGGGTGAAGAGAAGGCAGTAACCGGGAAAAAACTGGTCGTGATGAAGGGTCAGGTAACAGTGCTCCAGTTCGGCCACGCGGAGTTCCGGGTGCTGCTGCCAGCGCTGGCACATGGGGCAGTTCATTGGGGATCAAAGCCCCCTTCAAAGACCTGAACCGCCGGGCCGGTCATATAGACGCTGCCTTCGTGGCTCCATTCCAGTTCCAGATCGCCTCCGAGCAGATGATTGAGAATGGTCCGGTCGCTGCGGCCGGTCAACACGCCCGCCACCGCCACTGCCGAAGCGCCGGTGCCGCAGGCCAGGGTTTCACCGGCGCCCCGTTCCCAGGTTCGTTGCCGGACCTCGGCGGCGGAGACGATTTCGACGAACTCCACATTGGTGCGATTGGGAAACAGGGGATGGTTTTCAATCGCCGGGCCGTACTTTTCCAGCGGGAAATTATCCAGGTCTTCGACGTAGATGACACAATGGGGATTGCCCATGGAGACGCAGGTGATCTCAAAGCTTCGATCCAGTACCGCCAGTTGATGGTTGATTACCTGCTCCTCGGCCGCGCCGGACATGGGAATCTGGCTGCGCATCAGGCGCGGTTCGCCCATGTTGACCCGCACCCGGTCCACCTTGCCCTTGTCGTTGGTGAACAACTGCAGAGTCAGAATGCCGGCCCCGGTCTCGGCGGTTATTTCCAGACGGTCCACAAGTCCGTGGTCGTAGGCGTATTTGGCGACACAACGAATGCCGTTGCCGCACATCTCCGATTCGCTGCCGTCGGAATTGAACATACGCATACAGACATCGGCCTTCTCTGAAGGCAGGATCAGAATCAAGCCGTCGGAGCCGATGCCAAAGTTACGGTTGCTCACCGTGCGGGCCAGAGTTGCCGGATCAGCGACTTTTTCTTCAAAGCAGTTGACATAGACGTAGTCATTACCGGCACCTTGCATCTTGGCAAATTTCATACAAACCATCCTTTTAGAAAACAGGTCGACAGATATCACGTCAAACTACAATTGTATCGGATAGGGTGCGGTTGCGACAAGGGCCAAGGCAGCGGTTTGTGTGATAGCAATTCAATTATGTCCCCTGCAGGGAGAGGTTGACATGCCTTGTCGTCGATTGACCCCTCACCGTGGAGTAACGTATCATGTCCCGGCTTCCCCTGGCTATCGTTCCTTCAGTCGTCATTCTGCCGGGACGGCGCTTGAACCGTCCGGATCCCAGGAAAGGAAACAGTGCTTTTGGCTTATTTTTTGAGAACCCGAATCTGGCAAACCGGCGCCCTGGAATGGTGGGGACGGATCGACAATCAGGAAGTCTACCTTGGCAGGCGGGAATTTCCCCTGCCGCCGGAACAGGGCGATCAATGGCAGGTTCGCGCCACCGGCGACATCTTTCGCGTCGTCGACGGTGAAATCCGGCGCATTGGCCGGCAACCCGTGGAGGATTTCGCATGAACCCTAAGAGCCGTCTGGAAATCGTCCAGATCCCGGCCGGAGAGATGAAGAATTTCACCTATCTGGTCTACTGTCCCGACACCGGTCAGGCGCTGGCCGTTGATCCGTCCTTTGGCGCCGACGCTCTTTTGGCGCAGATCGCGGAGCGCGGCGTCGAACTGCGCTGGGTGGTGAACACCCACGGTCACCGGGATCATGTGGCCGGTAATGCCCGGGTGATGGCGGCCACCGGAGCCCGGCTTGCCGCTCACCCCCTGTCGCTGAACGAGGCGGATCGGTTTCTGCGGGAAGGGACCGAGTTGCGACTTGGCGAAACCGCTGTCGCCGTACTGCACACCCCGGGTCATCATCCCGGCCACATCTGTCTCAACCCTCCGGGAGCGCTGATCACCGGCGACACCCTGTTCGTGACCCGGGTCGGGCGCGCCGACCTGCCCGGCGGCGATCCCCGGGCTCTTTACCGCAGTTTGTGCCGTCTGGCGGCCTATCCCGACGCCACGCTGGTCTATCCCGGCCACGATTACGGTCCGCAACCCGTCTCCACTATCGCATTTGAGCGGGAGCACAACCCCTTTCTACGTTGTGGTGATGTGGAGTCTTTTATTCGCCTGCGAATGAGCTGAGAGACCTGTCGGTCAGAAAATTATTGAGGGAGAACTTCCATGGAGACACGTCTGCTGGACCTGCTGGTCGCCGCCGGCCTCATTGACGCTGACCAGTTCGAGGAGGCGCTGCGTAACCGCATGCTGTCTGGTGGTCGCATCAGTACCAGTCTGCTGGAGATCGGCCTGATGGAGGAAGATCAGCTGGCCCGCTTTCTCAGTCGTCGTCTGGGAATTGCCTTTTTTGATCCCCTGCCCCTGACCGCCATACCGGAGGAAGTCCTGTCCCTGTTGCCTGCAGAAAAGGCCGTTGAATACCGGGTTCTGCCTCTGAGCCGCGATCGCGGCGGCTTGTCCCTGGCCATGGCCGATCCTTCCGACAACGGTGCCATCGAAGCTCTGGCCGCGCTGACCGGATGTTCAATCAAGCCACTGGCGGCCCCCGAGGTTCGCCTGTTGCTGGCCCTGCAGGAGTACTATCACTTCCCTCTCGAGCCCCGTGAACAGAAGTTGCTGGAGAAGTGCGATGTCACGGAGCGGCCCTCCCTGACCCTGGCTTTTGATGTGGAGGTGGATGGGGAACTGGAAGAGGCCGAAGTCATCGACGATGAGGATCCTGACGACGCAAACGAACTGGATCTGAGTATCCTGGGAGCGGCTCTGTGCGACCTGTCGGGCCAGCAGGAAATGTTGAGTCTGCTGCTACGCAAGCTGGGCCGGATGTTTGAACGGGCGGCGGTTTTCCAGGTGCGCGATGATCGGGTGGAAGGCTGGAAGGCACAGTCCCGGCGGCAGGAGATAGCGGGATTCGAGGGTCTGGTTGTTTCTTTGGCGGACCCCACGGTGTTCAAGACCGTGGTGGAAGGCAAGAGTTTTTATCTTGGACCGATTTCAGCGGACGGCGCGAATCAGGCTCTGCTGCAGGCCTTGGGTGGCGACAGACCGGAGGCGGTTCTGCTGATCCCGCTGATTCTGGAGAACCGGGTAGTTGCCCTGCTGTATGGCGACGGCGATTCGAGCCAGCTGGTCTCCCAGGTCGGCCTGTTGCAGAAGCTGCAGGAAATGGGCGTTCTGGCACTGCATATCCTGATTCTGAAAAACAAGCTACGACAGTTCTGATGCCGATCGCAATGATGGCGCGAAAACATATCGTCGGCAGGCCGGGACTGTTTTCAGTCGCCGGCCTGTTCAGTCATGGTTGCTGCAGGTGTTGTGGCTGGGTCGGGGTTATGTTCTGATGTTTCCTGCAGAACGACCCGGGTTCCGGCCAGGCGATCGTTCCAGCCCCGCTGTTCGCTGTTGAAAAGGATCGACAGAATACCCATTCCGAGTGGCAGCAGAGCGGCAAGACCACCCACAGAACGGAGAAAGGCCCGACTCAGGGGCAGGTCGGATCGATCGTCCGCTTCGACGCGCAGCCCCAGCAGCATTTTCCCCGGGGTCTGCCCCGTCAGGTAGTGGAACAGGGTGAAATAGCCGAAACAGAGGGCGAACAGAACCAGAAAATAGGGAGTCGCCAGTTCCAGCAGTATGTCACCGCTGAAGCGAAAGCGCTGAGCCGCCTCAGGAACCCGGACGATTTCTCCGGCGGCCACAAACAGCAGGAACGCGCCGCTCAGCAGACCCACATCAAAGCAGCAGGCCAACACCCGCCAACTCAGCAGATTGTCACGTTTGCCTGCTTGGCTGCCGTCCTCGTCTTCCAGGGGCAGGGGTGGCAGAACCTCGGGCCATTCAAAGACGTTTTCGTTCGGGGCCGGAAACGGTTCATCTGTTGCTGCCGCTGTCGCCGAAGGATCGGGTTGCTGTTCGTCATTCTCCAGCAGCGTGACATTTTCCGTAGCGGTCGGAGTTTCAACCGGAGTTTCAACTGAAGTTTCAACCGGAGTTTCAACTGAAGTTTCAACCGGAGTTTCAACTGAAGTTTCAACCGGAGTTTCAACCGGCCGGATTTCCCCGGCGACTTCCTCTTCGCTCATGGGCCATTCCATGTCAAAAGGCCCGCTGCCCGCCGGGGCGGATTCCTGCTCTTCAAAGCTCTCCCCGCGCAGTGCTTCCAGATCCGTATCGATGGCGTCAAAGGGGATGGAGTCCTCGGGAATGTTTCCGCTCCATTGAAGAGAATCCGCCGCCTGCGGACTGTGTTCCCGGTCTTTGTTTTCGGCGATTTTTGTCGGGGGTCCGGTCGGTACGTGATCGGTTTCAAGATCCTCGATCGAGAGAAAATAGTCTTCGAGTTGACGATCCTGCTCTTCGCCGGCGGCGCTATCCGAAATTTCCGGGGCGGAGGCCGGAGACGAGGCCAGCATTCTGACGCCCAGTTTGAAACGGGCTTGCTCCCGGGAAAGATCCATGCCGCATTTTTTGCAGGTTGCCAGGTTGTTAAAGCTCTGATAGCCACACTTAGGGCATCTCATAAAGTACCTCCGGCGGGGTGGCTGCCGGGAAAATCCGACAGGATGCTCAAAAAAGCCCTTTGGCGGTCTTCACAATGAGGTGCTGAAGAACGCCTGCTGGTGTTGGTCCGCACAAGATGGGCCGCTGTGCCCCGAAGGCCAGGTTTGCTTCCCTGCGGTCAGCTTCCGGCCGAACCAAGGTCCCCGTAACGGTGTTGGAGGATGGCTGTCACCGCGAAGCCGGCGGTCTCGCTGCGCAGAATACGGGGCCCGAGGCTCACCGGTTGAAAGCCGCTCTCCATGGCCTGCCGCGCCTCTTCTCGGTTGAATCCCCCTTCCGGTCCCACCAGCAGGGCCAGGGAGGCCGGAGCGACGTCTGGCAGGGCGGTGTGCAGCAGGCGGCTGCCTTCCTCCCAGAGCATCAGACGCAGCTCCTCGTCGCAGTCGGCAAGAACCTTGGTCAGTTCCCGCGGGGCGTCGACCCGTGGCAACAGGGGGCGGCGGCTCTGACGGGCCGCTTCACTGACTATGCGCTGCCAGCGCCGGCAGCGTTGCTCAGATCGCTCGACAGCCTTTTTCGGCACGCTGCGTTGGCAGAACAGAGGCGAAAATTGCCGGATTCCGAGTTCCGTGCCTTTCTGCAGGATCAGATCCATTTTATCGCCTTTGGGCAGAGCCTGCAGCAGATGGATGGGAAACGCCGTGTCCGTTTCCTGCCAGCGTTGCAGTACCTTAGCCCGGCCGCCGCGTTTCTGCAGGTCAGCAATGCGGCAGTGGCAGACGCTGCCGTTGCCGTCCAGCAGCAGAATGTCGTCGCCGACCGCAAGCCGTAAGACTACGGCGAGATGATGGTAGGTTTCGTCGGCGAGGGGCACCTCGGATCCGATCAGGATGTCTGCTGAAACAAAGAAGCGATGCATCAGTCCGCCGGGCGATAGATCAGGCACGACCAGTCCGGAGTCCGCAACACTGACGGCTCCCCGAGGCCATGGGCGGCAAAAGCTGCCGTTACCAGGTCTTCCTTTTCCCGCAGAATACCGGAAAGGATAAGACTGCCGCCAAAGGCCAGCCGTGACACCAGTTGCGGAGCCAGACGAATGTTCTCTTCGGCCAGGATGTTGGCCAGCACCATGTCGTAGCTGCCTTCCAGTTCCTCCAGTGGTGCGCTGGTGACATGGACCCGATCGGCGACATGGTTCAGTCGCGCGTTTTCAGCGGCGATGTGACAGGACAGAGGTTCGATATCGCAGGCCGTGACCGTTTCGGCCCCCAGGGAGGCCGCGGCAATGGCGAGGATGCCCGAGCCGGTGCCGACATCGAGTACCCTGACAGGGGGAAGATCCTCGAAAATTTGTGCCAGCGCTTCCAGGCAGAGGCGGGTGGTGTCATGGGTTCCGGTGCCGAAAGCCATGCCGGGATCCAGGGTCACTACGGCGTCCCCGGGGCCGGCCTCGAACGCCTCCCAGGTCGGGGTGACGACCAGGCGCCGACCGATGCGGATAGAGCCGAAGTGCTGCTTCCAGTCTTCGGCCCAATCCTGTTCACACACGGTGCGGATTTCAATAGCCATTTGGGGCAGTTTCGGCAGCATTTCGCGCAGTTCCTGCAGCCGCTCCTGCACTTTCCGGCGCAGCGCATCCACATCTTCCACGGCGGCGAAATAGGCTTTCAGATGCAGGAATTCCGGAGTTTCCTTATCGAAGTCCGGCATTACGAAAGTATCAAGCTGCCGTTCCTCCACGGTCACTCCCCGGCCCCCGAGTTCGATCATCTCGTGACCGATGAGATCTGCTGCGAAAGCGGGGGCGGGAATGATGATTTCAAGCCAGGGTGTGCTCATCTGCTCTGTTTAGCAGAGGTTGTTCGGCAAAAGCAACAGCAAAACAGCAGAGTGAGATACTTCGTCGTGCGTTGCCGTCATCGGAAATTACACATGGTATCGAACCGGATTCCGGAGGTTTTCCTCCACCATCCTTTCGGCGTACCCGTTCCTGGCGATGAGGCGCAGCCGGAAATTAATTCGGCAGATGAGGGGAGAGACCTCATTAAGTGACAGGGTAATGAGATCAGAAGCCTGTCCGCACTGTTCAGTTTGCGGAGGACAATGCGCTTTGGTGTCTGTGACAGAAATAGCTTGACAGGAGTTCCTTACATCGAGTGTAATCCCTGCATAAGTTCTAATGAGGACTTCAGGCCGCGGGAGCATGGGGCAGGAGAAACGCGTACCCCCTATAGTATTGCCGGTCTGCTTTGCTCCGGCCGGGTGGCCCGATTGCCGGAACGAAATCTCTTTAGTCGCCGCTTGCTTCTGCGGCAGGTCCTGCTAGTATCGTATCATCGTTTTCATGAGGGAATGCCATGGATGAAGCACGGCTGATCTATCTTGTCTCCGACGCTACCGGTGAGACGGCTGAAAAAATCGTCAACGCCGTCCTGCTGCAGTTTCCGGAGAAGGTCGTCAGGCTGCGGCGAATCAGCCATGTGCGGGACAAGAACAGTATATTCAACTGTCTGGACGATGCCCTCAAGGACCAGGCGCTGATTGTCTACACCATGGTCAACCGGGAGTTGGCGCAGTTGGTTAACGACGAATGCGAGGCTCTGGGGATTCCCCATCTTGACCTCATCACGCCCTTGCTGAGCAAGGCATCCGAGTTTTTCGGGCGTTCTCCCCGCCAGACCCCGGGACTGCTGCACCACATGGATGAGGAGTATTTTCGTCGTATCGAAGCGGTGGAGTTTACCGTCAAGCACGACGACGGCCAGGAGTTGCGCCATCTTCCTTATGCCGACATTGTGCTGGTGGGCGTGTCACGCACCAGCAAGACGCCTCTTTCAACCTATCTGGCTCACCGTGGCTGGAAGGTCGCCAATGTCCCGCTGATCAGAGGCATGGAGCCCCCCGCGGAGTTGATGCAGGTCGACCCCCGCCGGGTGGCGGGACTATATATCGACCCGCAACGACTGGTGGAGTTGCGGGCCACGCGGTTGCGGCATCTCGGTCAGGACGCCAGGGCCGCCTACGCCAATCTGGAAGAAATTGAGGAGGAGATACGGGCCGCAAAAAATTTTTTTCGACGCAATGGCTGGGTGATGATCGATGTCTCCGGCAAGGCGGTTGAGGAATCCGCCAACGAAGCGCTGGTCAAGCTCAAGTTAAAGTAATGGTTGTCGGACGTTTTTTGATGCGAAATGGGACCAACAAAGACAACGCCGAAGGACCTGCTGAGCAGGGAGGCCATGTCGCCAGAAAAAGGAGAAAGAATCATGCGAATCCTGGTAGTTGAAGACGAGAAAAAGGTGGCCAGCTTTATCAAGCGGGGCCTCGAAGAGGAAAATTTTTCCGTCGATGTCGCCTACGACGGGGAAGAGGGTCTCGACCTGGCTTCCAGCAATCCCTACGACGTCATCCTGATGGATCTGATGTTACCGAAAAAGGACGGTCTCTCGGTGATCCGCGAACTGCGGGAAAGGGACATCGGCACTCCGGTCCTCTGTCTGACCGCCAAGGATTCGGTAGAGGATATTGTCGAGGGCCTCGATACGGGTAGCGACGACTATCTTACCAAGCCTTTTGCTTTCGGCGAATTGATGGCCCGGGTGCGGGCACTGCTGCGGCGCACCAGCAAGGATCGCGGGGCGGAGATCTTTTTTGCCGACCTGCGCCTCGATCCGGTCACTCACAAGGTGTGGCGGGCGGAAAAAGAAATCGATCTCACAGCCAAGGAATACGGCCTTCTCGAGTACTTCATGCGCAATCCCAACGTGGTGCTCACCCGGGCCATGATCGCCGAGCATGTCTGGGATTACACCTTCGATTCCTTTACCAATATCATCGATGTTTACGTCAATTATCTGCGCAAGAAGATCGATCGCGATTTCGAGACCAAACTGATTCACACCGTGCGCGGAGTCGGCTACGTACTCAAGGAGGGGTGATTGCTCTCGCCCTCCTTTCGCCTCAAGCTGAGTCTGTGGAATGTGCTGATTCTGTCGCTGGTGCTTGTTGCCGGCGGCGGAATCTGGCATGCCGGCCTGAGCCGCAGCCTGGCGCGACAACTCGACGAGGAGCTGCTGCGGATCGTTCTTGAACAGGACGTTCTGCGAGAGGGACTGCGGGCGGCGGAGGAGATCGATTGCGTTTTTGTCGACAGATTTGCCCGGCGTTTCAGCCTCGGTGAGCTGTATCAGGTGGTGGACGACCAGGGTGTTCGATACTGCGGTGTTGAAGATGGCCAGGTGCTGCTGCCGCCCCTGGAGGCCTGGATGCTTAAGGCGGTTCGCAGCGAAGGACCGATGCTGAGTCGGGTGGAGCCGGCTGGCGAACCTGCCCTGCGGCAACTGGTGGTGCCGCTGGGGCGCCGGGCTGACCGGCGTCTTTTTTTTCAGGCGGCAAAGGATCTGCGGCGGGTCGAGGAACCGTTGCGGGAGTTGCGGGGCCTGATGCTGCTGTACAGTCCCGTAGCGCTGATTCTGGTGGCCACTTGCGGCTGGTTGCTGGCCGGCCGCGCCCTGGCCCCGGTCAAATGCATTACTCACGCCATGCGCAAAATCACCGCCGAAAACCTCCACCGGCGCCTGCCAGCCAACAAGGCGGAGGATGAAATTACCCGGCTCGCTGAAAGTTTCAACGCCATGCTTGCCAGGTTGGACGAATCCTTTCGCAAGATTCGTCAGTTTTCCAGTGATGCCTCCCATGAACTGCGTACCCCGCTGACCATCCTTCGCGGCGAGACGGAGGTGGCGCTGCGCTGGGCCAAAAAACCGGTCGAATTCCGCAAGACTCTTGAGTCAAGTATGGAGGAAATCGACCGCATGGGCCGTATTATCGAAGACCTGCTGACCCTGGCCAATAGCGAGGCCGGAGCCCGTTCGCTGGTGATCAAACCTTTCAGCCTCAGCGATCTGCTGCAGGCTCTTTACCTGCAGGCCAACGCTCTTGGCGAAGCAAAAAAGATCACCACCTCCCTCAAACTTGACGTAGCCGAGGAAATTCGCCTGCTGGGCGATGAACTGCGGTTGCGTCAACTTTTCCTGAATCTCATCGCCAACGCCGTCAAGTACACGCCTTCCGGTGGGAGCATCGAGATCTCCCTGGCCATGCAGGACGGTGAAGCCCGGGTTTCGGTGCGGGACACGGGCATCGGTATTGCCAAAGAACATCTGCCCCACATTTTCGACCGATTCTACCGGGTGGACAAGGCCCGCAATCGGGAGGACGGCGGTACCGGGCTCGGGCTGGCGATTGTCAAGTCTCTGGCCGAGGCTCACGGCGGCCGGGTAGAAGTTTCCTCGGCGCCCGGAGAAGGCACCGAGTTCCGCGTCTTCCTACCCGCTCAGGGGCCCGGCTAGTCGCCGGATTCTTTCCCCTATTTCAGTCAAACTACTGTTTTTCAGCTATTTTTTCCGCCTTTTGGAACGTAGTCAAGCCCTCCGTCTTGCCGCCAATTCTATTGACATGTCTGTACCGAGTGGTTAAATAGGGCGGGGTGAAGCATGGAACCGTTTGTGCCTCGGTGTCGCTGATTTCTGCCACTTGGCGGTGGCCCCGCCGCATCTTCGCAGGAGGAGATATGCAACCACAATGGAAAAAATGGACTTTGCCGGCGTTGCTGTTGATGGTCGTTTCGGGATTGCTGCCGACTTGGGCGTCGGCGTCAGCAGCGCCTGATTTCGCCACTCTGGCGGAACAACTTAAACCGTCGGTCGTTAATATCAGCACCACGCGGACCGTACAGTTTCGACGGCCGAGCCTTCCCGGCATGCGCGGCCGCCCCAATGACCTGTTCGACGAGTTTTTCGAACATTTTTTTCAGGGACAGCCCGGTCGGCCCAGTCAGCGTCAGTCCCTGGGGTCCGGTTTCGTAATTTCCGCTGACGGCTATATCCTGACCAACGACCACGTGGTTCGGGATGCCGATGAAATTACCGTCCGACTGGCCGACGGGCGCACCTTCAGCGCCGTCTTGCAGGGCGGCGACAGCAAACTCGATCTGGCCCTGCTCAAAATCGACATTGACGGTGAAGAGCTGCCGGTGGCCAGTCTTGGCAGCAGTGATGCCCTGCGGGTAGGCGAATGGGTCATGGCCATCGGCAATCCCTTCGGGCTGGCCCAGACCGTAACCGTCGGTATCGTTTCGGCCAAGGGTCGGGTTATCGGTGCCGGACCCTATGACGATTTTATTCAGACCGACGCCTCCATCAATCCCGGCAATTCGGGCGGCCCCCTGTTCAATACCCAGGGCGAGGTGGTGGGAATCAATACGGCCATTGTGGCCGGAGGTCAGGGTATCGGCTTTGCCATACCCATCGATGCGGCCCGGGACGTGATCACTCAGTTGCGGACCACGGGCCAGGTGGTTCGGGGCTGGCTGGGGGTCACGATCCAGTCGCTGACGGATGAGCTGGCCGCTTCTTTCGGTCTGGACCGGGCCCGGGGCGCACTGGTGACGGAAGTCAGCAGCGGTTCCCCGGCCGACAAGGCCGGTATTCGCCGCGGAGACGTTATCGTTGCGGTGAACGGCCACGCAGTGGACGAAATGAGCGACCTGCCCCGGCGGGTCGCGGCTCTGCCCGTGGGCCAGCAGGCCCGGGTCACCGTCATTCGGGATGGCAAGGAGCGCCATATCCAGGTCAAGGTCGCCCAGCTCGGAGCGGAAATAGATGCGCCGTCCGAAACCCCTTTGAAATCTCTGGGTCTGAGCCTGGCGGATCCCCATGCGGATCAGTTGCGTCGTTTCGGGGTGGAAGGAATTCGGGGGGTTCTGGTGACGGGAGTTGCAGGAAACAGCGCCGCTGCCGCAGCGGCCGTCAGGGTCGGTGACCTTATTGTTGAGGCGAACGGCCAGACCACGGAGAACCTTGCGGCCCTGCATCGGGCCGTCGGCAAGCCGGCTTCCGGGGCATCCCTTCGCCTGCTCCTGCGGCGCGGCAGCCGACTGTTCTACACGGTGATACAGGTTCCTTGACAGGAGGTTGAAAAAGTTCCTTCCCGGGCTTTTTCAGGTCCGTAAGCCGAAAACACGTTTTCGTCCCGCTCACCGGCGCTTTTCAACAGCCGGTGAGCGGCCGGCGAACCGCCGCCGGGCAGACCCTGTCGGGGTGATTTTTTTGCGGCCCCAGGGCTCTGTGCGAAAGCACAGTGCGTCCTCCGAATTTCTGTGGTAGTTTCCGTCCTATGCGTATCGCTCTCAAACACCAGATTCTGATGGCTCCGGCGGCGGTCCTGCTGCTGATGACCCTGTTGCTCGGTTTTCTCCAGTACACCTACTGGGACTTGTCCCAGAAAAGGGCACAGCTGCAGAAGATCGGCACCATCATCATTTCTCTAACCCAGGCCAATATGGCGGCCCAGCGGATGTACGATCTGGGACGTCAGCACGAGTTGCGCTCCAGCGAATTCCTGATTCGGGAAGACCAGGTGCAGGATCTGCTGGATCGCCTGGAAGAGATGCACGCCCATCTTGCCATGGCGGTGCAGCGCATTCTGCCGCTGATGGATCTGGAGGAGGACAGGGCCACGGAACTGCAGGACATTGTAGACCAGCTCAATCCGCGCCGCGGCCTGGATCTGCCCCATTTTTTGGCCAACATGTCCCGCCTGCAGCCGCAACTGGCCGATCTCTCCACGCGAACCCAGCAAATGCGCGAGGCCACCCAGCCGGTTAAAAGCAACGACCTCGACAAGCTGATGGACCGGGCCGCGCTGGTTTCCGTTATTGTGCTCGGTGCCGCCATTCCTGTCGGCATTCTCCTTTCGCTGTATTTTTCGCGCCGTATCCTGCGTCGGGTGCAACGGCTCTCCGATACTGCCGGCAACATCGTTCGCGGAGATCTGACCCCGCCCGCCGCTCCCGAAGTGGTGCGGGATGAGCTGGACGATCTGACCCTGTCCATCTACCGCATGACCGAACAGCTGATCCGCGTGGTCGGTACGGAAAAGCTGCTGGAAGGTGCCGAGGAGGAACGTCGGCGTATCGCCATGGACATACACGACCAGACCCTGTCCGATCTGTCGTCCATTTTACGCGGCCTGCAGTTTTTGCAGAAACAGGAACTCTGCCGGGACCAGGCGGAACTGCTGGAAGACGAGCTGAAAAGCACGATTACCGATCTGCGTCACCTGATGGACAATCTGCATCCTCAAACCCTGGAGATTCTAGGCCTCGGCGCGGCGCTGCAGTCCCATCTGGAGCGCTATGCGAGCAAGGGCGAAACCCCCGAATACCACCTTTACGTTGCCCCGGAAGTAGACGTTCTGGGACTGTCGCGACAGACCAAGCTGGCTCTGTATCGCATCGCCGTCGAGGCGATTCACAACGTCGTCAAGCATGCCCGTGCCAGCCGCTACGAGGTCAACCTCGATGTGCGAGAGGACCAGGTGGTCCTGTCGGTGGAGGATAACGGAATCGGTTTCGACATTCGCCAGGTGGCTCACGGTGGAGGGCGGGGGCTCAACAATATTCGCGAGCGGGCCCGGACCATCGGCGGTCAGGTCAGTTGGGGTGCCTCACGATTTAGCACCGGCACCCGATTCGAACTGATACTGCCCATGTCAAACCCAGGGAGGAACAGCGCATGAGCGACCTGATCCACATCCTCATCGTGGAGGACAACCCGCGGGATGCGGAATTTCTCGAACAACTCATCAAGACCTGGGAGGTTCCCTGCCGGGTCGACCGCGCCCACAACGGCCTGGTGGCATTGAAGATGGCCCTGGAGAGGGAGCAGCCTCTGCTCATCAGTGACATTCAGATGCCCGAGATGAACGGCATTGAACTGGCCCGCAATCTCTGGCAGCGCAAGCCCCGGGCGCGGATCGTGTTCTGGAGCCAGTTCAAGGACGAGATGTACGTGCGGACCCTGTCCCGTATCGTGCCTCCGGAAACGGTCTACGGCTATCTGCTCAAATCCAACACCCAGGAACGCATCGCCTCGGCCATTCGCACGGTGCTGCTCGAAGAACAGTGCTGGATCGATCCCGAGGTGCGCAAGGTCCAGGGGCGGGCCGGGCATAGCCAGACCGCCCTGTCCGATATCGAATTCGAGGCCCTGCTCGACATCTCCCTCGGCCTGACGGACAACCTCATCGCCCAGCGCCGCTATCTTTCCCGACGGGGTGTGCAGAGCCGACTCAACTCCCTCTACAGCAAGCTCGGTATCGACCAGGAGCAATTTCACAGCGAGAAGTTCGGGGACGCTTTCAACTTCCGCAACCGGGCGGTGGCCCTGGCCCTGCGCCGGGGGCTGATCAATGCCTTTGAGCTGGAGAATGAAGAAGAGGAGTTCCAGACCTGGCTGAAGCGGTTCAAGGCCGGGCAGGGATTGTAAAAACTTCGGAGTGGGTTCTGCAGAAACCGCCCCTGTGCGCCGAAAGGGTGCCGGGCGGTTTTTTCGTTGTATGCGGGGGGGACGGGCATGGATTTGACGGACCGGTTTACGACCGCCGCCGAAAGGGCCGGGGCCCGGGTTGTTCGGTGTCCCCGGCGTTCCGCGCTGCTGGATTATCTGGCCGCCGAAGCGGCCGGCTCCATATTATTGCCGAATTTTGCCGTCGGCAGCCGACTGAATCTTGCCGCGGGGTTGCGTCAGCGGAACTGTCCGGTGATTACCGAAGATTTTCGACGGCTCGCGCCACGGGCCGACAGCGGCGTGACCGGGGCCAATTTCGCCCTGGCAGATACCGGGACGGTGGTGCTGGACAGCACCGATGAGCCGTTGCGGCTGGCCAGCACCCTTCCATTGCGGCATTTCGTGATTCTCGATCCGCGCAAGATTCTGGCCGACAGCATGGCCGCCGTCGGTGTGCTGGGTCAACTGCAGAAGCACCCCGATCCCGGTTTCACCGCCTTCATTACCGGCCCCAGCCGTACCGCAGATATCGAACGGGTGTTGACCATCGGGGTCCACGGGCCGGCGCAACTGCACATTCTGTTGCTGCAAGGGGTTTCGGAGGATTTGCTGGAAAGCTGACGAGGTTTCACTTTGAACCGTCAACGGGATCGAAACTACCGGGCCCGCATCGAAGCTGCCCTGGCCGCCACCCGCCAGCAGGATGCCCTGCACCGTTTTGGTGATGCCTACCTGGAAGCCCGCCGGCAGGCCTTCACAGGGATGGACTTCGAGGCATTGCGCCAGAATGTCTCCCGACTCAAGGACGAGGTCGACAGCCACCGCGAGGATTATCTGGAACAATTTTCCCGGCTGGCAAGGGCCGCCGGCGCGCGCGTCTTTCGAGCCGTCGACGGCGCCGCCGCCAACGCCTACATCGTTGATCTGGCCCGTCGTCACGGCGTCCGGCTGGCGGTCAAGAGCAAGAGCATGACCAGTGAAGAAACCGGCCTCAACGCAGCCCTGCGACAGGCCGGGGTCGAGGCCCTGGAGACCGACCTTGGGGAATGGATCGTACAGTTGGCGGGTCAGCGGCCCAGCCACATGGTCATGCCCGCCATTCACATGTTCCGGGACGAGGTGGCGGCCCTGTTCGGCGAGGTCACCGGAGAAGCGGAGCCGGTGGACATCCAACATCTGGTCGGAGTCGCCCGTCGCCAGCTGCGGAACCGGTTTCTGGAGGCCGGCATGGGCATCAGTGGTGCCAGCCTGGCGGTGGCCGAGACCGGTACCCTGGCTCTGGTAACCAACGAAGGCAACGCCCGGCTGGTGGCCAGCCTGCCGCCGCTGCATGTGGTGCTGGTGGGCATCGACAAGCTGGTGCCGACCCTTGAAGATGCCCTTTGCGTGTTGCAGGTGCTGCCCCGCAGCGCCACCGCCCAGGTCATGACCTCCTATGTCAGCTGGATTCGCGGTCCGGTGCCCCGGGAGGGGCAGGCCAGAGAGTTGCACATCGTGCTGCTTGACAACGGCCGCAGTACCCTGGCCGCGGATGCCGACTGCAAAGATGCCCTGCGTTGTCTGAAATGCGGTGCCTGCGCCAATGTCTGCCCCGTTTATCAGACCATCGGCGGACAGGTTTTCGGCGACGTCTACGTCGGCGCCATCGGTCTGGTGCTGACCGCATTTTTCAGCGGCCTGGAACCGGCCGGCGAACTCATCGGGGCCTGCATCGGCTGCCGGGCCTGCGCGGCCATCTGCCCCGCCGCCATTGACCTGGAAGAGATCATTCTTCGCCTGCGCCGCCGGATCGGCGACCGGGAAGGCCTCGGTCTGGCGAAATCCCTGGTTTTTCGTCAGGTGTTGCGGAATCGACGGCTGTTTCACGCTCTGCTGCGCGGCGCTTCACTGCTGCAGAAACCCGTCTTTGGCGGACGGGACAGCATTCGCCATCTGCCCCTGCACTTCTCTTCTCTCACCGAGTGGCGTACCCTGCCGGTCATTGTCGAAAAGCCGCTGCGCGACCTGCTCCCCGCTGTCGAGAATCAGCCGGTGTCTGGACACAGGCAGGTTGCCCTGTTCGCCGGCTGTGCCACGGATTTTGTGCATCCTCGCATCGGCCTGTCGCTGGTCAAACTGCTTAACCGGGCCGACATGGCGGTGAGCTTCCCCCTGCAGCAGACCTGCTGCGGTATACCGGCCCTTTACGGTGGCGATCGGGAAACCGCCACCGAACTGGCCCGCCAGAATGTACGGGCCCTGCTGGCCGACAATCCGCAAGCCGTGATTACGGTCTGCCCGACCTGCAGCACAGCCCTGCGCCGGCACTTTGTCGAGCTGCTGCAGGACGATGCCGAGTACGCCGAAGCCGCCCGCCGGCTTGCCGGAATCACCCGTGATGCGGCAGTCTTTGTGGCCGAGCAGGGCCCGGATCCGGCGGCCCATGTTCAGCGGGGCACATTGACCTATCACGACTCCTGCCATCTCAAGCGTCGCTGCGGTGTCTGGCAGGAGCCCCGACAGTTGTTGAGCGAAGCCGGCTGGCAGGTGCAGGAGATGGAGCGGGCCGATCGCTGCTGCGGCTTCGGCGGTTCCTATTCTTTCGCCGGGTATCCCGAAATCAGCCGCGAGATCACCAAGGACAAGGTCAACGCCATTCTCCGCAGCGGCGCCGCGGTGGTGGCCACGGACTGCCCCGGATGCCTGATCATGCTGCGCGGCGCTCTGGAAAAACGCGGCCTCGGACTGCGGGCGGCCCATACTCTGGAATTGCTTGGGGAGGCCTTGCCCGATTCCTCCAGGTAGCCTGAATGAGCCAGCCGGGCGGCTGTTTCCGGTTTCCTGTCAACAAGGGCCGGCAAATTTTCTCATGAGCGGAGGACCCGGGCGGAAGGTATTGTTTCTCAGTAAGATAGGTTGTTCAAAGAGGCAGTGAAATCCTTCTTGGCAAAGCGGGGTTTGCGGTTTTTCACAGGCTTGTCCACAGCCGCTTTCGGCGCTTTGTGCGCAGCTCAATCTGCCGGACGGTGGCGACGTTGCCAGCGATCGCCGAGCACTTTGCCCAGGGTAATCAGCAGATAGGCCGCGCCGGCAAGGAGCACGGTGACCGCTCCGGAAGGCAGGTCGTACTGGTAGGACAGGGCCAGTCCACCGCTGGTAAAGAGCATGCCCAGGGCCATGGCAATCAGCATCATGCGGCCCAGGGACGCCACGAAATGGCCGGCGATGGCTGCCGGCAGGGTGAGGAGGGCGATGACCATGATCAGGCCCACGACCTGAATCAGAATCACCACCGTCAGCGCCACCAGACACAACAGCAGCAGGGTGAAAAACCGCACCGGGATCTGGCGCAGTTCGGCGAATTCTTCGTCAAAGGAAATGGCCAGCAGGGGCTTGTAGAACAGCAGCACGATCAGCAGAATGCCTAGGTCGAGCCAGAAGATCAACTGCAGGCCATGACGGGGAATCATCAGGATGTTGCCGAACAGGTAGCTCAGCAGATCGACGTTGTAACCGGGGGTGGCGCTGATTAGAAGGATGCCCGAAGCCATGCCCACCGCCCACAGGGCGCTGATAACGATGTCCTCCTGTTTGCGCCACTGGAGACTGACCCAGCCGATGATCAGGGCCGCCAGCAGGGCAGAGGCAATGGCTCCGGACAGGGGACTGCGTCCGAGATAGTAGGCCAGGCCCATCCCCCCGAGGACCGCGTGGGCGATGCCCCCGGCCATGTAGCCGATGCGTTTGACCACCACGTAGGAACCAGTGATGCCGCAGGCCACGCTGGCCAGCAGGCCGCCAAGAAGGGCGTTCTGAAGAAAGTTCTGGGTGAGCAGGGCGTTGAAAAGATCGGTCATGCAGGGATCCTGTAGATTGAAAAAAGCGCGGTTTCAAGCTGGTGTCCATCCGGAAACTCCGGATGAAAACAAGCTGGTTCAGGCGTGACCGTCAATGACAGTGTCGTGCTGCACCATCTTGAGAGGACCGCCGTAGAGTTCTTCGATCATTTTTCCGGTCAGTTCCGCGGTCGGGTGACAGACCAGGCGCCGGTTGAGACAGGCTACCCGAGTGATGTAGCGGGTGATGAAGCCCACGTCGTGGGACACCACGATGACGGTCAGGCGCTCGTTGAGGCGCTTGAGCAGTTCAAACACCCCCTCCTCCACCTTAGGGTCGATGTGGGCGGTCGGTTCGTCCAGAATCAGGACTTCGGGACCGCAGGCCAAAGCCCGGGCGATGAGCACCCGCTGCAACTGGCCGCCGGAGAGGGCGGTGAGAGGGCGCTGCTGCAACTCCAGGATGTCCACTTCGGCCAGGGCCTGACGGGCGCTTTCCCGGTCTGCCCGGCGGTAGCCGAACAGAGCGGGCGAAATGCCGAGCCGTCCCTGCAGCACCGTATCCAGAACCGTGATCGGAAAATGGCGATCAAAGGTGGCGAACTGGGGTACGTAGCCGATACGCAACCGCGAATCGACGGGATCGGTGCCGAACACCTCGATCCGCCCCTGCTGGGGTGAAAGCAGGCCGAGGATCAGCTTGAGCAGGGTGCTTTTGCCACTGCCGTTGGGACCGACGATGCCGAGAAAATCCCTGTGCCGAATCGTCAGGCAGATGTCCTCCAGCACCGGCAGCTCGTTGTAGCGGAAGCCGACCCGGTCCAGCACGATCACCGGTCGCATCATGGGGCGGTTTCCAGGGTTGCGGCGAAGATCTCGGCGACCTGCCGCAGGTTGTTCAGAT
>PWVL01000117.1 GCA_003561875.1 Desulfuromonadales bacterium | reverse complement strand
ATCCCGCCACCACCACAATGGTTCCGGATTCCAGAGCGGCACGCACTTTTTCACTGCCGATATGTTCGATGCGGGCGCGGGAATAATCGTCGGTGGTGATAATCGGTACCTGGTGGCCGAGGAAACTGCAGGCCTGGTAACCCATGGATTTGAGACACATGGCCAACAGCGAGATCGTCACCTGTTCCCCTGAGGAAACCAGCGCATCGTATTCCCGTTCATCGGGATGGTCACACATCTCGTGGGCCATCGCCACCAACTTGTTGGTCTCGCCGGACATGGCCGACAGGACCACAACAAGCTGATGACCTTCATCGTAAGTTCTGGCGACCCGGCCGGCAACATTGCGTATTCTGTCAATGGTGCCAACCGAGGTGCCGCCGTATTTCTGCACTACCAGGGCCATGAATTCCTTCTCCTCCTGTCAATAAGGCAACACATCCTCTGCACGCCGTCGACAACTGGCAGGCCCGAGGCGGTCCTTTTCTCAATACAGCAATACATTTTCCAACCCTGCAGACACCGTTGCCGGGGACAGTCAAAAGCAACCAGCTCCGGCGGACTGCCTGAGCCATTGTCGGCGCCAGCGTTGCAGCAGATTCAGAGCACAGGATCCTGCGGCCGCGCATTCAAGGAGACGCTGATCCGGTCCCTGATGACTCATGTGTACCGCCAGATACTGCCGCGCCAGACCGGTAAAGATATCGGCCCACTCGATGACCGCCACACCGCCACCGGGAAGATAGTCCTCCAGACCGAGATCCAGCAGCTCTTCCGGTTCGCTCAGCCGATACAGGTCGAAGTGGTGCAGCTCCAGCCGGCCATTGTAGCTGTTCATCAGAGTGTAGGAAGGGCTTGCGACAGGCACCTCTTCGGGCACGCCGAGACCACGGGCCAGGCCGCGGCTGAAACAGGTCTTGCCGGCGCCCAGGTCACCGCTCAGCAGAACAATCAGCGGCCGGTCGATAAGTGCCCCCAGACAGAAGCCCAACTCCATGGTTTCCTTTTCGGAGCCCGTCGACAGATTCCAGCGTTCCACGAATCAGATTCCCATGCTGCGAATAATGTCAAGTCGGGCCACCACGCCCAGCAGCTTTTTTCCGTCCACGACGGGCAGCATGTGGACCCGGTTTTCCACCATCAGAGCGGCGATTTCGGTCACCGGCGTTTCCTCGCAACAGGTTGTCACTTCCCGAGTGCAGATCTCGCTCACCTTGCGTGCGGTCAGTTTCTCGACCTGTTCCCTGAAACGGGTTTCGCTCTCCAGGTAGAACACCCAGTCGAACAGGGAAATCACCGTCGGCAGATGCAGGGGCCGATCCTGGGCGATCAGGTCGGTTTCCGTCACCACGCCGAACAGCTCCCCGGCTTCATCGAGCACCGGCATGGCGTTAACCCCGGTTGCAATGAACTTGCGAGCCAGTTCCTCGACGCTGGTATCAGCGTCAACAGTGTGAACTTTGCGGGTCATGATATCCCGTGCCTTGAGCATAGCCTCTCCCATGTTTGCAAATGGGGCGACTCACCAGCCGCCTCTGGATAAATAACGTTTCTATGTCCAGGATTCTTCCAGGATCACCGTGGCCAGGGCATAATCACCGTCATGAGTGCAGGACAAATGCATCCTGTGATGCCCCCCGGCCTGCATCAGCTTCAACGCCCGCCCGTGGAGAACCAGAGCCGGCCGACCCAGGTCATTGCGGACTACTTCCACCTCGCGCCAGCGGATCCCACAGCGGAGCCCCAGTCCCAGAGCCTTAAGCAGCGCCTCTTTAGCGGCAAAACGAACCGCCAGATGCGGCGCAGGGTCGGCCTTGGCCCGGGCGTAGGACAGTTCTTCAGCAGTAAAAATCCGCTCCAGCAAGGCCCGCCTGTCGGTCTCGACAAAACGCCGAAACCGGCTGATGCGGCAAAGGTCGTTGCCCACTCCGGAAATCCGCGACGGCATCAGCGGCCCTGAAGCAGCGCCACCATCTCCCGCACCGCCCGTTCCATACCGACCAGCACCGCCCGCGCCACGATGCTGTGACCAATGTTCAACTCCTCTATCCCCTCCAACGCCACCACCTCGCGCACGTTCCGATAGTTGAGACCGTGTCCCGCGTTGACCTGCAGACCAAGTTTTTTTCCGGCCCGAACAGCCGATTCAAGTTTGGCCAGCTCCGCCCTGCGTTCCGTCTCATCCGTCGCTTCACAATAGGTCCCGGTGTGCAACTCCACCGCCTGGGCACCGACCCGATGGGCGGCCTTGAGCTGTTCCAGATCCGGATGGATAAACAGGCTGACCAGCATTCCGCCCTGGCGCAGGGTAGCCACCTGATCCTTAAGGGAGGCCCGCAGCTGAATGACGTCGAGCCCGCCTTCGGTGGTCAGCTCCTGTCGCTTCTCCGGTACCAGGGTGACGCTGTAAGGGAGGATTTTCAAAGCGATGCCGATCATTTCCTCGGTAGCGGCCATTTCCAGATTGAGCCGGGTCTTGACCGTCTGGCTGAGCAATTCCACATCCCGGTCCTGTATATGCCGGCGGTCTTCGCGCAGATGCACGGTAATGCTGTCGGCACCGGCCAATTCAGCCAGGGCGGCGGCGGTTACCGGGTCGGGCTCATGACCTCCCCGGGCCTGGCGCACGGTGGCAACATGATCGACATTCACTCCAAGCTTGACCATATCAGGGCTCCTTTCCTGAACCATTCATGTGTCGGTCCACCGTATCGGCAATCCTTTGTGCAAGAGCCGTGATCCGGGTTTCGTCCTGACCTTCGAGCATGATGCGCATCAATGGCTCGGTTCCTGAGTACCGGATCAGCACCCGGCCGCATCCGGCCAGTTCTCCCTCGGCCTCTTCAATGCACCGGGCCACTTCGGGAACCTCGGCAACGGGACGTTTTTTTTCCACCCGAACATTGATCAGAACCTGCGGCAAAGCCTTCATCACCGAGGCCAGTTCGGAAAGGGATTTGCCGGACCGTTGCATGATGGCCAGTAACTGAAGGGCGGAAACCATGCCGTCGCCGGTCGTGTTGTAATCCAGAAAAACCATGTGGCCCGACTGTTCTCCCCCCACATTATAGCCGCTGCGGCGCATCTCCTCCACCACATAGCGGTCCCCGACCGCCGTCTTGACCACATAACCCCCGGCCTGACGAACGGCCAGATCGAGCCCCATGTTGCTCATGACCGTGGCCACAAGGGTATTGCGGGCCAGTTTGCCCTGCTTCAGCAGGTCGGTGGCGCAAATAGCCATAATGTGATCGCCGTCGACTTCACGACCATTTTCGTCGACGAAAATCACGCGATCCGCGTCACCATCAAGGGCCATACCCAGGTCGGCCTTATGCTCTCTGACTGCCGCCGAAATAACTTCCGGATGAAGAGAGCCGCAACCGGCGTTAATGTTGGTACCGTTGGGGGAAGCCCCCAGCAGAACCACCTCCGCCCCGAGTTCTGTCAACACCGCGGGTGCCGCCTTGTAGGCTGCCCCGTTGGCGCAGTCAAGAACGATCTTCAGATCGATCAAATCCAGTTCCCGGGGAAAGGAGTTTTTCAGGAAAACCACGTAGCGTCCCACCGCGTCATCAATCCGGTAGGCCTTGCCGACCTGCTCGGCAATAGGCCGCAGGGAGTCGATTTCCCTGGAAAAAATCAACTCTTCAATGGCAAGTTCCGTTTCGTCCGGGAGTTTGAAACCGTCACCGCTGAAAAACTTGATACCGTTGTCCTGGTAAGCGTTGTGGGACGCCGAAATCACCCCCCCGGCATCAGCACGCATGGACGTGGTGATGAAAGCAATGCCGGGGGTGGGCAAAGGGCCCACCAGCAGTACATCAACACCCATGGAACAGATTCCCGACGCCAGGGCGTTTTCAATCATGTAACCTGAGAGCCGGGTGTCCTTGCCGATCACGATGCGATGTCGACGATCATTCTTTTTGAAAATGTAGGCAATGGCCCGACCGAGTTGCATGGCGATCTCGGTGGTCATGGGATAACTGTTGGCCACCCCTCTGACACCGTCGGTGCCAAAAAGCTTTTTCTGGATCATGGTATTGTCGCTCCTGATCAGGTTGTCATTCTTCCGGTACTAAAGGAGCGATAACAACCTCCAGCGTTACCGCCTCCGAATTCTGGATGCTGATGAGACGGCCCGCAGAAAGCAACGCCACCTCGCGCCTCAGATTCTCCCGCAGGCCCGTGACATCAAGTGTCGCGGTGGTGATCCGCTCCAACTTCTCCACCGCGCTTTCGGCCCCCTCGACCATCACTCTGCGAGGTTCACTGCGAACCTCCACCAGGCGGTATCCGGCTGCCGGTTCACCGCTGACCCGGGGAGCGACCTCCACCTGCTTGCTGGCGATGCGCTCGAGTTTCACATCCACATAAGAAGGCGACAGGCGGGTGATTTTGAGAGGGCCGGGCAGATCGAGACGCTCTTCCAGGCGCTTGAGGGTAGTCACACCCGGCTCCAGTCCCTGCAGATCGATTGTGATGCTGATCTGCTGTAGATGAAGATTCATCAGCAGAGTCCGAGGGCCGCTGATGCGCACGTCGATATTTTCCGGCAACTCACTGACCACCATCATGCCGCTGGGAAGATTTTTCAAATCAAGAGGCACTGCGTAGTAACGCTCCAGCTTCTGTTCACCGGTGACAAAAAACCACAAGATGGAGGCGAAAATGAGAGCCAGAACTTTCAGGGTCCAGTTTTCCAGCAATTTTTTCATCATGCCTTGGAGCCCTTCTGCCGTTTTTCACGAGGTTCCAGAAGCCTCTTGAGAACCCGGCTCAGCGCTGTAGAATCAAGATCTCTGGTCATGCGACCGCCCACCACCACCGAGATCTTGCCGGTTTCCTCGGAAACCACGATGGCCACCGCATCCACCAGTTCGGTAAGGCCGATCGCGGCCCGGTGGCGCGTCCCCAGGGTTTTGCTGACGTCGGGGTTCTGGGTCAGGGGCAAAAAACAGCCGGCCCGCTTCAGGCGGCCTTGCTGCAGAACTACCGCGCCGTCGTGAATGGGCGAATAAGGCAGAAAAATCGAGGTGATCAGGTCACTGGAGACCTTGGCGTCGATTTCCACTCCCACTTCCAGAAAGTCTTTAAGCCCCGTTTCCCGCTCGATGACGATCAGGGCGCCGATACGCTTGTTGGCCATGTTGACGCAGGCCTTGACCAGCTCGGACATGACCGCGCTTTCCTCCCGGTAGGACAGATCGGCAAAGAACGGATTGGCACCGACATGAATCAGGGCACGACGGATATCCTCCTGAAAAAGAACCACGATTACCAGGATGATCGAGGCCAGAAAATTATCAAGGATCCACTGCAGGGTATGCAGTCCGCTGACCCTGGAGGCAACGTAAACGGTCAGAATCACCGCCAGACCGACCAGCATCTGAACTGCCCGGGTTCCCTTGATCAACAGCATGATGCGGTAGATGATAAAGGCGACCAGACCTACATCGAGGGTATCGAGAAGCCATCTGAAGCCTTTCATATAGTCGAAAAATCCGTCCATACGCTCCCCGCCGACACCAACGGCACCCTCTTCCTGACCTGAAATTTACGGTAGTTGTTCATGACAGACGGCCCAGGCCATCCGTGCCGCTTCCCGGGTCGCTCGCACATCGTGAACCCGAAACATCTGAACACCGGCCGCCACCCCAAGAGCGACAGTGGCCAGGGATCCGGACAACCGCAAAGCCGGGTCCTCAAGACCAAGCACGCGACCGATGAAACTTTTGCGCGAGGTTCCCAGCAGCAGGGGACAACCCAGGCTGTGCAGCGCCTCCAGATGGCGGAGCAGAGTCAGGTTGCCCTCAGCGCTCTTGCCGAAGCCGATTCCGGGATCCACGGCCAGCCGGTCTTGCCGAATACCAACGTCCAGGGACCGGTCGATGGCTGCTGCCAGATGGTCCACGACCTCGCCCAGCAGATCGTCGTAACAGGTGTTGTGCTGCATCTCCCGGGGCCGTCCCCGGGAATGCATCACGAACAATCCGGCTTCGTTCTCGGCCACGACCCGGGCCATTTCGGGATCGAACTGCAGGCCGCTGATGTCGTTGACAAAATCGGCACCGGCGGCCACAGCGGCAGCCGCGACCCGGCTTTTGCTGGTGTCGACGGAAAGGGGGCAGTCCAACTCCCGAACCAGCTTTTCAATGACCGGAATAACCCGTTCCAACTCCTGATCAAGGCTGACGGAAGCCGCCCCCGGACGGGTGCTTTCGCCGCCGACATCGATGATATCCGCGCCTTCGGCCGCCAACCGCTCACCCAGGCGCAGGGCCTGATCCAGCCGCCATTGGCGGCTTTCGGCATAAAAAGAATCGGGAGTCACGTTGAGAATGCCCATGACTCCGGGCCGATCCAGGCGCAGAAGCCGACTACGGCCGGTTATCTGTCGGGGGCGTAGCGCCGACACATCGAGAGCCCTGTTCAATTCCGTCGACAGCTTGCCGGGCAGCCGCCCGCAGCGCGCCAGAGATCGCAACAAGGCGGGCCCGGTGATTAGCGCCAGAGCATCATCGGCCCCGGCACTGAAACGGCCCTGCAGAATCGTCAGATCGCTACGCCGGGCAGTGGCGGCGGCAAACGAAAAAATATCGGCGGAAGACAATCCCGCAACCAGCGCAAGACAAGAAAAAACACCCGCCGGCAAAAAAATCCTTCCGGCGGGAACAAAACCTTCCCGCTGCAACCGGCTGCGCAGATCCTGCTCGGAAGATACGGGATACAGGGTGACGGAAACAGACAATCAGGCCTCGGTCGAGAAACCGGCGAATTCCGGCTTTGCCTCCGCAAGGTCGTCAGGCGCCGGTTCACCGAACACCAGCACCCGCACCTCGCGGGCATCCAGGGTCTCCTTTTCCAGCAGTGCTTCCGCCAGACGGTCCAGACCTGGGCGGTTTTCACTGAGAATTTTGCGAGTCCTTTCGTAGCACTCCTGCACAATCCGCCGAATCTCGCCGTCGATCTCCACAGCCGTCGCTTCGCTGTAGTTTTTCATGTGGCCCAGATCCCGCCCCAGAAAAACTTCGCCCTCCTTTTCGCCGTAAGCCAGAGGACCGACCTTTTCACTCATTCCCCATTCGCAGACCATCTTCCGGGCAATACCCGTCACCCGTTCGATATCGTTGCTGGCACCGCTGGTAATTTCGCCGAACACCACATCTTCGGCCACCCTGCCACCCAGCAGAGTGGAGATCACCGTCATCAGACCGGTACGGGTCTCGTTGTATTTTTCCTCGGCCGGCAGATACATGGTCACGCCCAGCGCCCGACCTCGAGGAATGATGCTGACCTTGTGTACCGGATCGGCATCCGGTAT
>PWVL01000184.1 GCA_003561875.1 Desulfuromonadales bacterium | reverse complement strand
TCCCCTCAGCAAGATCATATGAGGGCGGAAAGGAAGCCAACTGCCCCGGATTACACCCATGCCGGTGTCAAAAAAACAGGGACCGGCCAGTTACGGCCAGGTTCCTGTTTTTACAATGGGGGGCTTGAAAAGAGGTTGGCGAGAGGGTCTGGAAAAAAGGGATAGCTAATTGACTGGTTAGCAACGTCCCCTTCGGCTGTTCCTATGCTACTCTGACCCAGAAAACCGACCCTTCGCAGAAAACAAAGGGACTGATCCTGCAGATTTACGTTGTTTTTACGATATGTGGTTAAGGCGCAATTCGGCAATAAGGGGCAGATGATCGGAGGCGACCATTGTCAGCGCCGAACGCGGCACCAGGGTTCTATTCACTGTTAATTTCTTGCTGATGAATATATGATCAATACGGATTACGGGCAGACGGCTGGGAAAGGTTTTTTTCGACCTTAGCCGTCCGGTGACAGACTGCACCCCCCGGAGACCTTGGCTGATACGGTAGCAGACCGGCGAAGAAGGGCCGGCGTTGAAATCCCCGCACAGGACGAGCGGCATCTCGGCCGGACAGCCAGCGAGCCATTCCCGGCCGAGCAGGACTTTTATCTGAGCCATGCGCTCCGCAGCCAGCAACCCCAGGTGGGTATTGAGAATCTGGATTTCCGTCCCGTGCCAATCGATGGCCACCCACAGCGCTCCCCGGGGTTCCAGGTACGGCTTGTCGGCCAGGGTCGGCAGCGGCCCGGCTTTGATGAGCCGCAGGGGCAGATGGGTCAGGATGGCATCGCCGTAGCGTTCCTCTTCCAGATGCAGAGCGGGATGGAAATGATAATCCATCTCCAGATAATGGGCGATAAGATGGGCCTGGTCCATGCCGCCCGACCGCGCCCGACCCACATCCAGCTCTTGCAAAGCCACCACGTCAGGGCGGACACGGGCGATGACCCGGGCGATGCGTTCCGGAGCCAGCTTGCCGTCCATGCCGACACAGCCGTGGACGTTGTAGGTCATGACCCGCAGGCTCTTTCCAGATTCCCTGTGACTCCTTCCACCCACAGACACGGGCAGAAGTTTTTCCCTCCCGAGGTGGTGCAGGGCCGCCCGGCGAAGATCCTGCATCCCCAGATACGCCTTTTCCCTCGCCGGAATTTCCGTGTCCCCTGGCAGCAGACTGAAGGCCTCGGTCTCTTCGATACGGATTCCGGCGTGTGCCCCTCTTTCCACCGCAAAAGAGAGCCCCTTTGCTCCAGCGCACCATCCAAGCAGGGTGAATGCCCCGGCGCCCGGATGTCGACACAGCGCTGCCAGATCCTTTTCGATTTCGCCGAGAAAGGGATGATCGGCACCGAAGAGGCGTTCCTCCTGCCCGGCCAGCCCGAAATCGCTTTCGGCGGTACAGACCTGCAGTTTCCCTTCTTCCTGACGAAAAATCACCGCCGGAACACCGTACTTTCCCGTTAACTCGCGGGCCACGAATTTGCTCTCGGCGACGGCCAGCTCCCTAGTCGGATAGATAAACCCTACCGGACCAAGAGCCACTACCGCCGCCAATTCTTCGCTATTTTCTGAAGAATGGGAGGTTCGTCGGGAAAGCAGTTTCTGGAATCGGTCGCCTCCCAGCAGGTTGACCCGCTGGGTTTGAATCGTTTCAGCACCATCAGCCCAGGCCACCCCATTGAACTCATTCAAGTGCTGAAAGGTTTCCCGTACGGCCTCATTTATCGAATGTCCCTGCTGCTGCTCATAGGACATCACCCGGGCCTGGCCATGATCGGAATAGATCCAGACATCGTAGTGACGCCATTTCGAACGGCCTGCCGCAGACCAGAGCCGTTTGACGGCGTCATCGATACCTTTGAGGGTCCAGTGGGCAAATTGGGAGTCCGGACCGCGACGATGGGCCTGTTCATCGTAGCCGAGAAAGTTGAGATGAATGATGGGAAGACCTCGAACTATATCGATTTTGGCCCCAATGACAATTAATTCGCGCAAAAGGATGCAGATGGCGACCCGGGTCGGAACAAACTTGAGCTCCTTTAAAAAGTTATGACCAAGATTGACTCCACGGAAAAAATCGACGAAGGCCAGGCAGCATTCGAGAAGCAGCAACAACGCCGTGCGCAGGAAACTGTAGGCATTGCTGAGCAACAACACCAGGATGACGAGGGGGTTGGCGCGACGCAGCGAGGGTCCCCATCCCAGGGCTCCCGGGCAGAAATGCGCCTCGGCGGCGCCTCCCGTATAGACATTCGAATAGGCGCTCCCTTCCCGTAACAGGGGCTCATCGCCTTCTGCCAGCAGCCGTTTTTCCAGTTGCACGGCCGCTTCCGGTTCGAACATCCGAATGATCCGCTCAAGATGGGGGTCTTTAAAAGAAAAAGCCGGGACCGCCTGTTTCACCCCATAAAAAAGTTCAGCCTGCACCGCCGGGGTGCTGGAAGGCAGACCGGAATACAGAGTCTTCAGCTGATAGTGCTCACGCTGCAGCAGACGCTTCATGAAAGGCAATTCGCCTTTGGCTAGGGCCTTTTCGAACTCTCGTCGGGAAAATCCGTCGAGTTGTATCATGAGCAGTCCGGGCCGTGATGCGGTCCCTTCGAATATGGGGAGTTTGAGCCAGCGTGCCAGCCATTCGCTGCGGCTGAAAAAACGCTGTGTTTGCCGGAGATATTTCTCAAGCTTTCCGATCATGCTTTTCGCCTTTTGACTGGCCCTGCGCCGCTCAAAGCGGCTCCGGCAGCGCTTCCGGCAGACTTGAGAATATCCCATTCCGTTTTGATCAATCTCAGGCTCGCCTCCCAGCTTTCTTCGGGCTCGGCCCAGCCGACGGACTTATAAGGCTGGAGGGCGGCGTAGCAGCCCAGTATTTTTTCGGCGGTCCGGTTCATAGAAAAGCTTTCGGCGGTCCGCCGGGCGGATTCCCGCATCTGGCTCCGCTCCGGCGGAGACTGCTCGGCCAGAGAAGCGAGGGCGGAGGCAAACTCCCGAACCGATGCCGTCTCCGGCAACAGGCGGCCGTTGTCCCGGTCCTGGACCACCTCCCGGGCTCCCGGGGCGTCCAGAGCCACCACCGGAATACCGACCGCCATGGCTTCGGTGAGAACCATTCCCTGAGTCTCGCTCTTCGAGGAAAAGGCAAAAACATCCATGGCGGCCAGGGCATCGGCCAGCTCGGGTTGATGCAGAGTGCCGAGCATGTGCAGTTGGGAACCAAGTCCGGCCTCCCGAAAAATCTCGCGGATGGTCGATTCCTCGGGCCCGGTGCCGATCACCAGGAAATAACAGGGACAAGAGGAGCCTGAGCCATCACTTCGGTCTTTTGCGGCGCGCATAAACTCGGCCACGGACCGCGTTAGAAATTGAATGTTCTTTTCCGGTGCCAGTCGCCCAAGATGTCCGACCACGTAGCTGTCCTCAGGAATATTCAGCTGCCGGCGCACCCCGGCGCCCTCCCCCCAGGAAAAATTCTCCAGCACAACGCCGGTCGGCACAATCTCCACGGCAGTGGTGATCTCACGCTCCCGCAGCAGGTTGCGGATGCTTTCACTCGGGGCGACCACCAGATCGGCCAGATTGGCGTACTGGGTTGCAGTTTCGATAATAAAACGCTTCAGCAACGGAGAATCTCCCGGCACATAGTGGGAATATTCTTCGTAGCGGGTGTGATGGGTGAAAACCAGGGGGATCCCGCGATAGCGGGCGATGCGCAGAGCCGTCACCCCAAGCAGATACGGATGGTGGGAGTGAATGATCTCCGGTCGAAACGCCTTCATTGTGTCTTTCAGCAGACCGGACACCGGAAGCACCAGGGAAAAATCACTGCCATTGAAATTCTGAATGGCCGGAATGCGCAACAGATCTTCTTCCTGGTCGGCCGTCCCGGGAAATTCCGGGGCGACCACCAGGGTGCGATGGCCTTTGCGGCGGTACTCCCTGGTAAAGGATTCGACGGAACGGGCCACGCCCCCCACGTGGGGGGTGTAGGTATTGGTAAACATGACAATGTTCATGGCTTCATCCTGGTAAGTCGGGTCAGAGAGTGTCTCGAATAGTCGTTGCCATTCGTAGGCGAGGAATTCTGCGCCGGCAGCTGCACGGGGACATAGCCGGGCAGCCGGATTTCGATGGCTGGCGGACCGGTTCCGTGCCAATCCCCGCGCCAGGTCATCTGCAGCGACCGCCCCTCTGCCGCCAGCGGCTCGATGCTGATGGAAACCGGGCCGAAAGACGTCGGAGCCGGACCGAAGCGGATCGGTTGACGACTTCGCAGCCAGCGCTCCGGCACTCCGGCACCCAGAATCAGTGCGGCGCCCTCTTCCCGCACAAAACAGTGGCGGATCATCAGGAGCCACTCGGCGGAGGCCCAGACATGGTGGCCATCCCCCATACAGCCGCCGCCGGTTTGGGGATGGATCGCCTCGGGCCACTGGCCGGTGGTCGAGGCCAGTGCGGCCACGGCATCCATCAACCGAAGGTAACGGGCATCCCCGTTGCGCAGCAGCACCTGGGCGACATGCAGGGTCAGATAGGCATTGTGCCCGGAATGGATCATATCCTGGAAAAAGGCGTCGTCCAGGAAACAATTCTGCAGCAAAAATTCCACCGTATCCAGTAACCGAGGATCGTCGGAAGGGTATAACTGCAGGGGGTAACCGGTCACCAGCGAACCAATGGCACCGGCATCCAGGCGCCGGTAAGGAGACGCCGGCATGGCGGGACGGCCGAGCCGTTCTTCGCACCGGGCCAGACTGCGTTCCACCGCAGTTTCGAATTCCTCTGCGCCATGGATCAGTCCGGCGCTGCGGCCTTCATCGAAGTCGGCACACAAGGCCGCCGCCGCGCGCAGGCCGGCGATGGCCCAGAAATCATCCCAGAAATAATAATCGTTGGGTCCCAGATGCTCGGCGCTGAACCCGGCCGGCAGCAATCCCGCATGGGGCAGGGTCGTCGCCACATCCACTCGCTTGCGCAGAATCCAGCGGGCGCCCCGCAGCACCGGACTCTGCAGTTTCGCGGGCAGAACCCGGTTCGTGATTTGCCGGAAACGCTGCAGAATCCACAGGACTTCGCCGTTGGAATCCCACTCCCCTTCCTGGGAGTGGAAATAGCCGCCGAGAGTCTGCCGTTCCGGAAACCGCAGCAAGGCCCTCTCCGCCTGGGGGATCAGCCCCGTACAAAGCAGGGCGTGAATGATAAAGGCAGCGTCGCGGAACCAGAAACGCTTGTAGGTATAGGGTCCGGGGTAGACATCCCCCGGTGCGTGCAGAATCAGCGAGGCGATCGCCGCATCGAACAGGGACTGGTACGGGGGGTCGGGACACTCCAGTTGGCACAGATCCCTGCGCACCTGTTGCCAGCGGTCATCGGGCAAAGCCGGGGAGGATTCGGCGGGCAAGGGAATCCGGACTCGGATCCGGCCGTCTTCACCCGCCCTGAGCGGGAACAGGGCCGCCGCGGTGATCAGGCCCACATCACAGGTTCCTCCAGCCTGTTCCTCCATGTCCCGCAGATGAATGGCTACATCACCCTGGCGGTAATCCGACACATGATGGTGCTGGGCGGCTTTGCTGAAACACACCTTGTGCCGACCGTCGACGGTCCAGTCCATGCGGGTGGCCGACAGACGGACCTCATGGATAAAGCTGATCCCTTCCGGATTCTGCGGCCGCAGAGCCAGCACAAGCCAGCCGTCGACGGCAGCCCGCCCCTGCAGATCCAGGATGCAGACGGGGTGGCCCGATTCAACGTTCAGCATCGCACAGCTGTGCAGCCAGAGATCGTCCTGATGGATTTCGGTGCTTACCCGCAGGTTTTGATCCAACTCCTGTTGCTGGCTGGCGGTATCGGCCCGGGAGGGGAACAGACAGCGTCCGTCCTCGGTCAACAGCCAGCCATCGAGGGACCAGCCATCGTAAAAGGGGGTCAGCAAGCCGCGAGGATCGACGATAGGCAGTTCCGGGCAGTCGGGATAGCCGATAGCGGTCCAGTTGCGGTGGGTCAGGTTGATATGGGTGATGGAAAAGGCCCGGGGGATGAAGGCCACATCCCGTGGACTGAACTGACGTTCGATCCAGAAGGGCCAGACCCAGTCGAGATTATGCTGGATGACGCGACTGTTGATCAGACCGCGGGCATGAAAAACCACTCCCGCCCGAAGCAACTCCACCGGTTCGGCAACTTCGGATGGCTGGGCAAACCGATGCAGGCGGGCCAGAAGAGCAATGGGATCGATAAATCCATGGCTCCGGGCGATGCGGCTGATCATCCAGCGCCAGGGGGCCCATTTCAGCCAACTCATGGCGTCACCTCGTCCGAGTTCTCCGGCAGGCGACGGGCCAAAGCCCGTCGCGCCAGGCGGTTCAGATAGATTACCGTACCCACCGTGGCCACAAACCCCAGCCCATAGACGCTCCACTCCAGTGGGGTACGCTGCAGATTTCGCTGTTTCAGGGTGACGATGTCGGCAGCAAGGTATCCGAGATACACATTGTGAACCGAAAAGGGGATAAAACCGATGAGGGAGCCGAGGAGATAGCCGCGAAAGGACAGGGGCGTCAGGCCGAAAAAATAGTTGGAGAGCTTGCTGGGGAAAAAAGGGATCAGGCGGGTCAGCAAAACGATTTTCCAGCCCGCGTCGCCGAGCTCCTCCCCCAGCAGCCGGAGCCGCTCATATTTTCGCATAAAGCGTTCGCTGCCTTCCCGGAGCAGATAGCGGGCCGCCAGAAAGGCTACCCCGGCGCCCAGGGTCGTTCCCAGGATAACGACGATCGATCCTTCAACGAGGCCGAACACAAACCCGGCTCCGGTGGTCAATAGCGCGCCCGGTAGCAGCAGGATCACCACCAGGGCCATCATCAGGATGAACAGCAGGGGAGCCCAGAATCCCAGAGCCTCGAACCAGTGCAGCAGCTCCAGGATCTGTTCATGGACATCCAGATAGAACAACAGGACCAGAATAAGGGCCGCCGCCAGAATCCCGCCGCCGGACAGACCCGCCGGTGATTTCAGCACGCGCTTCAATCCCTGGTGAATTTTGCCTTTTGCTGGTGAACGCATGAATTTGATCCTTCAGACACCACAACACAGGCATCACCTACAGACTATCATATGTACCTCTCGGTTTGGCGCCGTGGGCAAAATACAGCTTCGCGTCGGCACGAAGCGTCGAACTTCCTCATGCCCCTCCCCCCAAAAAGCCCGGATCGAAGAGAAGCGACTGCCAGGCAAAACAAGAGAAGCCGTGCCGTCAAAGAACATCTTGGCAGGTTGTATCTCGCACTTTCTAGAAACAACGATGTTTGTCTTCGGGCAGAACAAGGAGCAGTTCTCCCCTGCTCCTTGTTCTGCCCGGCCGTG
>PWVL01000052.1 GCA_003561875.1 Desulfuromonadales bacterium | reverse complement strand
GAAAGTCGGGATGACGAAAAAGAGGATCAGGCCGATAAAAAAGATCACTGAGACAACGGCCGGCAGGGCGATGCGCAGGAGAAATAACTGCCAGTTGATGGGCTTTAGGTTCATGGGCGCTATTGCCTTGCTTTATGGTGTTTGTGAAAAGCGGCTCGCGTGATTATGCCCTAAAAAGGCTGCAGGAGAGTTCCGCAAGGTTTGCATGAAAAAGCCCGTCTACCGCCCCCCCCGGTGGCTGCAACCCTTAAGGCGCGCCGCGCGTCGGACTTTTTCCTGTCAAAGGCAATCTCCCGGCGCGTTTTTCAACAACCCTTCAAGTCGGAGCCGATTTGGGGGAAAGTTTCGGCCTTCGTGCATTCGGCTTCGAACCATCAGTGCGGGGGTATCAGAAAAGGTTACAAGTAACCGCTTTTCAGCGGGTCGCGGATTGGGTGGCGAAGTAAAGGTCTGCCGGGGTAAAATGGCCAACCGAATGGCTGGTTATTTTTTTAATTCGCCTTCGCCCCTTTGTCAACAAAAATCCCCCGCCGGGCAACGGGATGCAACAGGGATTTTTGTTGTGCACGGTTTTGGGTTGGCTTTTTACCCGATTATATCCGTGCCCTTCCCTTTCGCCGCGCCGCCCCTTCGTAATTGAGGATGATACCCGGTTTTTCATAGCCCGGCCTGCCAAAGTTCTCCACTGCACAGAGTACCAGGTAAATGTTCTTTTTCAGATGTGTCCGAGGAGGACCCGTCCGGCGGAAGTTCTTGAAAGGTTTATCAAGGAATATAAGAACGGTCTTGATCCAGGTCAGAAATATTGGTGCAGAAGAGAAGATGGTAGGTGATGGCGGGTGACAAGCAATCGCTTCTCAGGGAGTAGCAGCTTGAATAGCGAAGTTAGGGTTTTCCGGGCTGGCAAGGGACCTGCCGAAAAAACCGTCTGACTACCTGAAAGGATTGCAATACCTCAGCCCTGGAGTTGTTCCCGGAGACATGGTGAAGATGTTCGCTCAAGGACTTTTTTCGCCGGAATCGGTCAGGGAAAGAAAGGCGGAGCCGTTTCGCTCCAGAACCTGCCGGAGCAGATTCTATTGTATCGGTGGGGTTATTGGAAGCGGCCAGGTCCCGGGCATTGCCCGGTCCCAAGAGGGGGAATCTACCCCTCTTGGGACCAGATAGCTCAAATGGGCAGCACTTCGCGCCCGAACTGCTCGTTCAGGACTTCGGCAATAGCCAGATAGAAGGCGAAGGCGCCGGTGAGAATACCTTCCCAACCGGCCAGCTTGCCGATCATTGTAGACCCCGTCCAGAAGTGGATGGCCAACAGAAAGAAAAGGATGAAGAGCAAAAAGAAAATGATCTGCAGAACACGATTCGCTTTCAGAGTGCCGATGAACATGAAGAATGTGAAAAGACCCCAGATGAATAGATACCACCCCATGTATCCCGCTGGCGTCGGGTCGGTCCAGCCGAGCTCGGGCATAACCCAGATGGCAACCAGGGTCAGCCAGAAGAAGCCGTAGGAAATGAAGGCGGTGGCTGCGAAAGTGCTACCCTTGCGTGAACCCAGAATGCCGGCGATGATCTGCGCGATACCGCCATAGAAAATTCCCATGGCCATAATCATAGCGCTGATAGGATAGAAACCGGCATTGTGAATGTTGAGCAGGATGGTCGTCATACCGAATCCCAGAAGGCCGATGGGGCCAAAGTTACAGCTGGGAATGTCCTTCGCCGTGTAGGGACGGTTGATAACGGTGTAGGGCATGTTGGCTTTGTACATCTCAGGTGCCTGAACCATGGTGTTTCCTCCTTTTTAGTGAATGAAGCCGGTGCACGTTTTTCGTAAGCAAAGCAATCCGCGGGTTGGTTTCTTATTCTTGTCGGGCCTGAAAGGATTAGGTGTTGAAAACCTGCCCCAAGTTAACAGGAGCTGCCCTTCAGTTCGCCGGGGTAACAGCTTTTATTGGTGATGTGACAAGTGATTGCTTTCCAAAGGTCACGGCCTGAGTGGCAAAGCAAGAACTTGCCGGAGTGCAAGAGACCCACTGAAAAGTCGCTTTTCTTCTAAATTGTATACGCCTTCCTGTCAACAAAAAACCCCGTTGGGCATCGAGAATAAATGTTGTGCACGTTTCCCGGTTGGCTTTTCGCCCGATTGCTCGCGGGCCCTTGCCTTTCGCCACACCGTCCCTGGCCAATTGTGGGCACCCGGCTATTCTTAGTCGGGCCAGTCGGCGTCAAAGAGCTGGGTGTCCATTTCGCATTTCTGAGTGATTTCCGGCGGTGGCCTGCCGAAATCCTCCACCACACAGAATCCCAGGTGCCGCATACTTTTCTTGATAGCCGATGTTTCGCTGATGAAACTGATGCGTATAGCCGCGCTTGACAGAAAATAAGCGTCATGGCGGCTTTCAAGTCGAGATGGCCGGGTTCCTCCGTGGCGCGTCCGGCAGTGACGATGCTGCCGAACAGCCGCAGCGGAGTGTGGAACTGGATGGCGTTGCGTGCGGCCTGGGTGAAGAACCAGGGCGTCTGATCCATTTCCGTGTAGATGTGCACCTGCAGCGACCTCACCCGGTCCGGCGCATCAAACACGCTTCGCAGGTTGAACAGAACCAAAAAGTCCATGGCCTCATGAGCTTCGACCCTGCGTGTCCAGCCGCTGAACCGGTCCCGCCATTTGCGCCGGGCTGAGCACGCCATCACTGAAAGTCGCATGACAGTAAAGATCAATCCTGACGCTTTCAGACACCCGTTTACCTTTTGATGATGCGGCCGGATCGGTATTTACAACCGATTGTGTGCCGTTCTTACGGCTGAAGCGATTCTCTTCTAGAGCATGGCAGAAACGACTATAACCGAAGTGGGCAAATCAAGCCCAAGCCTGCCATAAGGGAGGCGACCGGAAACAGCTTTCTGGGGCGGATAATACGAGGGGGGAATACGAATGGTAAAGGAGAGAATGGGGTGCTGCATCTTTAGAATCGACTTATCCGATCCCCGTCTCTTTCGCCTGACGGTGACTCAAGAGTCTTGCCGTTGCAGCCTTGAACGGCCTTCTCTAATCAAACCGTCTATCCTGAGAAATACCTTTTTCGAGAGGCTCAGACCAGTTCCTCAGGAATCTTAAAGGAAACTGTCCTCCAGCATGATGCTCAATTCGGCCAGCAGAATGTCGTCGACATCGAGCAGGTGTGCCTCTGCCGTGGCACTCATATTCAAGGAAGCCTCGGATTCCAGACCAATACCCAGACTGCGACAGGCGATGTTGCTCAGACGAACAATCAGCAGCAGGGTATCGTGCTCGTCGATCTCTTCGCTGTGATGGTCTCTGACGATTTTCCGGTAAACTGACGGCAGCCCCCAGTGCTGCAGTAAGGCTTCGCCGTGCCGGCAATGACCGGCTTCGAGAATTTCCCGGACGACCGCTTCAGGTACGTCACGGGTGATGATACCTCGCTCCTTGAGGTCGTCGCAGACCTTGACCAGAAGCAGTTTGCCCACGTCGTGAAGCAATCCGGCGATAAAAGCCTCATGTTCGCGGTCCTCGTAACCGAGACGACGGGCCAGCCAGCGGGAACCCATCGCAACGCCCATGGCGTGGTTCCAGAGAGGCGCCATGAGTTTTCCCAGAGACACGTCTCTGACCCGATAGTTTTCCTTTTCAACCGCCGCTATTGCCAAACGGGCCACCTCCGTCCCCCCCAGTCGCACCAGGGCGTTGCGAATTGTGGTAATCTCCGCA
This sequence comes from Desulfuromonadales bacterium, assembly GCA_003561875.1. Taxonomy (GTDB): domain Bacteria; phylum Desulfobacterota; class Desulfuromonadia; order Desulfuromonadales; family Syntrophotaleaceae; genus SLLR01. The sequence continues at coordinate 3,789 of PWVL01000052.1, read as the reverse complement.
AGCCCCCCGTAAAAAGGGCTGTTGGCCACGCGCAAAATCTCAGCGGTCAGGGCCTGATCCGACTCGATAATCTGCAAAATCTGCTGCATATCGTAATCGGGCGCAGCGATGATTTCCTGCAGTTGGATTGCGGTCTGATTGCGCGCCGGCAGAGCGTTATCCATCTCCGCGATGGCGTTTTCGACCAGGGTCAAGATCGATACATTCTGACTCATGAACGGACTCCCAGCAGTCGATAGAGTTCCGGGATCGGTCGCGGCCGGTCCAGCCGCGGTAATGTGCGAATGATTTCTTCAAAGCTGGTCAAACCCTGGGTGGCCTTCACCAGCCCGTCCTCCAACAGCGTAACCATGCGAGTTGTTTCAGTACAGATGCGGCGAATTTCGTGGCTTGTCTTGCGCTGGATCAGCGCATCTCGAACGGACTCGTTCAGAACCAGAATCTCATAGACCCCAACCCGCCCCCGATATCCGAGAAAATGACACTCGCCGCACCCTTCGCTGCGCCGAAAAACAAGCTGGCGTAGTTCGGCGGGGTTGTATCCCAGCCGCCGGATTTCGTCGGGAGAGAGCCGGTGCTCGGTGGAGCAGGCCGAACAGACCCGGCGCAACAGTCTCTGGGCCACGACGCAAATCACGGTGGATGAAATGAGAAAGGCCTCAATGTCCATGTGCAACAACCGTAATAGCCCGCCGATGGAATCTTCGGTGTGGAAAGTGGTCAAGACTTTGTGGCCGGTCAGGGCGGCCTGAATGGCCGTATCGGCGGAAAAACGGTCACGAATCTCACCGATAACGATTACATCGGGATCCTGGCGGACGATATGTCGCAGAGTTTCCTCATAAGTGACACCGATCTTGCTGTTGATAGAACATTGGTTGATACCTTCGATGAGGTATTCCACCGGATCCTCGGCGGTGATGATGCTGGTATTGGGATTATTGAGATAGTTGACGGCCCCGTAAAGAGTCGTCGTCTTGCCCGAACCGGTCGGTCCGGTAATCAGGGTCACGCCACTGGGAATATCCAGCACATCTTCCCTGAAACGCTGCAGAAGCCTCGGCTGCATTCCGATTTCGCTGAGATCCAAAAGGTTGCTGCGGTTGTTAAGAAGCCGCATGACTGTTTTTTCACCATGAACCGTCCCGTAAAAAGAGATTCGCAGATCCAGTTTCAGGCCGCCGTGTTCGTAGAGGATGCGACCGTCCTGATGCCGGCGCCGTTCGGTAATATCGGCTCCGGCCATGATCTTGATCCTGCTGACAAGCGATCGGGCCATATCCAGAGGCAGATCTTCACGAGGAATCAGGACACCGTCCTGGCGCATGCGCACCCGCAGCCGGTCTTTCATCGGTTCGATGTGGATATCGCTGACCCCGTCAGCAATGGCGGCCTTGATCAGGTCGTTAACCTTGCGAACCACCACTGACTCGCTGATAGGGGTCGTAACCGGACCGGAGCGGTTCAAACGGAGCAGAGCATCTTCGATAACCTGGTGTCGGGCCAGGGCCAGTTCGAAATGATCCGACACCAGATCCTCGAAACCCTCCGGCAACTGAGCAACCAGGGGATCATCAAAGACCAGGTAGAGAGGTCCATCGCCATCCCGCACCGGCACGCAGCGGAGTTTTCGCAGCAGGCCCGGGGTCAGACGCCGCACCGTCCGTTCGTCGGGCGTCAGCAGATCGTTGCGAAAAAATGGCAAGCCGAGCTGCGCGGCCAGTGTATCAAGAAGGGTGTCCTCGTTGATTAAACCGTTCTCGATCATAACCTGACCGAGCTTCTGTCCCGGTCGATTTTTCTGCAACGCCAGTGCCGATTGCAATTCACTCTCGCGAATCAAACCCAATTCACAGAGCAGATCCCCCAGCCGAATATCCATTCGCCGGTTGCGCAAAGTCTGGCGCACCTGCACCTCGGTCACGTAGCCAAGATCCTGCAGGACTGTGGTCAGCGGGCGTGGTGAGGGCAGGCGCTCACGAACACGCTGAGCGTAAGCGAGCTGAGTCTGGTCGATCTGCTGTTCCTGAACGAGAAGTTCGGCGATTTGAGTCCCCGCGTTAGCCGCGTCAGACATAACTGCCTCCTGGAAACTTAAACGTTACACGAACGGGCATAAAAAAGCCGAGTCGAGATGACGACGCGGCTTTTTTTTAATCAATCAGACAAAAGAGCTTTCATAGAGATCTTGAATGGCTTTTCGGCCATTGTCTTCCAGATACCGAGTCCCGGTACCAGCAAAGTGAGGCTGGGTAATCAGCGGTGCATCGGCTCCCTCAAGAGCTTTCCAGTCCAGAGCGATCCACTGATGCCAGCTGTTTCTTTTCTGATCAAAAACATACAGGGGCTTGTTGCACAGTTTGGCGAATTCGGCACCCCAACCGGTGCCGCCCTTGACTGTCTTGTCCGGTAAAATTTCACCAACGACAAAAATCTGTTGAGCATGGTTGATCTGATACCAGATGGTCTGCAGGATCTTACGGATCGTTGGACTTTCCGTATAGCGTCGGTTCAACAGGCGGGACACGTACTCGAGACTGACATCGCCACTCTTCAACTCTTCGTGATGCAGAACCCGCAGCCCCCGCCGGCGAACGATCCCATGTCCTTCAAAAGTAAAATTGACCTCTTCAAGACCATGACGTTCGGCGTTGGCTCCAAATTCGGCCTCCGCTCCCTTGGCCCCGCCACTGAAAAGGATGAAGTCCTCCTTTTTCATGTCCTGTCCTTTCATAGATAACAGCTCTCAAAAATAAATGCCGGCTAACGGCCCGGTACTGCCTCGCCGAAAAGTTTAACCTGCGGCATAATGCCGAACACCCTTGTCAAAACAGCGCCAGTCAAGCTTCATCATGGTTTTTTCCTGCAATTTCAATATTAATTGTGCCACTTTGGCAAGACCCTGTTAAAAATAACTCCTTGTATACAATTCCGCAACATCAAAACGCACCAACGAAAAAAGGGATCGCCGCCGGGGCCATCCCTTTCTCGTTATTCCGGCGTTTGATTGGTCGGGGCGAGAGGATTTGAACCTCCTACCCCCTGCACCCCATACGGGTAATAGTGCTTCCAATGAGATCCAACTAAAACTTGATTTTTGTTTAACAGAAAAACTTCGTAAAACAAATTTGCCGCGGGGAGTAAAAAATGTTTCACTCTGGTAGCTGCTGCCCCGCTTAAAAATCAAGGCTAAGCTTTTGCTGGCTTTCACCGTCAAAAAGAATTATATAATCCCTGCCTATCTCAATTACTTTTTTTCCCTTAACCGTATCACCAACTTCAACTATAAGATTATTTACAACCGCTTTAGGGTTATTTTTATCCCAGATAATGCCCGAAAGAGTAAGCTCTGAAGCTTCCTCTCTTATTATTAATTTAGGCTTATCAAAGGGGTCTCTCTCTACCTTCAAATCTTTAGCCATTTCTTCTACCAACGAATAAAGATTTATTTCTCCCGGCCAAGCTTGCCCGGGTTGGATAACCCCTGCAGCCGGTGAAGGCCTTCTCCCCCGCCGGATAGTGTTTAGAGAGCTTACTAAAACAAGCACAAACACAATAAATAAAATTCCGGTAAAACCTATCTTTATTTTGTCTTTACTGGTCATTTTCGCTCAAAAGGAATATTTTTACTCCCAGATTAACCCTTAACTTTTCCCGTAAAGAACCCGGCCGCTGAATATCTAAAACTTCAACTAAGATAGCGGCGGGAATATCTTTCCTAAGTGCCTCCAGATAATCAACTAAATTAAAAAAAGAACCCTGCAGTTGATAAGAAACAAACAAGCTTTC
>PWVL01000115.1 GCA_003561875.1 Desulfuromonadales bacterium | reverse complement strand
CTGAACCTCCCCAGGTCTAAAGACCGGGGGTTCTGAAAGCGGATCCATCGGGGTTTCCCGGCTCTCGCGTTACCGCTACAGCATCCGGGCTGTGGCCAATGGTGGGCTTTCTTCGGCAGGCGACCCGCTCTGACGGTTTCACCGTGGGGAAGGCTTTCGCCTTCGCGCTCGCAGGTTGGGTTCGGCACCATCCCGCCTGCCGCAGCAGCGGTTCCGCAGCCGCCCACATCGAAGCGATGTGGGATGGATGGTGCCGGTTGTCGATGACGCACCGGGCCAAAAAGGCCGAGTAGATGTCTCGTTGCACGATGGCGCTATCGTCTCCGAGAAGATGCCAGCGCTGAGACAGCGGCTTTTTGCGATATTGCCCGGTGGGGTGGTCGTACTGAGACATTTTCAACATCCGGGTGTTCAGATCGCGCACTTCGCCGCCGGCGCTCTCAGCCTTGCGACGAAGGGTTTGCATGAACATGCCCGGCGCTTTGACCTTGACGCTTCGACCAAAGCGCTTCTGGAATGCCTTGTAAGAAAGGGTTTCGCTATGAACGACGGTGCCGTGCGACAGGATCGTGTTAGAAATCTCGCCGTGGCTACGCTTGCGCTCGGAGGCGAGGCGGCGTTCGGCCTCGGCGATTCGGGTTTTCAGTTTCCGGTATCTGGAAGAAAAAACGCTCTGGCGAGCTCCTTTCTTCCATGTCCCGTCCGGGCCAAAGCAGTGAGGGTTGGTGGCGCGGCGGGAGCGATCAAGCGCCCTTTGCAGGCGGCGCACCTCCTGCCACGGCTGTTTGATGGTGGGGCAGAAGCCGACCAGATCGGCGGCCCCTTCTGCCACCATCGCCACGGTGGATGGTCCGACGTCGAGCCCGACCGTTCCCGTTCCGATCTCCTGCTTGCGCGGAGAGGTTCCCTCCTGCAGAAGTTGGATATACCAGCGGCGCCTTCCGCGCAGGTTCCTCCAGACAAGACGGCAGAGCTTGGTCTTTCGGGCCAGAGACTCTTGCTGCCAGCGGTCTTTGCCTTCGGGGGCGAGCTGCGCCGGGAAGGTCAATCCGCTCCATTCAACGCAGCCGATCCCGGCCTTCCAGCGGATGCCGGCCGCATTGGTCTTGGCCTCAACCGAGTGCAAAGGGCGACCTCTCCCCTTGAAGCGGGGCTTGCCCCGCAGGCCGAAGCCGAACGCTTCGACCGCGGCGAAGGCCCTCTCGGAGATTTTCTGCGTCTCGTGCGCCCCGAGCCGCCCTTTCCATCCGGCGGCGTTCTTGCACTCGGTCCCGAATGAAGAGAGGGACGCACTGGTGAAGCCGTAGTCGGCTCCGAGCTTGCGAAACGTCGCCGAGCGCTCTTTTTTGTCCTTGAGCGCTCGCGCCTTGTGCCACGCCCTCGCTTCGCGCATGAGACGCTGGCGGCGCAGCGCTTCACCGAGCACAGCGTTGTAGAGCCGCCGCGCCGCCTCGAACCGGCCGAGCAGGATACGCTCCTGCCCCGGCGCAACCGCCAGCGGGAGTTCGAGCACGAAACTTGGAGTGGTGGATCGCTTCATCAGACGCTCTTTTGTTGTTCGATGTACTGCTTGATCACTTCGAGCGGTGCGCCTCCGACCGTGGAGACGAAATAGCTATTGGTCCAAAGAGACGGCAGGCGCGTTCGGCACCAGCGAAACTCCTGACGCAGAATCCGGGAGGAGCGCCCCTTGATCCGTTTGATCACGGTGTGAATGCCGAACTGCGGATCCACCTCCACCAAGAGGTGGACATGATCCGGCATAATTTCCAGCTCCAGAATTTCGCTGGACGTTTCATTGCAAACGTCCTGTATAATCTCCTTGAGCCGGGAGTCGGCACCGTCCACCAAGACGTCCCGGCGGTACTTCGGACACCAGACGACGTGATATTTGCAGGAGTAAACGATGTTGCTGTTCGACTTGTATGTGATCTTGTATTCAGCCATGGAAACATAATACAGGGTGCGACAACATAATCAACACCAAAACCGCTCCCTTTTCCCCATGCCTGAAGTCAGGGGCTTGCGCTCGCATTGCGGTCATGAACAGTCCGACGCCGCCGACAAAGGGGCAAGAGGCCGAACAGAACCGCCCACCGAGCCAAGACTCAGGCATCATCGTGCCGCAGCCGGACCATGACCTGCTTCATGTCTTCCCAGACTTCCCGCTTGGCGGACGGATTCCGCAGCAGATAGGCCGGATGGTAGGTCGGCATCAGGTCGATCCCCGCATAACTCTGCCAGCGTCCTCGCAGCACGCTCATGGGCTCGGCGCTTCCAAGCAGGGCCTGAGCTGAGAAACGGCCGAGACTGACGATGACCCGGGGCCGAAGGGCGCGCAATTGACGCCGCAGAAACGGTTCGCAGGCGGCGATCTCGGCCGGCAGGGGATCCCGGTTGCGCGGTGGACGGCATTTCTGCACATTGCAGATGTACACCCTGTCGCGGGATAACCCCATGGCGAACAGAATACGCTCCAGCAACCGGCCGGCCTCGCCGACAAACGGCAGACCCTGGCGATCTTCTTCCCGACCGGGAGCTTCCCCCACCAGCACCAGGGAAGGGGTCTCATGGCCATCACCAAACACGATCCGGGTGCGCACCTCGCTCAGCGTGCAGCGGCGGCAGTCTCCCAGATCAGCGCGAATCTCTTCGAGAGTTTCGGCGCGGCACGGGCCTTGATCCGATTCCGGATCACCGAAGCAGAGGGGCTCGGAAGCGGTGTAAAGCTGTTCGATTCCCAGTCGCTGTAAATCCTCGAGCAGAGCCCTGGCCTGCTCCAGGGCACCGCCAAATTCTTTGTGAAGTCTTTCAGGCATCGACCTTTACTTCCCGCCACGAGGCGATTATGCTTTATCCCAGCGCCACAACCGGCAAAAACTTCCTGAAACCGGAAAGATTATGACTGTTCTGATACTCGTCATTGTTGTCGTGCTTTTTTTTCCGTCTCAGGCCCTGGCCTGGGGCATCGGGGTCCATATACAACTCGGTTCTCAGATCCTGGAGTCTCTCAGTCGTTTGCCCGCCGCCCTGCAACCCCTGCTCAGCGCCCATCCCTACGATTTTCTTTACGGATTCATCAGTGCCGACATCACCGTGGGGAAAAAATACACCCATTACCTGAGGCACTGTCATTCCTGGCGCATCGGCAAGGAAATCCTCGCCGCGGCCCGCACCCATTCCCAGCGGGCCTGCGCCTACGGCTATCTCGGACACCTGGCCGCCGACACCGTTGCCCACTCCTTCATGGTCCCCTTCAAGATGGTTCGCACCTTCAACACGGCCACACTTAAACATCTTTACTGGGAAATGCGCTTTGAGTCTCGGGTTCCCCCTGAAATCTGGCAACTGGCCCGGAGCATCGCCCGCCGGGATTTTCGGGCCAACGACAGCATGATGAGCGGCGTTCTGTCCCGCACGCTCTTTTCCTTTTCCACCAACAAGCGGGTTTTCAACTCCCTGCTGCTGCTGAGTCGTGTGCAGCGCTGGCAAAAGATGCTGCAATCCCTTGGCGAGCAGTCGAAATACACTCTGGACGAGGGAGACATGGAAGATTATCTGCTGCTGGCCCGGGAAGCGACCGAAAGCGTGCTCACCCACATGGAGAACAGCCCCTACTGGAAGGCTGACCCGGCCGGCGAACGGGCCATGTACGTTGCCGGTATTCTCCGCAGGAACCTTAATCTGCTGTGGCTGGACGGCAAGCTGCCCGAAGCCGAGTCCCAGCGCCTGCTGCAACAACTCAAACAAGGCTTCCGCCAGGGAATCACCAACCCCGAATCGCTTCTCGATCTGCTCGCAGGCTAATGAAAAGTCCCGGTTTGCCGAAGGCTCAGAGCTCGATCCAGCAGGCGATGGGCCAACAGATCCTTACTCATTCGCGGCAGCTCTTCCTCTTTTCCGTTCCGATAGAGCAAGTGCACCACGTTGGTCTCGACACCGAAGCCGGCCCCCTCAACGGTCAGATCATTAGCCACCACAAGGTCCAGGTTTTTCTCTTCCAGCTTGCGCCGGGCGTGCTCCCGCAGGTGTTCGGTTTCGGCGGCAAAGCCGATCAGCAAGCGGTCTCCCGGCAGACGACCCAGCTCGGCCAGGATGTCGGGGTTGCGCCGCAGTTCCAACCTCAAGGAAAGGTCTGCGCCCTTCTTGATCTTCTGCGCATGCCGGCAGGCCGGACGAAAATCGGCGACCGCAGCGGTTTTGAAGACCATGGAACAATCTTTCACCAGCGCCATGACCCGGTCATGCATCTCCCGGGCGCTGATCACGGGGTGCAGTTCGACACCGGCCGGAGCGGCCCGCTCCACCGGGCCGGACACCAGGTGAACCCGGGCGCCCCGTTCGGCAGCGGCACGGGCAATGGCATAGCCCATTCTCCCTGAGGAATGGTTGCTCAAGAACCGCATCGGGTCCAGTTCTTCACGAGTCGGACCGGCGGTCACCAGCAGGGTCTCACCGACCAGGTCCCGAGGACCCAGCAGGTTTCGAGTCAGGTCGAAAATCTCCTGAGGCTCCGGCATCTTGCCCTGCCCTTCCCAGCCGCAGGCCAGCATTCCAGTGGCGGGTTCCATGATCTGCACACCAAACTCCCGCAGTTGCACCACGTTGCGCCGGCAGATAGGATCCTCCCACATGTTGCTGTTCATGGCCGGCACCAGCAGCCGCGGGGCCTTGCAGGCCATAAGGGTGGTGGTAAGAAGATCGTCGGCAATGCCGGCGGCCATTTTGCCGAGCAGGTTGGCGGTGGCCGGCGCAACCACCAGCAGATCGGCCCGGTCCGCCAGGGAAATGTGGCCGATTTCCTGTTCCCGCGCCGGATCGAAAAGTTCCAGAAACACCGGTCTTCCGGACAGCGTTTGAAAGGTGAGGGGAGTGACAAACTGTCGGGCCGCCGCCGTCATGACCACCGACACCCGCGCTCCAGCCTTGACGTAGAGACGCACCAGTTCCGCCGCCTTGTAGGCCGCGATCCCGCCACAGACACCAAGAACGATCTCTTTTCCCTCAAACATGGCTTCCTCGACTTCTCGTTTCATCCAACCTTGATGCTTTCGCAAAAACTCATGAGTTGGCTAAACAAAAATTTCGTTTTGCAAGGCTTGGTTTTTTTCAGGGGCGAAGGCATACATTGGGTCTGTCGAGATCCTGAAAAAACGCCGTAACGCCGCAGGACGGACTTTTTGCGCCGCCATCAACCTTCAGCGCAGAAACGGATTGCTGCGCCGCTCGCGACCCACAGTGGTTTCCGGCCCGTGACCGGGGCACACGACAATCTGTTCCGGCAGCGTTAAAATGCGCCTGCGCAAGGTCGTGACCAGTGCCCCGTGATCACCGGAAGGCAGATCCGTACGGCCGATGGAACCGGCGAACAGGCTGTCCCCGGAAAACAGCCGGCCCTCGCCAAGCAGACAGATACCGCCGGGGGAATGGCCGGGCACGTGGATCACTTCAAAGCGGAATTGGCCCAATGCAAGCTGATCTCCATCCCGCAACAACCGCCCAGGCTCCGGTGAGGGGGGAGTAGGTCGGCAACCAAAGTGAGGGGCATGCTCCGGCGCCCCCCGCAGTATGGGGAGTTCCGCCTCATGGATCATCAGTTCAGCCGCCGTCGCCTCAATCAGGGCCTTATTGCCGCCGATGTGATCGAAGTGTCCGTGGGTATTCACCACCGTTTTGAGAACGAGCCCCTTTTCTTCCAGAATCTCCAGGATGCGTTTTGCCTCGCCGCCGGGATCGATGACCATGGCCTCGCCGCAGTCCGTACAGCCGAGCAGATAACAATTGACTTTCAGCTCACCGGTTACCAGCGACTTTACCCACAAACTCATTCGTCTTCTCCTTTTTCAAGTTGCGCAAACAGGTTCAGAGTCTTCTCCTGCAGCTGGTCCCCCAGGCTGAAACTCAGGGTTCGCTCCCGGTTCACCGCTGTCTTGTTTTTCTCCCGGGGCTTGCGCTCCGACGGCGGCGATGTCAAAGGCTCGGAAGGAGCAGCCGGCATGGCGATGGGCGGAGCCTCAAAGGCCTCCTCGGCCGGTTCTCCGTTCTCCCTGTAGAAGTAACGGTCGTAGATACGGTGATAGGCGGTCCATCCGGAATCACTGTCCACCTCTTTCTGCAGATGGGCCTGGACGCCATTGATCTTGCTGTCGAGGTCATCGAGATAATTGAGAATCACCGCCTCCAGGGTTTTGGGACGTTTGGGGGATCCGTACTCGTACTGGCCGTGATGGGACAACAGCAGGTGTTTGAGCAGCAGCGCCGCCCCCGGAGGGACCCCCCCTACACGCCGCAACCGATTTTCGACCATCTCCACGCCCATAACGATATGTCCGAGCAGTTTGCCGGGATCGGTATAGTTGAAAGACCGCTCGTAGGAAAGCTCGTCAATCTTGCCGATATCGTGCAGCAGCGCACCGGTTACCAGCAGATCCCGCTGCAACCCTGAATAACGGCGGCAGATGTCATCGGCCAGTTGTGCCACGGCCAGGGAATGCTCAAGCAGTCCGCCCAGGTAGACATGATGGATGGACTTGGCCGCCGGCGCCCGGGAGTAGCGACGCAAAAAGTCTTCATCGGCCAGAAAGTCCTCCATCAGCGCCCGATAGTGAGGAGTCTTGAGACCGGCAACCCATTGCCGCAACTCGGCGATCATCTCTTCCACCGGACGCCCGCAGACTGGCAGGTAGTCACTCAAATCCACGTCCTGTTCGGGGATCTTTTTCAGTCGTTGCACGATCAACTGCATTTTGCCAAGGTACACGCTGGCCTTGCCGGCCACCGCAACGAAATCGTCCTTTTCAAACAAGGCGGACAACTCCTCGACCCGCTCCCAGATTCGCCCTTCGATTTCGCCGGTGCGATCCATCAGTTTCAAGGTCATGTAGGGCTTGCCATTGCGGGCCATGGCGGTCACTTTGTCCCGCACCAGAAACTGGCCCTCCACCTGATCCCGCTCCTCGATCTGTTCAACGTAAAGCTCTTTCAACGATAACTCCTGTCAGTTGCTTTCCCTGCAATCTGCTCGGCGGCCTTGAGACCGTCCAGAGCCGCACTCATGATACCTCCAGCATATCCGGCCCCCTCGCCCACCGGGTAAAGCCCCCTGTGGTTGAGGGCCTGACCGTCTTCCCGGCGCAGTATGCGACAGGGAGCGGAAGTGCGGGTCTCCACGCCGACCAAGGTGGCTTCGGCGGTCACGAAGCCCCGCATGCGCCGTTCAAAGTAGGGCAATGCCCGGCGCAGGCCCGTAGTCACAAAAGCGGGCAGCACCTCCTGCAGGTCCCACTCCCGAACGCCGGGACGACAACTGGAGTGAATCGGCCCCCGACCCAGGCCCAGAAAAACCAGCAGATTCTGCGCCGGGGCATGAAAATCACCGCCGCCGGCTTCAAATGCCGCCCGCTCCCAGCGGCGCTGAAAACGAACGCCGGCCAGGGCGTCCGCGGCGCCGAAATCTTCCGGCCGCACCGCCACCACCAGAGCGCTGTTGCTGAAATCACCGTTGCGTAGCCGGCTGCTCATTCCATTCACCACCAGACCTCGGGGTTCGGAAGCGGCCACCACCACTTCCCCTCCGGGACACATGCAGAAGGAGTAGATGCCCCTTTGCGTTTCCGGATCATTGTACGCCAAGGCATACTCGGCGGTGGGCAGGCGCGGATGACGGGCCAGGCCGTACTGAATACTGTTGATCCGTTCCACGGGGTGTTCGACACGCAGGCCGACGGCAAAAGCCTTGCTCTCCAGGGCGATTCCCCGACGCAGCAGCATTTTGTAAGTGTCCCGGGCACTGTGACCGGTGGCCAGCACCAGACTGTCGCAGGCCAGTTCCCGAGATCCGTCCAGCACCGCCCCCCTGAGACCTTCAGGGCCGAAATACAGGTCCGTAAGACAGGTGCCGAAACAAATTTCCGCCCCCAGCCGCAGCAGTTCCTGGCGAAACCTGATGAGCACCAGGCGCAGACGGTCGGTGCCGACATGGGGCTTGGCCTGGGTCAGGATCTCCTCGCCGGCCCCGAAACCGACCAGGGTCTGCAGCACATAGGGACCCCAGGGATGTTTGACCCTGGTGTTGAGCTTGCCGTCGGAAAAGGTTCCCGCACCGCCTTCGCCAAACTGGATATTGCTGTTCGGATCGAGCAGACCGGTGGCACGAAAACGTTTGACGGCGGCGACCCGCCTCTCCACCGCCTCACCCCGTTCCACCAGGGTCACCTGAAACCCGTGCCGCAACAGACTCAGGGCGGCGAACAGGCCCGCAGGTCCCATTCCGACGACCAGGATTCGCCGGTTTCGGCGCCGAAAAACGATGGGCGGCAGAGGCGGCGGCTGCCACGGACCGAGGCGCCGGTTATGGGCCTGACCGGCCAGCAGCGCCTCTTCATCGGCCACTTCAAACACCACCGTAAAGACCCGCAGCACCGCGGATTTGCGCCGGGCGTCAACGGACCGGCGCAGAACCCTGAAGTTGCCCAGATCCCGTGCTTGCAGTCCCAGCTCAGCCGCGACTTTTTCCGGCAGCGCCCCCTCCTCCTCGTCCAGACTGAGGCAAACCTCGCGCAACTGCACTGCCATAAAAATTCCTCACCGCACACTTCGCCGCCGTACGAAAAACGTAACAGCTTGAAAAAAGGGATTTCGTTGCACCGAAGGGGCCGTTATTCCATTCATGAGGCGGGAAAATCAATGTCAAAAACCGTTCCCTGCCCCGTGTCGCTAGTGACTTTGATGTGCCCTTGATAGGTTTTGACGATCCGCAACACCAGCGACAGACCAAACCCCGTTCCCCGGGGCTTGGTGGTGAAAAAAGGGTCAAAAATGCGAGGCAGGTTCTCGGCGGGGATGCCCTGGCCCGTATCCCGAACCTGGATGCGAATTCTTCCCCCTTCTCCGCTCAGACGCACACCCAGCCGGCCCCCTTCCTTCATCTCATAAATGGCGTTGGCAAACAGGTTGGAAAAAATCTGTTCAACTTCTTCCGGATCCGCCTGCATGGGCGGCAGTCCCGCCTCGACGTCCAGTTCCAGTTCAATGCCGAAGGAATCCAGTTGCGGCTCGAAGCCGGCCAGCACCGCCTCTACCACATTCTGCAGAAAAACCTCCCGGGTCGTTCCCCGGGAACGGCCGCTGGCCAACAGCAACTTCATCAGAATACTGTCGATTCGATCCACTTCTCCCAGCAACCGCTCCACATAGCCGAGTTTCTCCGGATCCTCGGCCAGCACCGGCTTGAGCATCTGTCCAAACAGGCTGATCACATTGAGTGGATTGCGGATCTCATGGGCCATTCCGGCGGCCAGGTGACCGAGAGAAGCCAGTTTTTCGGCCTGCAGAACCTCGGCATGTGCCTTCTCCAGTTCCCGGGATTTGGCCGCAACCCGTTGCTCCAGTTCCCGGTTCCACTCCTCAATTTCGCCAAGCAGGCGCTCCCGCTCCCGGCGCAGTTCCCGGTTGTGGATTTCAATCCGCCGAATGCGCAGAACATTCTCGATCCGGTCGATGAGATCCTGGTTGCCAAAGGGCTTGGAAATGTAGTCCGCGGCGCCGGCCTTCATCACCTCCACCGCAATCGTTTCGTTGCCCTGACCGGTCAGCATGATGACATAGGTGTCGGGAAAATCCCGTCGCACAGTCTGCAGGAGGGTCATTCCGTCCCTGTCGGGAAGCATGTAATCGAGAAGCACCAGGCAGGGGCGCTCCGAACGCAGGCGGGTCAGGCATTCCTCGCCGCTGGCGGCGGTAAGAACCTCGTAGCCCCGGGTGGTCAAAAGCAGGCGGGCCAGTTCGAGAATCAGAACTTCGTCGTCAACAATCAGTATTTTCCCGGACATCACCGCTCCCTCCGGAGAGACCCACCCGCACCTCCCGATGCGGGCTAGCATACCCTCCAAAGTGGCGATTTTGCAAGAGCAAAGCCGGCCAAACACCGCCGCAAGGGATCCTTGCCGCAGAAGCGGTATCCGGCCGGCTTAACACACAAGGGCAGCCTGCAGGCTGCCCTTGTAAAAACTTCCAAAATCACCACGTGCCGAGGAAAAGTGATTTTATTCAGGACACCGCACGGTCATGACGGGCACGGGGGACTTACGCACGACCTTCTCCGCGGTACTGCCGAACAACACATGATCCAGGCCGCTGCGTCCGTGGGTGCCCATGACGATCAGATCCGCCGAAACTTCATCGGCCTTCTTGATAATCTCGTCGTAGGGAACGCCCGGCACGATGAAAGAATTAAAACGATCATAATCCGCCAGGTTCTTTTGGCAGAACCTTTCCATCATTTTGCGAGCACCCTGCTCAATTTCCTCCTCCAGACTTTCAAAGGAAATGTGCGGCACATAGAACCCCCGCAGGTCCACGGGCTCGTTAATGACATGAATGATTACCAATAGAGCCTGGTATTTCATGGCCAGATCACGGGCGTACTCAAAAGCATGGGACGAGCTTTCGGAAAAATCCGTGGCAAACAGAATGGTCTTGAATTCTTTCATGGAGCCTCCATAGGAAAATAAAGCCGGTCACTTTTCAAAGCCGACTGCGCAGACCTTCCGCAACCGGAACAAACCGCCGATTCAATGGGTCGTCTTGGGCAACTTGTGCCCCTTGAGCATCTTTTTCATTACCAGCCGCAATTCTTCCAGTTTGATGGGCTTGTTGATGTACTCGTAAGCCCCGAGTTCGATGGCCTCCAGGTAGGATTCGACACCACCGTGGGCCGTGACCATGATAAACCGGGTGCCGGGGTGATTGCGGTTAAGCTCCCGCAAAAAAGAGATCCCGTTCATCTCCGGCATCTGCAGATCGCTGATGACCACATGAACCCGTTGTTGTTGCAAATAATCAAGGGCCTCCTGACCGTTGGCCACGCTATGTACCCGATAACCGTCCATTTCCAGAATCTTGCTCAGACCCAGACGGGCGTTTTCCTCATCGTCCACCACCAGCACTCTGCGTCCTCGCTGCCCCACAACCGCCCTCCCCCGATCCTTCTGGTCTGGGGAAAGTCTACCATTCGGAACAAGGTTGTCAATCCGTGCCTTGGCCCTTGGAATCACAAGATAATCTTATGATTACGGCAAGTTGTTGACCACGAGGGGCCCCCGGGAAAAGACCGGATCAGGACGCCGACTGCCAGAAGGCAACCAACTCGCCAATCAGCCCGGCCAGGGGGGCGGCACCATCGTTGCCGGCCGCCACCACTTCCCGATGATTGAGGGTGGATGAATCCAGGCCGGCGGCGCGGTTGGCGACAAAGGAAAGAGCTGCCACCCGCATGCCCAGGTATTTGCCGAAAATCGCTTCGGGCACCGTGGACATGGACACGGCATCGGCACCAAGGCGTTCCAGGGCTCTCACTTCGGCCGGTGTTTCATAGCAGGGTCCCGTAACCGCCGCCAGCACGCCCGGAGCCAGCACAATGCCCCGCTGCCGGGCAAAATCCTGCAGCGCCGGCACATAATCCTGCTCGTAAAGCCGGGAAAGATCCAGGAAAGGATTATCGGTCTCACCGCGCAGGGGATTGTCGCCCTGCAGGTTCAGGTGATCACAAACCGCCATGAAGCTGCCCGGCACAAGATCGCGGCGAATACCGCCCACGGCATTGGTCAGCAGCAGACTGTGACAGCCCAGCAGTCGGGCAATCCGCACCGGCGCGCAGACCTGGCGGGCCTCCAATCCCTGATAGAGGTGAAAACGTCCGAGAAAAAAAAGCACCCGCCAGTTGCGCAGTCGACCGACCAGCAATTGGCCGGCGTGACCGGTCACCCGGGTCCGGGGAAAACAGGAAAAACCTGCATAAGGGTAGAGCCGAGCCTGTTCCGCTCCTTCGGCGGCCGCCCCAAGACCGGACCCCAGAATGACCGCCAGGTCAAAGGGGGCCTCTCCATGGTGCTCCACGACCACCTGTCGCAGTTCCTGGGCCTCTTTCATAACAATCAGCGCAGCATCTCGATGTAATCTTCTGCTTCTCCCGCCAGATCCGACATGGGAGCCAGTTTGATGAGGGTTTCGAAAGACTGCAGGGCGGCATCGACATTACCCAGTTTCATCTGGGTCATTCCCAGTTTGTAATGCGCCTGAATGTTGTTGCCGTTGAGCCGCAGGGCCTGGCGAAAGGCCCCCCGGGCCCGATCCAGATTGTCCATGGCGAAATAGGTTTCGCCGAGCCGCAGGTAAGCCTGATCGTAACGGGGATTCTGGGCCAGGGCCCGGCGGTAGGCGCGCAGGGCCTCCGGATAGTCCCCGCTGAGAAAATGCGCGTAGCCGAGCCCGGTGAGGGAAACCGCCGAATCCGTAAACATGAGATTGGAAGCGGCTTTTTCAAAATAGTAGATCGCCTCCTCCAGACGGCCCTGGGAAAGATACAGGTCACCGAGGTTGTTTTCGATCATGGAATCGTCGGGCCGTTCCCGCAGCGCCAGCCGGTAATACCGCTCGGCCTGCTCGTGGGCTCCCCGCAAATGGTAGGAACGGCCCAGGCCGATGAGGACGTTGGGATTGCGGGGCTGGGCCTGGTGCGCCCGATGAAATTCCTGCAGGGCACGGGCCGAATCCCCTTCCTGCAGATAGGACACTCCGAGGATGTAATGGACATTTTCCGCTTGCGTATCCTGGCGGGGCTGGGCACAACCGGCAATCAGCAGGGTCAGCAGAAGCAGGGAAACGGTGCAGAAACGCATGGGCGATCCTCCAAGAGAAGCACAGGGTGTCCAAGCCGGCCGGCAAGCCACCCGCAACCGTGAACAAAAGTTTACCCGCAAAACCCGCACCGGCTACAGATATTTGTCCAGCAGCAGGGCCAGGCGCTCCCGGACTGCAGCCGAGATCCGCGCCGGATCGGTCATTACCGCATGGCGCAAAGCCTGCCGGCAGGCACAGGGCCTGGTGGCGGTGGCCGGCCCGGCAGCAGCCCGAATGATATGCCGGGCCATGGCCACGTTCTGCTTCACCAGAGCCATGACCGCCTCGGCAGAGACATCTTCATGCCCTTCATACCAGCAGTCGTAATCCGTGGCCAGAGCCAGGGTGCCGTAGCAGATCTCCGCCTCCCGGGCCAGGCGCGCCTCGGGAAGGTTGGTCATGCCGATAACATCCACTCCCCAGCGGCGATAGATCATCGATTCGGCCCGGGTGGAAAAATTCGGTCCTTCAATACAGAGGTAGGTTCCACCCCGATGAACCGTGGCGCCAACCTTTTCGGCGGCAGCCGCCAGAACCGCGGAGAGATCGGCACACACCGGATCGGCAAACTGTATGTGGGCGACAACCCCGTCGCCAAAAAACGTCGATTGCCGCTCGCCCCGGGTGCGATCGAAAAACTGGTCGGGCACCACGATGTGCCCGGGCACGATGTCCTCCCGCATGCTGCCCACTGCCGAAACCGAAATAATCCGTTCGACCCCGAGTTGCTTCATGGCGTGGATGTTGGCCCGGTAGGGGATTTCGCTCGGCAGCAGCCGGTGCCCCCGCCCGTGGCGGGGCAGAAAAACCAGTGTGATCCCGTCCAGGGTTCCGCTGACCAGGGTGTCGGAGGGACTGCCAAAGGGTGTTTCCAGGCGAATCTCACGTACCTCCTGCAATTCATCAATCTCGTAGAGGCCACTGCCGCCGATAATGCCGATTGCCGCCTGGGTCATGAAGCCCGTCCTTTCTTATTCCTGCCACGGGAGAATCAGCGCTGCCGGACGCCGTCCAGCTTACCCTTCAACTGACCGCAGGCTGCCGCGATGTCCCGGCCTTTGCCGGCCCGCCGAACGGCCACCAGGCCTCGATCGAGGAGAAAAGTCTGAAAAGCCCTCATGGTCTCTTCCGCCGGGGCCCGGAAACTGGTGCCGGCATGTTCGTTAAACGGAATCAGGTTGATCTTGGCCCGCAGACCATGGAGCAACCCGACAAGACGCCGGGCATCCTGCAAGCTGTCGTTCAATCCCCGAATCAGAATGTACTCAAAAGTGATGCGCTGACGCTGGGCAAGAGGATAGGCCCGACACGCCGCCATCAACTCCCTGAGCGGATAGCGGCGGTTGATGGGCATCAGCACATCCCGCACCGCATCGGTGGTCGCATTCAGGGACACCGCCAGATTGACCTTGATCCGCCTCCCCAACTCCGCCATCTGCGGCACCAGGCCGGCCGTGGACAGGGTGACTTTGCGCGGACTGAAATCGAGGCCCTCGGGGAGGTAGAGGATCTCCAGGGCCCGAATCACGTTGTCGAGATTGTCCAGGGGTTCGCCCATTCCCATGAGCACCAGGTTCTGCAACGGACCATCCCGCAGCGCGGCGCACACCTGGTTGACAATCTCGGCGGCGGTCAGGTTACGAACCAAACCGAAACTGCCCGTGTGACAGAAAACACAGCCCAGGGCACAGCCAACCTGGGTCGAGACGCACAGGGTGTGCCGTCCGCTCTCCATGGGAATCCGCACCGTCTCCACGCTGTGCCCGTCCTGAAGCCGGAACAGGTACTTACGGGTGCCGTCGCAACTCTCTTCAACCGCCTCGGGATGCAGCTCGGAAATCCACGCCCGGGCCTCCAACTCAGAGCGAAGCTCCTTGGCCAGATCGGTCATTTCCGCAAAGGAACAGACCTTCCGGCGGTAGATCCAGCGCAGGATCTGGCCGGCACGAAAACGTTCCTTGCCGATACCGGCCAGAAACGCCACCAAATCGGCCTGCGTCAGACCCTTGATGTCGACGGGGGGCGGCGGGGTCATGCTGCTGCGATCATCCTGATCGTTGTCCACCAAAAGCCCTCTGATTGTATCCAAAGGGCTTTGCAGGCACAAGGCTTTATCCGCAGGGTATGTACCG
This sequence comes from Desulfuromonadales bacterium, assembly GCA_003561875.1. Classification (GTDB taxonomy): domain Bacteria; phylum Desulfobacterota; class Desulfuromonadia; order Desulfuromonadales; family Syntrophotaleaceae; genus SLLR01. Next base: position 9,953 of record PWVL01000115.1, on the reverse strand, counting down.
AAGGGATCAAAGGAGTTCCATTCCGGAAAAGAAATAGCCGATTTCAAAAGCGGCGGTGTCGGGAGCGTCGGAACCGTGCAGGGCGTTGCAACCGATGGAGGTGCCAAATTCGCGGCGCAGAGTTCCTGCGGCGGCCGTTCCCGGGTCAGTGGCCCCCATCCTTTCACGCCAGCGAGCAATCGCCCCGGGAGCCTCCAGCACCAAAGCCACACAGGGTCCGCTGCTCATAAAAGCGGTCAGATCGGCGAAAAACGGCCTGTCCCGGTGTACGTGATAAAAACCGCCGGCCTGCACCTCGCTGAGCCAGATCTTTTTCATGCCGACAACGGTAAAACCAGCCTCGTAGATACAAGTCAGAATCCGACCGGCATGACCGGCAGCGAAGGCATCGGGTTTGATGATGGCAAAGGTTCTTTCCACGGTTTTTTCCTCCTTCAAGGTGTTGAAAAACATAAAGCCTTTGACGCCGGGTTGGTCGGCGAGATCGCAGGGCGCCGCGCACAACACAGGGGCGGGAACATTGGATAAAATCATCCAGGGGGCGGCAGCGCAAACCGGCTGGCGGATTTCATGGGGAACACGGTAATACAACGCCCGCGCCCGGGTGTCAACAGTGGCAGCTGAAAACTCCGACGCAAAAGACAGAAATCCCGCCATCAGCCCGTGACAAACAGAGGGATTGTCCCAACCGGGACCTCTGAACTATACTGTCATCCAGCCGTTTGTATTTTACGTCAAGAGAACATACCCGCTGAGGTTCCCGTGAAATCGCTCCTGATTGCCGTTACGCTACTGATTCCCGTGCTCAATGCCGCAACCGCCCTGGGCTGGTATCCCCGCCTGGAGGAAGAGTCCTGGCGCGACCCGGAGCAACCCTTTGCCATCGTGGGCCGCGAACGTTCCTACATTCCGGGCCCGGACGAGACTCTCATCGAACTGGCCCGCCGGGCCGGGCTGGGCTACCTGGCTCTGACCCGGGCCAATCCGCAGACCGACCCCTGGGCACCAGCCGTCGGTCGGGAGATCCTGCTTCCCTACGCCTTTATCCCGCCCCAGTCGTTGATCGAAGGCATCACCGTCAACCTGGCCGAACTGCGACTTTACCTTGTGTGGCCGGAGCAGGGGCGGCAAAGGATTCGCGCCTACGCCATCGGTATCGGCAGTGAGGGGCGGGACACGCCGGAGGGGGACTACACCATTACCCAGCGCATTGAAAATCCCTCCTGGACCGCACCGGCCTCTGTTCGAGCCGCCCGTCCCGATGGTCCGGCAATGATCCCCCCCGGCCCCGACAACCCCCTGGGAGAGTACTGGCTCGGCCTGTCCCTTCCCGGTTACGGAATCCACGGCACCAACCGATCCTTCGGCATCGGTCGGCGCGTCAGCCACGGCTGTCTGCGCCTTTATCCGGAAGATATACGGGATCTTTTTCCCCGCGCACCCCGGGGCACTCCGGTGAGGATCATCTACCAACCCATCAAAGTCGGCGTGCAGGACGGCAATCTGTTTCTGGAAATCCATCCCGACCCGCGCAACACCTTCAATGCCCCTGAAGTTGAAGTGCGTCGCCAGATTCGGGCTCTCTCCTGGCAGGGCGTACTTGATCTCAGGGCTCTGGAGAAGGCCATTGCGGAACGGCGGGGAGTGCCGGTTCGCATCTCCGCCAACTGAAAAGGCCCCGCATGGCGGGGCCTTTTCAGTTGGTCTGGAAATCTGGTCGAACCGTTAGGTTATTTCTTCTGCATCATTTCAAAAGCCCTGGCGGCCTTGGCGGCGCTGGCAGCACAGGCATCGGCGCTGGCGGCGGACATGGAAGCGCTGCGCTCAGCAGCAGCGGCGGCAGCCTGGGCCCTGGCAGCCGAATCGGCGGCGGAGGCGGCGGCAGACTGAGCCACGGCGGCCTGGTCGGCAGCGATCTGGCCGGACGCCACAGCCTGGTCGAGAAGCTCACGCTCCGCGACGCTCAATTGAGCCGCACAGCCGCTCAGAACCAGCATAAGCAACGACGAACCTGCCAGAACAACCTGCAATTTACGCATGATATCCCTCCTTGTGGTGGAAAAGTGTTTCTAAGATATTAAACAGGTGAAATAAGACCTGTCAACTAAAAGCGGAGAAATTTTCGGGTCAACCGCACCCGTCACGGCGTTTTCTGAGATTCTGTTGAAGCCAGGCCGCCACCTGGACCAGGGCGCGGCCTCGATGGCTGACCCGATTCTTGACGGCGAGAGGCAGCTCGGCCAGCGAGCGGCCGTATTCGGGAACCAGAAACAGCGGATCGTAACCGAACCCTCCGGCACCGCGCGGCTGCTCCAGAATCCATCCCTGCAGGGTGCCGTAAAAAAACCGGCATTCGCCGTCGGGACGGCACAGGGCCATGGCGCAGTGAAAGGCCGCGCCGCGCTGTTCCCGTGGCAATCCCCGCAGGGCCTCCAGCAACTTGCGATTATTGGCCGCGTCATCGGCTGCCACGCCGGCGTAGCGGGCCGAATAGACTCCGGGAGCTCCGTTCAGCGCCTCAACGGCCAGCCCCGAATCGTCGGCAAGGGTCAGACACCCCGTAAGCCGTGCCACCACCAGAGCTTTCTTTCGCGCGTTGGCCTCAAAGGTCTCTCCGTCCTCGACTATTTCGGGAACCTCCGTCAAATCAGCGAGACCCGTCACTTCGATGCCGGACTCCTCCAGCAGTCGGCGAATCTCCACCAACTTCCCCGCATTGCCCGTGGCCACAATCAATTTCATAGTTTACCCTTTGACATCCTCTCCAAGACATTGGCCCTGCAGGAAATTCAATTCGCGGCAGCCCTGCAGCGCCAGGTCCCGCATTTCATCAAACTGACATACCGTAAAGGGCCGCTCCTCGGCAGTACCCTGCACCTCAACCAGCAGTCCCGATTCAGTCACCACGAAATTGGCATCGACCTCGGCGGCTGCGTCTTCCTGATAATCCAGATCCAGCAGAACCCGGCCCTCGACCCTTCCGACGCTGATCGCCGAGACCCGTTCCCGCAATGGCGAGGCAGAAAGAATACCGCGGGAAACCAACCCGTTAAGGGCGTCGGCAAGAGCGACGCAGGCACCGGTGATGGCCGCGGTACGGGTTCCGCCGTCGGCCTGCAGAACGTCGCAGTCGAGCACCAGGGTGCGTTCGCCCAGGGCGGCCAGATCGGTCACCGCCCGCAGTGAACGGCCGATCAGGCGCTGAATTTCGTAAGTGCGTCCACCCACCCTGCCCCGCAGAGACTCCCGTGCCGAGCGGGTCTGGGTGGCGCGGGGCAGCATGGCGTATTCGCCAGTGACCCAGCCGCCGCCCTTGCCCCGCAGAAAAGGGGGGACCCCTTCTTCCACCGTGGCGTTGCACAACACCCGGGTTTCGCCAAAGGAAACCAGGACCGATCCCTCGGCGTAGCGGGTAAAACCGCGGACAAAAGAAACCGGGCGCAACTGGTCGGAATCGCGGCCGTCGGCCCGGGTAAAAACCATTTCGCTCATCGTAATTCAGCTCCCTGATAATTGCCGGCATGTGAGTGGCGGCACGGATCTTTCGCGCCACAAATGACGGTTATGTTCAACGCTGCTGCGGAGTGACGGGAAGTTTTTGCGCATAGCTCTGCAGCCCCTGGAACAGAGCTTCCGCCAGCCGTTCCCGACCCTCGCTGCGGCCGAGCAGTTCCCGGTCCGCCGGATGGCTCAGGTAGCCGAGTTCGATAAGAACCGTCGGCAGATCGCCCTTTCCCAAAGGCAGCAGCGGTGCCCGCTCGACCGCCGCCACCGGGATGCCGGCACGAACCAGGGCCTGGCGCAACTCCCGAGCCAGCAGCATGCTGTCATCGGTGGCGTCGACGTTCCCCTCCCGGGGCCTGACAAACAGGACCGTTCCCCGGGACCTGGGACTCAAGGAGGACTGGGCATGGAGCAGAATCAGGGCATCGGCCTCGGTCTGGCTGACAAGCTCGAAGCGCTGTTTCGGGGTCAGGGAATAGTCGCCGGTGCGACTCAGGTGTACCGGCAGGTCGAGGTGCATTCTGAGAAGCCTCTGCAGTTTCTGTGCTACCCCCAGCACCACCTCTTTTTCGGTCAGACCGCCCGGGCCGATACTGCCGGGATCGCCGCCGCCATGAGCGGGATCGATAACCACCGACCTCAGGCCGGTCCTGCCGGCTGGCTGCTGCTGGCGCAGCAGCAGGGAAAACAGCCGGTCGAGAGAGCTGTCCGAGGGCAACGGATCCGAGTCCGCATCGAGATCCCGATAATACACCGAAAGTCTTAGGGCGGCGGGCAGGTGCAGGGCCACGAAATTTTCATCGACTCGCAGCTTGCCGTCGATAAACGCGGGGGGATGGGTCAGCGGGTGAAATCGGCCATTCAGTCGCAGAAACTGGCTTCCGGGGGATATGAGCGCCCGGCCGGCCGGCGTGTCGATGGTATAGATGTGCCGTACCGAATCCCAGGAACCGGAAAGACCCAGAATTGACAGGACCTCCTCCAAGGGCAGAAATGCCAGCCCGTCGCGCCGGTACACCTCTTCGACGACCACCGGAGACCGCCCCTCCAGAGCCAGATGGACCGCTCCCGCGGCGATTTCTGTCTGCAAAAACAGCAACATCAGCAATAGCATGAAAACTATTCGACGCATAAAACAACCTCTTAACACGCCCGAAGATCGGCATCTTCCAAGGGCATCAACGGATCACCAGCGGACGACCGGGACCGACCGGTCGTTTCAAAATCTCCAGCAGACGGCCGGTGAGCAGCTCTTCCAGATCACTCTGGGCGGACCATTCGACATCCACGGAACGAATCTGGCCTCCGGCCATCATCCCGTGGCCACCAGCAGTCCCCAGTCCGTCAACCACCGCCTGCATCACCTCGCCCGCACCCACGTCGGCCAGCAGGGTCCGAAACGAAAGCACCTCGTTGCCCTTGTAGCAACCCATGCCAAGGACGATTCTGACCTGATCGACCCGGAGCAGAAACTCAGCCAGTTCAGCGACAATATCCGGGTTGTCGATGTTGTAGAGATTGAACACCAGCACATCGTCGAAAATTCGCGCGTTGCGGATGGCCTGGCTGAAGGAGGCGAAATATTCCCGGGGCACCTCGGGATGGGTGATATCGAACAGGATCCGGTTGTTGCTCAGGGGCAGCAGGTACAGGTAGGCGAGCCGGTCGGCCGGGCACCACTCCCGGCCCAGATCCTGGGTCTCCGATTTAATCGCGTAAAACAGAATGGTCGCCAGCTTGGTACACAGGGTCACCTCCTGGGCCAGCAGGTATTCCAGCAGAATCGTCGCCGAAGCCCCGTAATCTTCCCGCACATCCACCCAGCGGCACTGGCGGCTCGTCTCCCGCAGGGGATGATGGTCGATCACCAGATCCACCCGGCAGTCTTCGGGCAGGGAGTTGTTCCCCGTCCGGGGCTGGGTGTCGACCATGCAGATCACCGGAAACTGTCGAAGCTCCACTGAATCCAGGGGTACCATGCCGATTTCCAGCTTTTCCACCAGAGCCTTGTTTTCACCGCGACCGATGGCGCCGCCGTAGGCCGCCGTCACCCGATTTCCGGCCTTGACCACAATCAGGTGCTTGAGGGCCATGGAAGCGGCCAGCGCATCGGGATCCGGGTGGTCGTGGGTCACAATCAGCACCGCCCCCTTGCCCCGCAGCCAATCGATCAGATCGTCGGAAAATTGTTTGGACCGGCGCAGACTTTCCTGCTTGAACATGCCGTTTCCTTTTTGCGTCTTACGGGTTTGACATTCTTCCCGTGGGTGGCCTTGCGAGTCCCGCGGCCCAAAATCAGCGGGATTCCCCTGGCGACGGCAGCAGTTGCAGGACCCGGTCCACCGCTTCTGCGGCGGAACCGGCCTCCACCACCCCGGTCAGCCCCGGCCAGCTGTTCAGGGCCACCACCGGACGTCCCAGCTTGAGGGCGATGGCCATCTCCGAAAGAGTCCCGAATGCCCCTTCCACCGCGATCAGAGCCTGGGCCGTGTGGGCGATGATGACGTTACGGGCATGACCCATATTGGTCGCGATGGCCAGGGAAACGTAGGGATTGGCCGCCTCGGCGTCCGCTCCGGGAAGAATCCCTATGGCATCGCCGCCGGCCTCCCTGCAGCCCCTGCAGGCCGCCTCCATGACTCCGGCCAGACCTCCGCAGACCACCACCACGCCCCGTTCCGCCAGCAGGCGCCCCACCTGGCGGGCTGTCTCATAACCGGCGGCCGAAACCTCTCCGGCACCGATCACACCAATGATCGTCCTGCCCATAAATCCCCCTCCCCGCAAGCTCCCGGATGCAATGCGGGCCCTTGGGCCAGGCCTTCGGCTCATCAGCCCGTGCGGCTGAGGTAGTCGTGATAAAGGCGATAAAGGGTTTCGTCAAAGACAACCAGCAGAACCTGTTCCAGGCTGGTTTTGCGGCGCAGAAAATCCCGCACCGTGTCCACGGCGATGACGCAGGCCTGCTCGGCGGGATAGCCGTAAACACCGCAGCTGATAGCGGGAAAGGCCACCGTCCTGAGGTCGTGTGCCACAGCCAGTTCCAGGCTGTTGCGGTAACAGGCCGCCAGCAATCGGGCATCCTGCGGCCGCTGCCGATAGACCGGACCCACGGTGTGGATCACGTAACGGCATGGCAGCCGGTAACCCGCCGTCAGTTTGGCCTCGCCGGTTTCACAGCCGTTGAGGGTTCTGCACTCCTCCAGCAGTTCCGGCCCGGCTGCCCGGTGAATCGCCCCGTCCACACCGCCGCCCCCCAGTAAAGAACGATTGGCGGCATTGACGATGGCATCCACGGTGAGTTCCGTGATATCCCCCTGCAGCAGCCGGATGGAACCAAAATCTTGTTGTTTCATCGGGACCTCCGCTCATCGGTTTCTGGCCCGGGCCAGAGCCCGCTGCCACAGCTGGGACAGATCCAGGGACTCGGACAGATCGGGCAGATTGTTGGCAAAACCGCTCGGGCCGGCGATAATATCCACCGTCGCGCCGGGCTGCCAGGCCAGAGATCGACTCAGCTCGGCTTCCTGCTCCAGATCGGTTCCACCGTCATGAAAAAACCCCACCGGGCTGCCCTCGCGAAAGAAAATCAGTGCCACATCCTCATGGGCAGCCACCCTCAGGGCTCCGTTGAAACGATCCCGTTTAAGGGTATACAGCAGGTGGGGAATGTCCAGCAACTGCAGGTGCTGGGCCGAAAACAGGGTCTCACCGTTGATCACCCCGTAAAGCTCAAGGGCCAGAGCTTCCGCAAGGCGGTAGATGGAAAGCATGGTATCGCCGGACAGGGAGCGGTCAAAAATACGGTCAAGAGCCCCGCCGTTCGCCAACCTCTCATGATCATCGACAAACCGCACCGCCGCGATGCGGCCGGAGACGAACAGTACCAGCCCCCAACCCCGCAGGTCCCTGCAGTTAAGATAACCGGAAAAACGACCGGACTGAAGTTTCTGGATCGCCTCCAGCCAGTTCATTCGCACCGGGTTGAACTCGTCCTTGATCAATTTTCCCCGAGGCAGCAGCATTGTGCCCTGATTCCTTTCCGTTGCCTGTTCTTGCAGCGTCCCGGTTCCCTTCGCCGCGGGAGCTTTTCTCCGCCGCCGTAATGCGACTGTTCAGGTTGTGATTGTCGATTCCGTCTGCCAAGGGCGATACTTCAGCATCCCTTACGCCACCGTTTCGGCAGCCGAGGGCTCCTCGTGCAGGGTTTCCCAGCGCCGATAAAGCTCCTCGACGCGATTCTGCAGATCGCCGTGACGCACGCCGATCTCCCGCAGCCGGTCCGGATCATGACTGAGACTGCCGTCGGCCAGAGTCCGCTCCAGGGACTCAAGTTGTGCCTCACACGCTTCGATCTGCGCTTCAACCTCGGCCAGATCCTTCTGCCGGCGGCGCTCCTGACGCTTTTGCTCCTTGCGCTCGGCATAGGAGCGAGCTTCATCCCCCGAGGCTTTTTGCGAACTGTCAGGAGCGGCACCGTGCTGCCGGGAAGCGACCTGTTCCACCCGCAGGGCCGAGTGACTGTCGTCACCGGCAAGGGCTCTGGCCCGCAAAAAATCCTCGTAGTTGCCCGAAGTGGAGGTGATGTTGCCGGCGGCAACTTCCACTACCCGGGTCGCCAGGGCATCGACGAAGTAGCGATCGTGACTGACAAACACCAGACTGCCGGGAAACCGGCGCAGGGACTCCAGCAGAACGTCCTTGGACTGCAGATCGAGATGGTTGGTAGGCTCGTCCAGCAGCAGCAGGTTGGCCGGCCGCAACAGCAGCATGGCCAGGGCCAGCCGGTTGCGCTCGCCGCCGGAAAGCACCGCAACCGGTTTGTGCACGTCATCCCCGGAAAACAGAAAGGAACCGAGAATATCCCGAACCCGGGGCACCATGTCAAAGGGCGCGGCAGTGGTCAACTGCTCCAGAACCGTTTTGGAACCATCAAGAATCCGGGCCTGATCCTGGGCAAAATAGGCCTGCAACACCTGATGCCCCACCTTCCGGAGGCCCCGGCGCGGCGCCTCCTCTCCGGCCAGCAGCCGCATCAGGGTCGACTTGCCGGCCCCGTTGGCCCCCACCAGAGCGATCCTTTCACCCCGTTCCACGGTCAGGTCAACCTTTTTCAGCACCTGCAGATCACCGTAGCCATGTTCGACGCCCTCAAGTTCCAGCACCGAACGACCGCTGCGGGGAGGCGCAGGAAACCGAAAGGCGATGCGTTTGCGCAGGGGCGGCACCTGAATGCGCTCCATGCGTTCCAGTTGTTTGATGCGACTCTGTACCAGGGACGCCTTGTTGGCCTGATAGCGAAAGCGGGCGATAAAAGCCTCGATGCGAGTGATTTCCTCATCCTGACGCCGACGGGCCTCACGCAGGGCGGTCACCCGCCGTTCCCGTTCCTCAAGATACCGGCTGTAATTGCCGGGATATTCGGTCAAAGAGCCGTTCCAGACCTCGACGATGCGCTCCACCACCCGGTCAAGAAAAAACCGGTCGTGGGAAACCAGGACGACGGCATGAGGGTAAGCGGCCAGATACTGTTCCAGCCAGTCCCGGGCGGGCAGATCCAGGTGATTGGTCGGTTCGTCCAGCAACAACAGGTTGGGCCGCTGCAGCAGCAGCTTGGCCAGAGCGATGCGCATCTGCCAGCCGCCGGAGAAATGATCGCAGGGGCGCTCCCGGTCGCTTTCGGAAAAGCCGAGACCGTCGAGAACCTTGGCAATCTCCGTCTCCAGAGTGTACCCGCCACGCTGACGAAAAGCCTCTTCCAGGAAGGCGTAGCGCGCCATGCGGTCGTCGTCACAGCCGGTCGCCAGCCCCTTTTCCAGAGACCGCATCTCCTGCTCCATGGCGGTCAGTTCGTCAAGGGCGGAACGCACCTCCGCAAAAAGGCTGCGTCCCCGGTGCTCCAGGCCCTGCTGCGGCAGATAGCCGAAGGTCGTGCCCCGGGCCACCTGCACCGTGCCGTGATCAGGCTGTACCAGCCCGGCGAGCAGACGCAACAGGGTGGTCTTGCCGGCACCGTTATCACCGCACAGTCCGATGCGATCTCCGGGGCGAATGTGCCAGTAAATTCCGGCAAACAGCCGGTGGTCGGCAAAACTCTTGTCAATTTCCCTCAGTTGCAACATAGCATCACCTTATACCATAACCACGGGCCGGAAAAAACGTCAAAGATCGCTCAGCTGAGGGGGTTGTGATCAGTTTGTGCTATTCAGCATTGGCGCCTTCTGTTATAGTTGGCGATCATTCGGAAGCACCTTCTGCCCGCAGCGCCGGTCTTCGGCCGCAGCCCTGTGTAGGATCCCGGCTGCCGCTGTTCAGCAGATAGTTTTATTTTAGATTCCCGCTGAAACTCGGCCGGGAATCCGGACCGCGAGGTCTTTTCGGCACCTCTCTTCAGCCCGCACGAAACAGACAACCTGTTTTTGAGCTGGCTTCACCCCGGTGCCCGATTT
>PWVL01000006.1 GCA_003561875.1 Desulfuromonadales bacterium | reverse complement strand
TTCCGTAAGGTAAAAATGTTCCCTGCTCAGACACCGCAGGTGCCAAGTAACTCCGGAACCTTACGTCATCAGAGTAACTGGAAACAACACCATTTCATAAAATCCAACATAATCCTATTACAGAACCTAAGTTACTTAAATAAAATAATTTTTTATGAATCATCGGCAGATTTGCAGGGCATTTCCCGAAGGATTTCAAAGTCTCCTGGCCATCCACAAAAACCTTGCAAAAGCCGAAGCGCTTTGCTAGCTTGAAACACCACTTCTCCACAAACTGAGCGAGAAAAAAACGCTGGAACCGCATAAAATAGTTGTCCACAGCTGTTGACAAAGTTGTGGATATATTATTTAACCCATCCTTAAATCTCTCATTGTGATTTCTGAATTCAGCCTATGAACGGACTCTGGGAAAAAACCCTTGACCAGTTAGAACAGACCCTCACCCCGCAACATTTTGCGACCTGGATTAAGCCTATCCAATTTGGGGGGATTGAAGAGGATCAACTGATACTGGAAGTCCCGAATCGTTTTGTCCTTGACTGGCTGAAAGACCACTATACCTCGACGATTCAAGAGATTGTTGCCAAAATAGCCGGGACAACCTACTTTATCAACCTGAAGGTTGCCACACTTGCACAATCGACTTCAATTAAAAATAGTTCCCTGCCCAAACAGTCTGACTCCGAAGCGGTCCCCGCCACCTCCGTTAAAACCCGAAATACAACCAACAGTTATAACCTGAATCCCAAATATACCTTTGAGGAGTTCGTACTCGGATCTTCCAATCAGTTCGCCTGTGCGGCGGCAATGGCAGTGGCCAATAATCCGGCGACAACTTACAATCCGCTATTTATTTACGGAGGCGTTGGACTCGGGAAAACTCACTTGGTGACGGCAATAGGCAATGAAATCATGAAGAATAATCCGAAAATGAGGATTTGCTACTACACTTCGGAAAAATTCATGAACGAACTGATTAATTCATTACGCTATGCCAAAATGGACGAGTTCCGTAATAAATTTCGCTCAATGGATGTACTTTTGATCGATGACGTACAGTTTATTGCCGGCAAGGAACGAACCCAGGAAGAGTTTTTTCATACCTTTAACGCCCTGTATGACTCGCACAAGCAGATTGTGGTCACCTCGGATAAATTTCCCAAAGAAATTCCGGGACTGGAAGAGCGCTTGAGATCCCGCTTTGAATGGGGACTCATCGCTGATATTCAAGCCCCGGATACGGAAACCAAACACGCCATATTAAAAATGAAGGCCGAGGCAAACGGAATTGCTCTCCCGGAAGATGTCGCCTATTTCCTGGCCAACTCCATCAGCAGTAACGTAAGGGAACTCGAAGGTTATCTGGTTCGGATTGGTGCGTATGCAAGCCTGACAGCTACTCCGGTCACCCTGGAAATGGCGCAGGAAGTTCTTAAAGATATTCTTATCGAAAAGAAAAAAGAACTGAGTATAGAAGAAATTCAGAAGCGCGTAGCTCATCACTACGGGATCAAGGTAGCAGAAATAAAATCATCCAAAAGAATGAAGGCGCTAGTACTACCCCGTCAGATTGCTATGTATCTGTCACGGCAATTAACCAGTTTTTCGTATCCTGAAATCGGCGAAAGATTTGGCGGAAAGGACCATTCAACCATCATTCACGCTATTAAAAAAATTGAAAAGGCTATAGAAGAAGATTTTCAGCTGAAAGCAACAATTAACGATCTCAAAAAAGAGTTATCCAACTGATCAGGCATAAATTGTGATTTAAAAGGCCTATAATCCATCAAAAATTTCAAAGAAAAAATTTTTCCACAAAAGCAGCCTTTTTGAACACAGCTGAAAATTCACTTTTTCAACAAGCTAACTACCTTGATTTAAGTAATTTTTTTAATATTTCAACAAATCCACAAGCTCTACTATTATCGATTATTTTTTAAAAAATAAATCATAAAAACAGTAGCCTGTGAACAGGAGGCCGTATGCGCTTCACTATTGAAAAAGAAATTTTCCTCAGAGGTCTGGCCCGTGTGCAAGGAATCGTCGAAAAAAAAAATACCATACCGATTCTGGCTAATGTTCTCCTCGAGGCTGTACAAGGAGAGTTGCAGCTGACCGCAACCGACCTTGAAGTTGGAATGAAAGCCAGCTATCCAGCAGTCATTGGCACTCCCGGAAAAATCTCTGTTTCAGCCAAAAAACTATTTGAGATTGTCAAAGAACTTCCTGACCTTACTATAGATTTTCATGCCAGAGAAAATTGCTGGATAGAAATACGTTGCGGTAAGGCCTTATTTAATATTGTAGGTTTGTCTGCGGATGAGTTTCCTTATTTTCCTCACTTCCATAAAGAACAGTTCATAAGTTTAGAAAGTAACACTATTAAAAAAATGATTGACAAAACCATTTTTTCAATTTCAACTGATGAAAGTAAATATAATTTAAGTGGAATTTACTTTACTTCATTCGAAGAAAAAGGAAAAAAATATCTACGTCTGGTTGCAACAGATGGACATAGGCTTTCTCTTATTCAAGAAACTATTGACGTAACTAACATAGAACAGTTAAATAAAGGGGTTATTTTCCCACGTAAAGGAATTTATGAATTAAAAAAGATAGCAGAAGATGGAGAAGATAACTTGCTTATAGGTTTTTTTGACAACAATGCAGTTGTTCAAAAGGAAAACACAGTTATTGTTATGAGATTAATCGATGGTGAGTTTCCCGATTATAAAAGAGTAATTCCTGTTGAAAATAATATAGATTTAAAAGTTGACAGATTTGAATTTCTTCATGCCTTGAAAAGAATGTCTATTTTATCCAGTGATAAATCAAAGGGTATTAAAATAGAATTAAGTAACGATGTTATGAAAATGTCTTCGTCTAATCCAGAAATAGGAGATTCCAGAGAAGATATAGATATAGACTATAAAGGTGAAAGCTTAACTGTTGGTTTTAATTCACGTTATATAATAGATATAGTGAGTTCTCAGGAAGAAAAAGAAATCTGTCTTTCTTTTCGAGATAAGCTTTCTCCGGTTTTAATAAAATCATGTTTAAGTGATAATTATCTCGCTGTTGTAATGCCAATGAGGCTGTAGTTTTATGAAAATTTACTGGATTTATTTATAAATGAAAATTTTTTATGTACATAAAAAAAATTTTCCTGAATAATTTTAGAAATTTAAAAAAACTGGAGTTTCAACCTTCCGAACACTTTAATGTTTTGTGGGGAGAGAATGCTCAAGGTAAAACTAATATTCTTGAAGGAATTTATCTTCTCAGCCATTTAAAAAGTTTCAGAGGGTCACCGGTACACGAATTGATCCGGTGGGATGCTTCTATTTCCAGGTTATTTTGTGAAGTAGGACTTGAAGAAATTCAGACAACGATTGAACTCACTCTTCAGGGACAACAGAAATCAGCCAGGGTAAACAACAAAACAATCTCTCGGGTATCCGATTTTTTTGGGGCCTTAGTGACGATCCTGTTCTCTCCGGAAGAGGCCGGCATCACCCGAGGATATCCAGTCGGTCGTCGGGCCTTGCTGGATCGGGCTATTTTTTTCACCGATCCTTCCTTTCTGGATCGCGCGCGACTTTATCAGCGCTGCCTTCAGCAACGTAACCGCCTCCTTAAAGACAAAGCCTGTGCCGCACTTTTGCTCCCGTGGACCGAGGAACTTATAGAAACGGGCTGCCATCTCCGAAGGGATCGGCTGGAATATCTTCGCGTCCTGGCGCCGAGAGTACGTTATATTTACCGCCAGATCACTGCGGACCGCGAGCAGGCGGACCTGTTCTATTCCGTGCCCGCTGACAGTATGGACAGTCTGCGTAAAGTTTTTCGCCAGGAACTGTCTCAAGCGGCTTTACAAGAACAGCGTCTCGGGCGTACTCTGGTTGGCCCCCACCGCGATGACCTGATTTTTTCCGTCAATGGACATTTGTTACGACTGTATGGATCACAGGGGCAGCAAAGATCTGTGTTGCTGGCTTTTAAAACGGCACAGATTTTGGACCTGGAGCAAAGATTCGGGTTTTCCCCAATTTTGCTTTTGGATGATATGGCGGGAGAACTGGACCAGCAGCGACAGGAATTTTTTTTCGATTTTTTACGTGCCCGACAGGGGCAGGTTTTTATTACTGCCACCGATCGGCACATTTTGAGCGACAAGGGTATGGACGACGCCCGCTGTTTTCACATCTGTGAGGGCATGATTGCGGACGTCTCCTGTCAATAAAAGCACGAGGAAACCATGACAGAGAAGCTTAACAGAGAATATGGAGCCGATAGCATCAAGGTTTTGGAGGGACTATCCGCGGTTCGCAAACGTCCGGCGATGTATGTTGGCTCGACGGGCCCATTGGGGCTGCACCACCTGGTATACGAGGTGGTGGACAACTCTATCGACGAAAGCCTCGCTGGACACTGCAACGAGATTATGGTGACAATCCATCTCGACGGTTCGGTTACCATCGAGGATAACGGCCGCGGAATTCCTGTAGAAATGCACTCGAGCCAGAAAAAATCCGCCGCCGAGGTTGTCATGACCGTACTTCATGCCGGCGGCAAGTTCGACAGCGACTCCTACAAAGTGTCCGGCGGGCTGCACGGAGTAGGGGTTTCGGTGGTTAATGCTCTCTCTGAGAAACTGGAATTGGAAATTCGACGAAATGGCCGCAAATATAGCCAAACCTATAACCGGGGAGTTCCTACGGCCGATTTGCTCGAAGAAGGAGAAACCGCCAAGAGGGGAACCAAGATTACTTTCTGGCCGGACAGTGAGATTTTCGAGACTACCGAATTTTCTTTTGAAATTCTGTCCCGCCGTCTGCGGGAGTTGGCTTTTCTGAACGGCGGGGTGACGATTCGCATCGCCGATGAACGCTCAGATAAGGAACATACGTTTCTCTACGAAGGTGGCATCGTTTCCTTTGTCGAGTATCTCAATCGGGCCAAGATGCCTCTCCATCCCCACCCCATTTACATCAAGGGGGAACGGGAAGGGGTGGATATTGAAATATCCATCCAGTACAACGATGGTTACGACGAAAAGATTTTTTCTTTTGCCAACAATATCAATACCCATGAGGGCGGAACCCATCTGATCGGTTTCAAGGCGGCCCTCACTCGCACCATGAACAGCTACGCCACCGCCAACAACCTGCTTAAAAACGTCAAAGCCTCGGTTTCCGGTGACGATCTGCGGGAGGGAATGGCGGCGGTGATTTCCGTCAAGGTGCCGGAACCTCAGTTTGAGGGGCAGACCAAAACCAAACTCGGCAACTCGGAAATCAAGGGTTTTGTGGAATCTCTGGTGAACGAAAAGCTGGCCGTCTACCTGGAGGAGCATCCCCAGGTGGCCCGCAAAATTATGGAAAAGGGCATCGAAGCAGCCCGGGCCCGGGAAGCGGCCCGTAAGGCTCGGGATCTGACCCGCCGCAAGGGCGCTCTGGACGGCCTTTCCCTTCCGGGTAAGCTGGCTGACTGCCAGGAAAAAGATCCGGCCTTGAGCGAAATTTATCTGGTCGAGGGTGACAGCGCTGGGGGCAGTGCCAAACAGGGACGCGACCGGCGTTTTCAGGCAATTCTTCCCCTGAAGGGAAAAATTCTCAACGTGGAGAAAGCGCGTTTCGACAAAATGCTCACTTCTAACGAGATCCGTACCCTGATCACCGCCATGGGGACCAGTATCGGCAAGGAAGAGTTCAATATCGACAAGGCTCGCTACCACCGCATCATCATTATGACTGACGCCGATGTGGACGGGTCCCATATTCGTACCCTGCTGTTAACTTTTTTCTTTCGCCAGATGCCGGAAATCATCGATCGTGGTTTTCTGTATATCGCCCAGCCCCCTCTCTACAAGGTAAAAAAAGGCAAACAGGAGTTCTACCTCAAGGACGACGAGGCGCTTCTTGAGCACCTGCTGAATCAAGGGGTAGACGGCATGACGGTGCAGATGGAAAAGACCGACAAGGTGTTGAGGGGCAAGCAGATTATCCCGTCCCTGCGTCACGTCATCGAGTACAACCGGCTTTTCGAAAAGATCGTCAACAAGGGGGTAAACCGTGACTTGTTGCGGATTTTTGTGGAAGGGCGGGTTTCCAACGGCTTTTCCGACCTGCTGGATCTGCAGCCACTGGCGGAAAGCCTGCGTCAGCTGGAGCCCCGAGCCCGCTTTGACCTGCTGGACGAGCCCCAGAGGATCCTGTTCACTTTAGGCAATACCCGGGCACGCATCGACAGGCCTGTTCTCGAAATCCTCTCCAGCCACGAGTATCAGCTGCTGCTTCAGGCCCGTCGCCAAGTAGCGACTGTCTGCAACGGCGAAAAGGCTTTTATTTCCCGGGAAGGGGAAGAAGAGGCAACGGTGCAGACACCTCAGGAACTTCTCGAATTTTTCCTGGGCCGTGCCAGGAAGGGTATCTATGTTCAGCGTTACAAAGGCTTGGGTGAAATGAATCCGGATCAACTGTGGGAGACGACCATGGATCCGGACAAGCGGATTCTGCTGCAGGTCAAGATAGAGGACGCAGTGGAAGCCAATGAAATTTTTACCGTGCTGATGGGCGACCAGGTCGAACCTCGGCGTGAATTTATCGAAAACAACGCCCTCAACGTCGCCAATCTGGACGTTTAAATACCTGTCGGGCCATCTACTTTTTACGGGGTTCGCCGCTGAACCCCCGGAGGATCTGGATGCTTTCGGAACAGAACAAGGTAAGTGTCAATATCGAAGATGAGATGCGCAAGTCCTATATGGACTATGCCATGAGCGTCATCATCGGCCGGGCACTGCCCGATATTAGGGACGGGCTCAAGCCGGTTCATCGGCGGGTGTTGTTTGCCATGAGCGAACTTAACAACGATTACAACAAGCCCTACAAGAAATCGGCTCGCGTGGTCGGTGATGTCATCGGTAAATATCACCCCCACGGCGACAGCGCGGTGTACGATACCATCGTTCGCATGGCCCAGGAATTTTCCATGCGCTATCCACTGATTGACGGTCAGGGAAACTTTGGTTCTATTGATGGTGATTCCGCCGCGGCCATGCGTTATACCGAGGTGCGCATGGACCGTCTGGCTCACGAACTGCTGGCCGATATCGACAAGGAAACCGTCGATTTTGGTGAAAATTATGACGGCTCACTGCAGGAACCGCTGGTTCTGCCGTGCCGCTTTCCCAACCTGCTGGTCAATGGATCGGAAGGGATCGCCGTGGGTATGGCGACCAAAATCCCCCCTCACAACCTGATCGAAGTCATCAACGGCCTGATTGCAGTGATCGACAATCCGACCCTGAGTTTCGAGGAGTTGCTGACTCACATTCCTGGTCCCGACTTTCCTACGGCAGGCTTTATTCTGGGACGGGAAGGCATTCACCAGGCCTACCGTACCGGGCGCGGAATCATTCAGACCCGGGCGCGAGCTCTGGTAGAGAAAGACCGCCGCACCGGCCGGGAACGCATCGTGATCACGGAGATTCCCTTCCAGGTTAACAAGGCACGTCTCATCGAAAAAATAGCCGACCTGATCAAGGAGAAAAAACTCGAAGGTATCAGCGACCTGCGTGACGAGTCGGACCGCGACGGAATTCGCGTGGTGATCGATCTGAAAAAAGAAGTCATTCCCCAGGTAACTCTCAACCAGTTGTATAAGATGACCCCCATGCAGTCGTCCTTCGGGATAATTCTGCTGGCTATTGTTGCAGGACAACCCCGGGTTTTGTCCCTGCGGGAAATTCTTGACCGCTTTGTCGATCATCGCAAGGAGATCGTCACCCGCCGCTGTATTTTCGAGCTGAAAAAAGCCGAAGCCCGGGCGCATATTCTGGAAGGTTTGAAGCTGGCCCTGGAGAATCTCGACGAGGTCATTGCTATTATCAAGGCATCCGGCAGTCCGGCGGAAGCCAAACAGCGCCTGATCGACCGGTTTGGTTTTTCTACCCTGCAGGCGCAGGCCATCCTTGACATGCGTCTGCACCGGCTGACCGGTCTTGAACGTGAAAAGATTATGGCGGAATACCAGGAGGTGATGGCGCAGATCCAGCGGCTCAAGGAAATCCTGGCCAGCGAAGTGGAAATCCTGGCCATTATCAAGCAGGAACTGAGCGATATTCGTGACCAGTTCGGCAATGCCCGGCGCACCGAAATCATTGCCAAAACCAGCGAACTGTCCCTGGAGGACCTGATTGTTGATGAGGAGATGGTGGTCACCGTTTCCCACAGCGGCTATATCAAGCGCAACCCGGTTTCCCTGTACCGGGCGCAGCGGCGGGGCGGCAAGGGACGGACGGGAATGCGCCCCAAGGAAGAGGATTTCGTCGAACAGTTGTTCGTTGCCTCGACCCATTCCTACGTGCTGATTTTCACCGACCTCGGCAAGGTATACTGGCTCAAGGTTCACGAGATTCCCCAGGGTGGTCGTGCCGCCCGCGGCAAAGCCATCGTCAACCTGTTACAGCTTTCCGACGGAGAGAATGTCACCACCATTCTGCCGGTCAGGGAATTCACCGAGGGCAAGTACATTATCACCGCCACCCGCAACGGTATTGTCAAAAAGACCGATCTGATGGCCTACGCCCACCCGCGTGTCGGCGGCATCATCGCCCTTACCGTGGACGAAGGAGACCGTCTGGTTTCCAGTCGCCTGACCGATGGCAGCATGGATATTCTGCTGGCCAGCCGCAACGGCAAGGCAATCCGCTTTTCCGAGGGCGACGTGCGCCCCATGGGACGAACCTCACGCGGGGTTCGCGGCATGCAGTTTGAGGGCGATGACCAGCTGATCGGTATGGAGGTGGTCAGCGAAGCTTCCGCCGCGACCCTGGTCACGGTGACGGAGAACGGCTACGGCAAGCGCACCGACCTGGGTGAATACCGACTTCAGGGCCGGGGAGGAAAGGGCATCATTACCATTAAAACCTCCGAACGCAACGGTCGTGTGGTGGATATCAAGCTGATCAATGAAGACATTGATCTGATGTTTATTACCGACAGGGGCAAGGTGTTGCGCACCGGGGTCGGCGATCTTTCCATCATCGGCCGCAACACTCAGGGCGTTCGACTCATGGTCCTCGAAAGCGAGGAGCGCATTGTTGCGGTGGCCAAACTGGCCGAAAAGGATGAGGCCAATGGAGATATGGAAGCTGCGGAAGAGGATTTTGCAGGAGGAGAGGAAACGCCGGAAGAGGAGTGACCATCCTTTCTCTTTAAAGTGGTTGGCGATTGCCCCGGCAATATTGGGCCTGTTGGCATGGATAGCGTTTTTTTTACAGGCGAATGGCGTTCCGCAGCGACAATTTGACCGGGGGGAAGAACTGTTCTTTAAGGGTCAATACGAGCGTGCGGTGCGAAATTTCCGCCGCCTTCATGACCAGCATCCTCACAACAGCCTGGCTCCCCGAGCGTTGTTACAGGCCGGCGAAATTCTTTATCTGCATCTTGGCAGGGAGCGGGAAGCCCTGTTGACCTATTTGCTGGTACAACGGGATTATCCCGGCTCTCCCGAGGATTCAAGGGCCCAGCAGCGGGCTGCGGAAATTTATAAATACCGGCTGGAAGATTATGATCGGGCGTTGACGGCTTATCAGAAATTGCTGGACAATGGCGACTCCGAGGGGGAAAACTTCCAGTATGAGATTGCCGACATCTATTTCCGCCGCAATCATTTCGAACAGGCGCGCATCGAGTTTGAGCACTATCTTAAACGTTATCCGGACAGTGAGCGTCTTGACGAAGTGCTGTTTCGCGTGGCTTCCATTCATGCACTGGAGGGATCTCTCAAACAGGCTGCAACCACCTTTAAGAGGCTGGCCGAGCATTTCCCTGACAGTCCCTTTCACCAGGAAGCACTGTATGGTCTCGCGATGGTTCGGGAGGAAACAGGCGAACTGCGGGCCGCTCTCGATCTGCTGGAGCGGTTACGGAAGGATTATCACCGGCCGGAGGTTCTGGAATTGAGAATGGACCAGATTCGGCAGCGAATGGAAAAAAAACGCAAGGCGATCTGAGGGGGCAGAGGATGAAAATCGGTGTTATCGGAGCTGGAAGCTGGGGTACAACGCTGGCGGACCTGCTGGCTAAAAAGGGACATGCCGTTACCTTGTGGGCCTTTGAGAAGGATCTGGTGCAGAGAATGCGCGAGAACTCTATCAATGACCTGTATCTTCCCGGATTCACTCTTTCCGCCAATCTTTCCTTTACCAACGATCTGGCCGAGGCAGCCCGGGACCGGGAGGTGGTGGTGATGGTGGCACCGTCCCAGCGGCTGCGCAAGGTGCTGGAGCAGGTCGAGCCGCACATCGCCGCCGGCACTCTGCTGGTTTCGGCCGCCAAAGGGGTGGAAACGGGCACCCTGATGATCATGTCTGAAGTCATCGAGGAAGTGCTTCCCGCGGACAAAGTCCAGCGGGTGGCCTATCTGTCCGGACCGACCTTTGCCCGCGAGGTGGCCGCCGAGATTCCTACAGCCCTGAGTGTCGCCTCATCCTCCGCCGATGTGGCGCGAACGGTTCAGGAATTGTTCAGTTGTGAATTTTTCCGCCTGTATCGTCAGGATGACGTGATTGGTGTCGAGTTGGGCGGCGCGCTCAAAAATGTGATTGCTTTGGCCGCCGGCGTCTGTGACGGTCTCGGTTACGGCTACAATACGCGGGCGGCGGTCATCACCCGGGGATTGGAGGAGATGATTCGCATCGGCCTGGCCAAAGGGGCGGCGCGCACAACGTTTTCCGGCCTGTCGGGAATGGGAGACTTGGTTCTGACCTGCACCGGCGACCTGTCCCGCAATCGCACCGTGGGTCTGGAGCTTGGCCGAGGACGCAAACTGAACGAGATTCTTCAGGGCATGAAGATGATCGCCGAGGGGGTTCAGACCACTCAGTCCGCCTATCTGCTGGCCCGGAAGCTGGAGGTGGAGGTTCCCATTATCGAGCAGATGTATCTCATTCTCTACGAAGACAAGAACCCTCGTCAGGCCGTAAGGGATCTGATGCGGCGACGGCTGAAACCGGAATTTTACTCCTGAACCACGGCTTGAACAGGGGTGGACGGTGCGCGTGATCAGGATCATGACATACCATATCCACCAGTGTTGCGGGACAGACGGGCGCACTGACCCGGATCGGGTCGTCGAGGTGATTCGTCGGGCTGCGGTCGATATTGTAGCCCTGCAGGATGTGAACAGCCCCCGCTACGCCGGACAGCTGGCACATCTGGCGTCCCGGCTCCACATGGAGCCCTTTGGCGGGGTGCGGACAGGAGACAATGCCCTGCTCACCCGGGTGCCCCTGCGGGGCGTGCAGCAGTTCCAGCTGGGGTGGGGCGGTTGTTGCCAGAAGGCGGATGTGGATTTTGCCGGTCAACGGCTGCACCTTTACAATGTAAGGCTATCCGGCGGTTTTTTTCGCTACCGGACGCAGGCAGCAGCCCTCTTTGAAGAGGAACTGCTTGGACGCCACAGTGCCAGCTGTCCGCAGCTGCTGGTTGGCGATTTTGCCGATTCACTGGCGGCAACCCTCCTTTTTAACTGGTCGGGTGTATTGCAGCGGACCCCAAGACCTTTCTGGAGCGCTACCTATCCGGCCCGCTTTCCCTTGTTGAGTCGGGACCGGGGATACTCTCGGGGCGGCCTGCGAATTCTCGACTGTGCCGTACAACACGGCTCCCTGGCCCGTGAAGCCTCCACCCATCTGCCCGTCTGTTTCAGTATACAACTTGCCGATACCCGGCAGGCTCTTCGAGTTAAGGGGATCAAAAGGCGGCCCATGGAAACGGTTCCCGGCTGAGAGGCGCGACGCTTCAAGGTCTGTGTATAAAGCTGTTGACAGTGTGGATAAGTCACATATCTTTGCCCCTATCGGGTTCCATGAAACTTCCCGTGACACGAAAAAAAGCCCTGGCCCTGCTGCAGCAGCTGTACCGGCTCTATCCCGACGCCCATTGCGCCCTCCATTACCGGACCCCCTTTCAACTGCTGGTGGCGACGATTCTCTCCGCCCAGTGCACCGACGTGCGGGTCAACAAGGTCACCGAATCGCTGTTTGAAAAATATCCCGACCCTCAGACTCTGGCACAAGCCGACCTGCCTGTTTTGGAAGCAGATATTCGCTCCACGGGATTTTATCGCAACAAGGCCGCCAACCTTATCGGTTGTGCCCGAACCCTGTTGGCCCGGCACGCTGGCGAAGTGCCGAAGACCCTCGAGAATCTGGTGGTCTTACCCGGAGTTGGCCGCAAAACCGCCAATGTAGTTCTCGGTAACGCTTTTGGCGTTCCCGGCATGGTGGTGGATACTCACGTAAAGCGGCTTGCCCGCCGATTTGGCTGGACCGTCAACGTAACCCCGGAAAAGATCGAACAGGATCTCTGTCGGCTGCTGCCCCGGGAACACTGGGTACAGAGTTCCCATCTGCTGATCTGGCACGGACGGGAACTCTGCAAGGCTCCCGTGCCCTTATGTTCTTTCTGTGCGCTGCAGCAGGAATGTCCACGGATCGGGGTCCATCGGGCCCGTTGACATTTTTTCTGCGCAACTACGGAATAAAAAAGATCCGCCGACCTTCGGGACGGCGGATCTTTTTATTGACGGGATAAATACTGCGGACCAGTGCCAGAAGACGAAATCCTCAGAAATCATCCATATCCATTTTGAAAAAATCCTGAGCGCTGGGTTGCTGACGTTCCAGAGCGTAGTGAGTCGGGGCGGTTCCGGGAGCGAAGGCCTCGTAAACCGTCTCTGAGGAGTCCTCCGGGGATAGCAGGCCGGTATTCGGGTCAATGGGCCGAAATTCGATGGTGTCCGGAACCGGGAAGTGTTCAGCCGGAACCCCTTCGAGGGCTGCCTGCATGAATTCCACCCAAGACGGTGCCGCGGCTCGGGCGCCGGTTTCATTCCTGCCCAGCGACCGTTCCAGGTCGTAACCAATCCACGACACGGCGGCCAGTTGTGGCACGTAACCGGCAAACCATGCATCCCTGAGATCGTTGGTCGTGCCGGTTTTGGCAGCTACCGGACGCCTCAGGGCCCTTGCCCGGGTGCCGGTGCCGTGTTGCACGACGCTTTCCAGCAGATTGGTGATCAAAAAAGCGGTTTCCGATGAAATAACCCGTTCGGAGGCGTTGCTACGAATTTTCTGATCTGCTGACGGCCCATCAGGAAAGTCGGCGGGGTCCACGGATTCAAGGATCCGCCCGTCCCGGTCGACGATTCGGCTGATGTAATTGGGGGTCATCCGGACACCGCCATTGGCCAGGGTGCTGAATGCCGTAGCCAGCTCCAGGGGCGAAACGGCCGATGAACCGAGAGCGAGGGTGAGGTCTCCGGCCAGAGGCGATTCGATACCCAGCTTGCGCGCGTAATTGATGGCATAGCGCACTCCGATGTCCTGCAGGATCTTGATGGTGACGACATTATGGGAAAGAGCCAGCGCTTCCCGCAGGGTGGTGGAGCCGGTAAAGGTGCCGCGATAGTTGCGCGGCCGCCATTCCCGCTCCTCGCCCTGCTCACCCGTTTCCCGAAAAATGAGGGGTGTGTCGAGGATGATGGTCGCCGGAGTGTATCCCTTGTCCAGAGCCGCAGCATAGATGATGGGTTTAAAGGCGGAACCGGGAAGGCGCCTGGCCTGAATGGCCCGGTTGAACTGACTCTGATTGAAGTCGTAGCCTCCCACCAGGGCCTTGACTTCACCGCTACGGGGGTCAAGAGCGATGAGTGCTCCCTGGGTTTCCGGCTCCTGGGCCAGGGCCAGTCCCAGTTGACCGTCTCGAAGCGGTCGGGCGACCTCCCCCAGCAGCACCGAGCCCACCGGCAATTGGATTTGCCGGTTACGTTGATCCACGCGCAGGGGCTGGTCGCGGGGCACCACTCGAAGGTTGCCGGCCCAGCTCGTGTCACCAAGGGCAATGATCCCCGAATGCGCTCCGATTTGCACCACCAGGCTCTGTCGGTTGCCTTCGACAAGCACCGCCTCAAGTCGCTCGCCCACCACAGGAGGTTCGGGCCAGGCGGTCTCCTGCTCTTTAAGGAAGACCTGCTGCTGTTCCGGATCCAGGGTCCGCAGCGGTCCGCGATATCCCTGACGCCGGTCGTGGGTGCGCAGATTGTTGCGAACCGCCCGCTGAGCCGCCTGCTGCAGGGCCGGATTCATGGTGGTATGAACTTCGAGCCCCTGGGTCAGGGTTTTTTCGCTCCCATAGGTCTGATCCAGGTAGCGGCGCACCTGCTCTACAAAATAGGCGGAGCCGGGAACCTGGGGACGGCTGCGGGAATGAATGGTTATTTCTTCAGCAAAGGCGCGGGCGGCTGTCGCCTCATCAATGTAGCCCTCGTCTGTCATCCGTTCCAGCACATAGCGCTGACGTCCCTTGGCGCGCTGTAGATGGCGATACGGCGAATAACGGCTGGGGGCCTGGGGAAGTCCGGCGAGCAGGGCGGATTCGGCCAGAGTCAGCTCATCAACATTTTTGGCAAAATAATTTTCTGCAGCCGCCTGTACGCCGTAGGCCCCGTGGCCGAGAAAAATCTGGTTGAGATAGAGATAAAGAATCTCCTCCTTGCTCAGGTGTCGCTCCATGCGCCAGGCCAGTATCGCTTCCTTGAACTTGCGGGAGAATTTACGCTCGGGAGTGAGCAACAGGCTTTTGGCCACCTGCTGGGTGATGGTCGATCCTCCCTGCACGATACCTCCGGCCCGCAGGTTGCGAAGGGCGGCCCGCAGGATGGAGGTCAGATCGAGACCCTGATGCTGAAAAAATTTGGCGTCTTCAGCGGCGATAAAGGCTTGTACCAGTTGTTCGGGCATAGCCGAGACCGGCACCGGAATGCGTCTCTCCAGGGACATTTCGGCAATCAGGGAACCGTCGTCGGCGAGAATACGGGTGATGATCGGTGGACGGTAATCCTCCAGGGTCGCCACCTTGGGAAGGCCGGCGGAAACATAAAGATAAGCGCCAAGGAGTGTCAGGACAAGGCTTAGAAAGAGACCGCCGCCGGTCAGCAGCAGAAAACGAAATAATTTGGCGATAGACATGGGACTTTTCACGCTCCTTAAAGGAAATAGTTGTTTTATAACACAAACCGGCCATCGGAATAAACCTTTTGCGCAGAACAGGATTGACATGAACCGAACCCTGTGATAACCAGACAGAAGTTTGTGCCGAGGAGGAAAAAGTGCCTTTAAACAAATACGGTTGCGGTGAAAGAGCGGCGGCGCGGAAGCACAGCGCGGCGGTCGGGAGTCGTCCCGGCCAACGTCTTACTGCCTGACGCCGAAGCCGATAGACAGTCAGTAAGACCATGGGCCCCGGGCCCGTGGTCTTTTTTGTTATGAAACCGCGACCCGGTGCGGATCGGGATCCACAGGGGAGGAGTTGGCGGAGCATGCGCAACAACATTGTTCATATCGGAGCCGGAGAGCTGGTGTACGAGATTCGGGCCATCGTGGAGATTGCCGACAAGCTCAAAGAAATGGGTATCAAGACCAATATGGAGAATATCGGCGATCCCATCGCCAAGGGAGAAAAAATTCCCCAGTGGATGAAAAAGGTGGTGACCGAACTGGTCATGCAGGACTGTTCCTACGGGTACAGTCCAACCCGCGGGGTTCTGGAAACACGAAAGTTTCTGGCCGAACAGACCAACCGGCGCGGCAAGATACAAATTACCACCGATGACATCATGTTTTTCAACGGTCTCGGCGACGCCATCCAGAAAGTCTACGGCTTTTTGCGCCGCGAAGCCCGAGTCATCGGCCCCTCGCCCACCTACTCCACCCATTCCTCCGCCGAGGCCGCCCACGCCGGTGCCCGGCCCATCTCCTACCGCCTCGACCCGGACAATCACTGGTATCCGGATCTCGACGATCTGCGCTTGTCGATAAAATACAATCCGAGCATTTCCGGCATTCTTATCATCAATCCCGACAATCCTACCGGGGCCGTCTACCCCGAGCGGATTCTTCAGGAAATGGTAGCCATCGCCCGGGAATACGATCTGTTCATAATCTGCGATGAGGTCTACCACAACATCGTCTACAACGGGACCTCCACCAAGCCCCTCTCCGATGTGATCGGTGAGGTGCCTGGCCTGGCCCTCAAAGGTATCAGCAAGGACGTGCCCTGGCCCGGAGCGCGCTGCGGCTGGGTGGAAGTCTACAATGCTGACAAGGACGCGGTGTTCAAACAATACGTCAAAAGCATTCTCGACGCAAAAATGGTCGAGGTCTGTGCCACCACGCTGCCGCAGAAGGCCATTCCAAAACTTCTGAGCCATCCCCAGTACCCGGTCTACCTGCGGGAACGCATTTCCCGCTATGAAAAATTTTCCAATATTGCCGTCGAGTTGCTGCAAGAGGTTCCTGGCATCAAGGTCAACCGTACCAATGGTGCCTTTTACATGAGCGTGGTCTTTAAAAACGGGGTTCTCTGCGATCACCAGACCCTGCCGGTGGAGTTGCCGGAGGTTCGGGAGCTTGTTGAAAAACTGGTCGCGGAGCCCGGCGTGGCCCTGGATAAGCGTTTTGTCTATTTTCTCCTGGCATCCACCGGCATCTGCGTGGTGCCCCTGTCCTCGTTCTGTACCGTGGAACGGGGCATCCGCATCACTCTGCTGGAACGTGAAGAAAAGGAGTTTCGGCGGATTTTCGAAACCCTGGGGCGCAGCATCACAGCTTATCTCAATTCCTGACCCAGTCTTTTCGAAGCTGTTTTCCTCCCGGGCAGGACAGTCCTGCTCCGGTTGGACCAAGGAGCGGAACTGGATTTATAGTAACCAGGCATTCGTTGGCGCATGGCTTTCGAATGAACAGGCGACCGGCAACCTGTCCGGCCAATCGGATCGGGTTTCCTCAGCCGCCTTTGCGGAGGGGTTGTGAAGGATACCGAAGCTGCCAGCGAGCTGTTCCAGCCCGTAGCCCTGGCGACCCTGCAGTTCGAGCGGGCTACGCCCTGCGACCTTTATCGCCGGATGCACAGCGGTCGATACGTTTTTTTCGCCAAAAAAGGGATTCTGTTCGACCAGGCGGCGCGTCAACGGGTGATAGACAGCGGCGCCGATACTCTGTTTATCCTTGAGGGAGAACGGGATCTGTACCACGCCTATCTCAAGGAGACACTGATTTCCGTGGTCGCTGATCCGACGGTGACAACGGAGAAGAAGGCCGAAGCGGTTCATGTCGCCTGTCTGCAGACTCTGCATCGGGCCTATGAGGAGCCGCGCGCCGTCTTCATTTCCCAGGCCTGCGAAATTCTTGAGCCGACCGTTCAACTCATCGTGACCGATCATGAGGCCACACGACATCTGATTCGATTGACCAGCTACGATCACAGCACCTACATTCATTCGACCAACGTTGGCATCTTCAGCATCGCCTTGGCCAAAATTTTGTTTAGTGGCAATCGGGACCATGACATGCAGGCTCTGGGGGCCGGTTTTTTTCTCCACGACCTGGGTAAATGCCGGATTCCCATTGAAATTCTCAACAAGCCGGGTTTGCTGGATGATTGGGAGATGGAAATCGTTCGCCGTCACGTCCTCGACGGCTATCAGATGGTTGAAGACAGTGGGCTGATGACGGATGAGGCGCGAACCATTATCCTGCAGCACCATGAACGGGACGACGGTCGAGGCTATCCCTACGGTCACTTGGCCAAGGAGATACATCCCTACGCCCGCATCTGCCGCCTGGCGGATGTCTATGAGGCCCTGACCTCGGACCGCCCCTACCACGTCTGCCGGTCTTCCGTTGAGGCACTCAAGTTCATGAAGGAACACGTGGTGAGTGGTCCGGACGAAAGGCTTTTTGCCGGTTTTGTCAAACTGTTTACCCTGTGACGGCACCCTTGTTCTCTGACCAGGGCAATGGCCTTTACGTCTCCGTCAATCTTCTTTGCATAACCGGTGAAAGATCCTATGGAAGATAAAAACCGACAACTCTACCGCTCCCTGGGTTTTCTCTCGGGAATCGGCATTTCTCTGGTGGCCTCCATCGTGATGGGGCTGTTTATCGGTTACCATCTGGATCGCTGGCTGGGTACCACGCCATGGCTGACTCTGCTATTTATCGGGTTCGGGGTGATCGCCGGGTACCGTAACATCTTTATACTGGCCCGACGGGAGCTGCGGCGTCAGCAGGAGGAGGATGCGACAGATGTGGAAGGGCAATGAACCGCTGCTCTCCCGCCTCAGCCATCGCAACTGGATGGTGTGGTTTGTGTTGATGGGCCTGAGCCTGTTGTGGCGCTCAACAGGGGTTTTTCTGGGAATCGCCGCCGGCGGCCTTGTGGCGATTGGCGGCTTCTATTGGCTGCACCATTCTCTGGTCGGCACCCTGACGAAAAACCCGTCCTGCCCGGCGGCCCGTTTCATGTACCCTGCCCTGTTGCGGCTGGCCGTGGTCGTGGGGATGACGGCTCTGTTGATCGCCTCCGGTAGGGTTTCATCGGCAGCTCTGGCAGTGGGGCTGTCGGTGGTGGTGATCAACCTGCTGCTGCTGGCTCTGCAGAGCCTGTTGAAGGGAGGTCTGGAAGGATGATCCATCCTTTTCTGATTCTGGAGTGGCTGGTGACGAAAACCGGTCTTGCCAGTCCGGAACAGCTGGCCAGGTACGATCATTTCAATCATGTGACCCACGCCTGGCTGGTGATGGCGATCCTGATCCTGAGCGGTTTTTTCGCTTCCCGCAGGCTGCGCAGAGATCCGGAAGGCTTGCAGAATTTCATGGAACTGGTGCTGGAGCAATTCGAACGGCTGGTGGGTGAAACTCTTGGACCCAAAGGACGGGCTTACTTTCCGGTGATCGCCACCCTGGGTCTGTTTATTCTGGTATCCAATCTGGTCGGTCTGATTCCGGGTTTTCTGCCACCCACTGCCAATATCAACACTACCGCCGGCCTGGCTCTGTCGGTGTTCCTGCTGACGCATGCCATGGGTTTTCGGGAGCACGGCCTGGCCTATTTCAAGCAGTTTACCGGCCCGGTGTGGTGGATGATCCCGCTAATGCTGCCCATCGAGTTTATCGGCCATCTCGCCCGTCCCATCTCCCTTTCGCTGCGCCTGTTTGGCAACATGTACGGCCACGAGGTGGTGCTGATGATCTTTTTTTTCCTGGCGCCTTTGCTGGCGCCGCTGCCCATGATGTTCATGGGCGTGCTGGTGGCCCTTATTCAGGCCTACGTCTTTACCCTGCTGTCGATGATCTACTTTGCCAGTGCCCTGGAAGAAGCCCACTGAGTCGTTCCGGAATCGCGGTCGCCGTGCCGGATCCGAAATTTTCACGCCTACCCGACAAGGAGTCTCCAACATGGATTATTTTACCTGGTGTATCGTTATTGCCGGAAGCATCATCGCGCTGGGGGCGATTCCCGTGAGCATCAGCCAGTGTATCGCCATCAAGGCAGCAGTGGAGGGCGTGTCCCGCAATCCTGCGGCCAGCGGCAAGGTGCTCACCACCATGCTCATCGGGGTAGCGATGATCGAGTCCCTGGCCATCTACATATTTGTCGTCGCCATGATCATTCTGCTGGGCAACCCCTTCATTCAGTACGTGGTGAACGCCGCGGCCAACTGAGCACCGCCGCAAACGACAACGGGGCCAATCCGCAATGACGGACTGTGCCCCGTTTTTTGTTGCGAAAAGAGGCATCAGCGGCTACCCGCGAGAGAACCCCTGCGCAGAGAACGCCCTGCCGAGCAAAGATCGGGCCGGAGGTCTTCTATGAGATTCTACGACATAAGTGTTGCGCTGTCCGAGGATTTACCCGGCTTTCCCGGCGATCCTCCGGTGTTGCTGCAGCCTGCCGGACAGGCTTTTGCGCTGACCGAGCTGAGTTTAGGCAGCCACAGCGGCACCCACATGGATCTGCCGGGTCATCTGGGGCTGCCTGGAGAAACCGCCGCGACCCTGCCTCCGGAACGGCTCATTGGCCCTTGTCGGGTCTGGGATCTCAGCCCCTGGCCGGGTCCCATTGATGCCGGATTGTTGTCCCGCTGCCCCCTTCCCGAAGAGGGGCGGGTGCTGCTTCGAACCGGCAATTCCCGACTTTGGCGGCGAAGCGGTTTCTGTTCCGAATACCGCTCCCTGACCGCCGACGGCGCGGAGTGGTTGGTCGCACAGGGCCTGCAGTTGCTGGGCATGGATTATCTGTCCGTCGAAAAAGCCGACGGTGACGGTTCCGTACATCGGCTGTTGCTGGAGGCGGGAATCGTGGTTCTCGAAGGACTGGATCTGGACCGGGTGCCGGAGGGCCGCTACGAACTGATCTGTCTGCCCCTGAAGCTCGCCGTTGCCGACGGGGCTCCCTGCCGGGCGGTGCTGCGCTGCCTTGAGATTCCGTAAGGGTTGTCCTCTAAGTGGTATACTTGACCTGAGAATCTCTAACCGGCTGTCAGGGAGGCAAGCATGCAAAAGGATGTGAGAAAATTCGGGATCAGCGACAAACGGGGACGCCAGAACACCAGCAGGGACCCCTATCGGGACGAGGCCGGTCTCAGGGAACCGGCCCTGTGCGGCGAATGCGGAGCCTTATACCGTAACAAACGCTGGGTTCTGAATCCGGAGGAGGTGGCCGCAGTGCGGAAAGATTCCTCCTTGACAGAGGTGATCTGTCCCGCCTGCCGCAAAATCCGTGATGGCTACGCCGAGGGATTTGTCACCCTGCAAGGGGATTATCTATGGCGCCGCGAAGGGGAAATTCGCAACCTGATTCGCAACGAAGAGCTCAGGGCGATGGAAAAAAATCCGCTGGAGCGGATCATCGGCATGGAAGCTTCGGCGGACGCTTTGCGGATCGAGACTACCGAGGAAAAGCTCGCCGAACATTTGGGTCGGGCCCTGCATAAAGCCCATCAGGGGGAGTTGAAGGTCACCTGGAGCGACGATCACTCCCTGTGTCGGGTCGAGTGGCGGCGCGATGACTGACTCCGCCTCCCCAAGGCAGGCCCCGGCCACCTACCGGCTGCTGGAGCATACGGCGGACATGGGTATCGAGGCGCAAGGGGAAAGTCTCGCGGAGCTCTTCGCACAAGCTGCCCGGGGCCTGCTGGACATACTCTTCGGCACCCCTTGTCCCGAAGGGGGAAGAGAGAAACTTGCGCTGGCCGTCGAAGCATGGGATCGGGAAGAGTTGCTGGTGGCCTGGCTGAGCGAGCTATTGTTTGTAGTGCAACAGCGGGATTTTCGGCCATCGGGTCTGTCTGTCGATAAAATTGGCCCCTCGCGCCTTGAGGCTACGCTGACAGGCGCTTTTGCTCCGGAAGGGTCCGTCCCGCTGCGGGAGGTCAAAGCGATCACCTATCACCGCCTCTCCGTCTTCGAGACCCGGGGCTGCTGGAAGGCGCGGGTTTTTCTCGATCTGTAGCCGGGGCGGGTATGACGCAGCATGGGAACAGGAGGTCTTCAATGGCCGTCAAGGTGGAACAGATCGATCCCTGTCGCTGGCGCATTCCCCGGCAGGGGGCCATGCGCACCGAGGGCCTGGTCTACGCCAGCCGAGCCATGATGGATCGGCTGCGTCAGGAGCAGGCCCTGGAACAGGTCCGGAACGTGGCGACCCTGCCTGGTATTGTCGGTCCGTCCCTGGCCATGCCGGACATCCACTGGGGCTACGGTTTTCCCATCGGCGGGGTGGCGGCTTTTGATGTCGATCAGGGAGTGGTTTCCCCCGGCGGGGTAGGCTACGATATCAACTGCGGAGTGCGGCTGATGCGTTCCCGGCTCACCGCCGACGAACTGCGACCGCTGCTGCCGCAGCTGACCGAGAAGATCTTTCAGCAGGTGCCTTCGGGGGTCGGTTCCTGCCGTCCGGACCTGTCCCTGACGAAAGCGGAGCAGCGGCAGGTACTGCTTCAGGGTGCCCGTTGGGTGGTGGAGCGGGGTCTGGGCAGCGCCGAGGACCTGCTTCGCAGCCAGGCCGAAGGCTGTATCGCCGAGGCCGATCCGGAACAGTTATCGGAACGGGCCCTGGAGCGGGGCCGGAACCAGTTGGGAACTCTCGGCAGCGGCAATCACTTCATTGAAATTCAGTATGTCGAAGAGCTGCTGGATGAGTTAATCGCCGAGGTGCTGGGGCTGTTTCCGGGCCAGATCACGGTGGCCATTCACACCGGCAGTCGCGGACTCGGGTACCAGGTGTGCGACGACGCCTTGCGGGCCATGTTGCGGGCGGCAAAAAAATACGCCATCGACCTCCCAGACCGGCAACTCTGCTGCGCCCCCCTGAACAGTGTCGAGGGCCGCAACTATCTGGCCGCCATGGCCTGCGCGGCGAACTATGCCTTCGCCAACCGTCAGGTTATCACCGCAGCGGTGCGCCAGGCCTTTGAAGACACCCTCGGCCTTGGCAGAGAAGCTCTGCAACTGTCCCTGATCGTTGATGTCTGTCACAACATCGCCACCTGGGAGGACCATCGGTTTGAGGGCCGGCAGCGCCGCCTGTGCGTGCATCGGAAAGGAGCAACTCGGGCCTTTCCCCCCGGCCACCCGGCCCTTCCGGCCTGTTATCGGTCCATTGGCCAGCCGGTTCTGGTTCCCGGCGACATGGGTCGTTACTCTTATGTACTGGTGGGGACTGAGCGGGGCATGGAGGAAACCTTCGGCTCCGTCTGTCACGGCGCTGGCCGGGTACTGTCCAGGCACAGGGCAAAAAAGGCCGCCTATCGGCGGGACATCTTCGCTGAAATGGCCCGGGAGGGTATTCTGCTGCGTGCCGCCGGCCGGGCCACGGTGGCCGAAGAAATCTCCGAGGCCTACAAGGATGTCGCCGAAGTTGTGCAGGTGGTGGAGCAGGCCGGAATCGGTCGGTCCGTCGCCCGGTTGCGGCCCCTGGCGGTGATCAAGGGCTGAGACGGGGGGTGGTCATGCAGGTTTTTGTCACCGGCGGCAGCGGTTTTGTTGGCCGCCAGGTGGTGCGCCGTCTGGCGGCTGAAGGCTATCAGCCGGTATGCCTGGCGCGTCCCGGTTCGGAACACCGGCTGCCGCAGGTGCCGGGCCTGCAGGTCCGCCTCGGTGATGTCACCGACTCGGACTCCCTTGCAGGAGCCCTTGAGGGATGTCAGGCGGTCATTCACCTGGTCGGCATTCTTCGGGAGTTTCCCGCCCGTCGAATCACCTTTGATCGACTGCATCTGCAGGCGACGGTCAACCTGCTGGCAGCAGCCGAGGCCCAAGGGGTGCGGCGTTTTCTGCACATGAGCGCCAACGGTGCCGCAGCGGACGGCGCCACGGCCTATTACCGCAGCAAATGGCAGGCCGAACAGCGGGTTCAGGGCAGTTCGTTACGCTGGACCCTGTTTCGCCCCTCGATTATTTTCGGCCGGGAGGACCGCTTCTGCAATGTGCTGGCCCGGCAGATTCGGCTGCTGCCCCTGGTGCCGGTCATCGGGGACGGTCGTTACGCTCTCGCCCCGGTGGCGGTGGAAGATGTAGCCGCCGGTTTTGTTGCTGCCCTGCGCCGTCCGGTCAGCGTGGGGCAATGCTATACGGTGTGCGGTACGGAACGCCTGCCCTACACCGCCCTCCTCGATCGCCTCGGCGAGGTTCTGGGGGTTCCCCGGGTGCGCAAACTGTTTCTCCCCGTGCCCCTGCTGAAGCCCCTGGCTGTGTGCCTGAAGCACCGCCCCTGGTTTCCCCTGACTCCCGATCTGCTTACCATGCTGGTGGCCGGCAACAGCGGCGACCCCCTCCCCTGGCTGCAGGATATGGAGCTGCAACGGCCGGATCTTGGCGCCGCCCTGCGTCGTCACTTTCACAACCCCTGAAACTGAAACAGCGGTTTTTTTGTACGCATTCCGTTTTTTCCGGCGGCGGGTGCGCCTTGCTGTCCTAAGTTATGTACCTGCCACCCTTGGCGTCGCCCGACTACAGTCGCCGCTTGCCGTCCATCACTCGGGCCAGGGCCTGCAGATCTGGACGCCGCTGGTGCAGTGGGGTGCGATTGCCGTCATAGGGCGCCAGGTGGTCGATGTAATCCAGACGCCCCCGGTTGCGATAGAAAACTCCCAGGGGCCAGGGGTCGTTTTCCCCGGCGCGTTGCAGGGCTCGGCTGGCATCCTCGGCATCGTGGTCGTCGCCGAGAAAATAGCTGTTCTTCTTGAACCACTGAAAGGTGTTGAGGCGGTTGAAAGAGACGCAGGGCTGAAAAATATCCACCAGCGCATAGCCGGGGTGGGTTATCGCCTCTTTGACAATGGCCACGGACTCTTCAAAGGCGCCGGCAAAGGTGCGGGCGACAAACGAGGCGTTGAGGGCAATGGCGGTGGTCAGGGGATTGAACGGCTCCTGAAAGACCCCGTCGGTCTGCAGCGGCGTCACGAAACCGGGCAGGCTGGTGGGCGACGCCTGGCCCTTGGTGAGACCATAGACCATGTTGTTGTGCACCAGGTGGGTGATGTCGGGATTGCGGCGCACGGTGTGCACGAAGTGGTTGCCTCCCTCGCCGTACATGTCGCCGTCGCCGCCCTCGGCGATGACTACCAGCTGCGGATTGGCCGCCTTGATCCCGGTGGCGACGGGCAGGGCGCGGCCGTGCAGACCGTTGAACAGATGGGTCTGAAAATAGTGCGGGGTCTTTGGAGCCTGGCCGATTCCCGAGGAGACCACCAGCTGTTGAGGTGAGATTCGCAGTTCCGCCAGGGCCTGCTTGATGATTTTCAGGATGGAGAAGTTGCCGCAACCCGGACACCAGGCGATGTCGATACCGGAACGATCGTAATCACTTGCTTTCATCGTAAAACTCCTGAGAATCTGCCCGGTCATGGTCAAGCAGGCCGCGCAGGGATTCGGTGAGCTC
>PWVL01000034.1 GCA_003561875.1 Desulfuromonadales bacterium | reverse complement strand
TCAGCCTGACCCCCATCGAAGTGGAGAAGATCAAGGAATTGATCGCCGGCTTCGGTTTTGAAGTCCATTCCCTGCCGGATCTGTCGACTTCCCTCGACGGCCACCTGGGCGAAAAACAGAGCACCCTGAGCAGCGGCGGCATCACCGTCGAGGCCCTTCGCGGTCTGGCCGATGCCGGGCTGGTTGTCTCCGTGGGGGATTCCATGCGGCTGAGCGCCGAAGCCCTGCTGAAAAAGAACGAACAACTTTGCCATCGTCATTTTCCCCATCTGCAGGGACTTGAAGCGACGGATCAACTGATCGCCTGCCTTCTCGACTTCAGTCAGAAAGAACTCCCGCCGGCGGGTGTGATCCGCTGGCGCAAACGGCTGCAGGACACCCTTCTGGACTGTCATTTCTCTCTGGGCCAGACCCGCGTTCTGCTGGTGGGCGAACCGGATTTTCTGGGTGGAGCGGCGCAGCTACTGGGCGAAGCCGGCACCCGCATTGCCCTGGCCCTGTCCACTGTCGATTCTTCGCAGCTGGACCGACTCGACGCTGACACGGTACTGGTGGGCGATCTGGAAGAAGCGGAATGGCGCCAGCAGGATTTTGATGTGGTGATCGGCAACTTTCATATCGAAGGGCTGGCGCGGCGCTTTGGCAAGGGGGTGGTGCTACGAGGGTTTCCCAACTGGGAAGTGGTGGGCAATCAACTGCGGCACGATCAGTTGTATGAAGGCGGTTGCGGGTTTCTTTGCGAAGTGGCCAACGCCGCCGAGCGGTGCCGACGCGGGCACTGACGACACTGCCAACTCGGACGGGCGCAGGACGGATAAGCGCACGGGTCTAGCCCATGCTGCCCAGGCTGGCAAAGGCTACCAGCCGGTTCAGGTCGACACCGGCGGCGTCACCTTGACACATGAGCAGTGTCCCACCCTGGCGAACCAGGCCGAAGGCTTCGAGCAAAGTCGCCGGCAGAGCTCCCTCGCGCATGTCTATCACCAGTTCCATGGACGGCACGGCCACTGTCAGAGCACAGTCCAGCAATGCTGTGGCCTCCCTCTCCCGGTCAGGCGGCGCAAACCAGGGACCGAGGATCTGCAGGCCCGGCTCCTGCTGCAGCAGGGCGCGGTGGCCGGCAGCCTGCAGTAACTGCCCTTTCGGCAGTAGAAAGTCGAGCAAAGCGCGGCTCTCCCCCCACACAAGACCATCTTCCCGCAACAGATCCGCCGCCGCGCAGGGCTCACCTTCTTGCGAGGGCACCGATTCTGTAAAGGAACCGCCCGGAGCAGGACGAATCCACCTTTCGACGGCACCTACCGTCTCAAAGCCCCGCCGCTGATAAAGGGGCAAGCCGGCTTGGGAAGCGGTCAGCCAGAGAGTGCGGACGCCCCTGGCCCTGAGGTGCCGAATGCCTTCATCCAGCAACCGCGCACCAAAACCCCGGCCCCGCATCTCCGGCATCACCAGCAGATTGCCGATCCAGGCTGTGGCTCCGTATGCGGCCAGGGTGACCAGGCCGGCAAACCCCTGGCGATGGTGCAGGGCCAGGGTTCCTTCCCGAAGCGGCCCGCGCCACAGGGCCAGCTCGGCAGCCGGAATCCGCCACCCCTCCGCCGCCGCCTGATTCAGAAACAACTCCCAGTCACCGGCCGCGGGAGACTGCAGCCACACCTGGCTATCCATGGCTGTGCCTTTCGATCATCAGGCCACCTGAGGCAGAGCGCGGCAAAGGCCCAAGAGTTCCTCGTCGCTGACGGGTTTTTTACAGATCTGGCAGCAACGCCGCACCTCGGCCAACAGCCGGGGCAGATCCACGCTCTGCTCACCGATACCAAGCTGGCGCAGGCGGGAGATCAGAGCCTGACGGCCCGAGTGCTTGCCCAGCACCAGGTAACGGGACAGGCCGACCTCCTGGGGATCAAAGGCTTCGTAGTTACGGGGGTTTTTCAATACGCCGGCGACGTGCAGACCCGATTCATGGGAAAAAACCTTCTCCCCCACAATAGCCTTCCAGTCAGACACCGGACGGCCGCTGGCCAGGCCCACATAGCGGGAAACCTCCAGCAACCGGCCACTGTCCACCGCGCAGTCGATGCCGCAGGCATGGCGCAGGGCCATGACCACCTCTTCCAGGGCGGCGTTGCCGGCCCGTTCGCCCAGGCCGTTGACGGTAGTGTTGACAAAGGTAGCACCAGCCCGGACGCCGGCGACGGCATTGGCGGTGGCCATGCCCAGATCGTTGTGGGTGTGGATTTCCAGGGGCAACCGGGAACGCTCCGCCAGATAGCTGAGTTTGTCGTAAGTCGCGAAGGGATCAAGCAGGCCCAGCGTATCGCAGAACCGAAACCGGTCCGCTCCCATGGACTCGGCGATGGCCATCAGCTCGAGGATGAAGTCAAGATCGGCGCGGCTGGAATCCTCACCGCCCACACAGACGTACAACCCGTGCTGCTTGGCGAAGCCAAGCGCGCTTTTGAGCTGCTCCCGCACCCAGTGGCGGTCCTTGCCCAGTTTATGGCGGATGTGTTGATCCGAAACACACAGCGAGATGTCCACCGCCCCGACACCGCAGGCCAGCGATGCCTTCAGATCGCTGATCAGGGCCCGATTCCAGGTGATCAGCCGAGCGTGCAGGCCCATATCCACCAAGGCCCGAATAACCGTCTGCTCTTCACTTCCCATGGCGGGAATGCCGCATTCCAGCTCGCCCACCCCCATTTTGTCAAGCA
This sequence comes from Desulfuromonadales bacterium, assembly GCA_003561875.1. Classification (GTDB taxonomy): domain Bacteria; phylum Desulfobacterota; class Desulfuromonadia; order Desulfuromonadales; family Syntrophotaleaceae; genus SLLR01. Next base: position 4,990 of record PWVL01000034.1, on the reverse strand, counting down.
GGCCGGCGATGGTCTTTTTTTCTTCCAGCGAGAAAACCACACCGGCGGTCTGTTCTCCGTCACGCAGGGTGGTGTCGTCAATCACGATGGAAGCCGGAGTATGTACCTTCATCGAGGGGCCTCGCTTTTCTGGCAGAAAGGAGAGAAACCCGAAACTTCGCCGCGCTGTGCTGTCCCGGGCACCGATTTGAACACTACCCCTTGAAATCAGCAATTCCCGTACCAGAGCAGTAAATCGCCATGCACTGCGGGCAACAGGACTGATGTTGTCAAAAGCTGCCTTCAATTCGGGCACCGATCCCGATCGTGCTCTCTGACGAGTCAGCGGCAGATGGCTGCCGGCAATTGCTGCAGTGCAAACGTGCCGGCCTTCCTGGCACCAGCAGAGCGACGGTCTGTCACGAATCACCAGTCGGCGCTCGCCGTTGGTGTCCGATGGCGTGCTGCCGTCCGCTTGGTAGATGTGATCATGAAGAGGGGCTTTTGCGAAGTGCCGCACGGGATCCTGAGCCTTGCCTGCGCGACGTTCCCCAGCCGAAGCGGCGCAGGGCCAGCTCGCTCAGCAACAACACCACATAGGAGAGGACAATGGACACCAGACACAGGGCCAAAGCGCGGGCCTCCCCCCCCGGAGTATTGGAGTAGTCGTAAATGGCCAGGGGAATGGTCTGGGTAATGCCCGGAATGTTGCCGGCAACAATAATGGTGGCGCCGAATTCCCCCAGGCTGCGGGCAAAGGCCAGGGACAGCCCCGCGATCATGGAAGGCAGAGACAGGGGCAGAACCACGGTCAGCAGGGTGTCGTACCAGGCGGCTCCCAGGGTGCGGGATGCCTGCAGCAGATGGGGATCGATCTGCTCCATGCCAAGCCTTATGGCCCGCACCATGAGGGGCAGACCGATGAGGGCCGAAGCGATGACCGCCGCTCGCCAGGTAAACACGACCTGAATGCCAAAACGGGCCAGCAGGCCCCCCAGCCATCCCTGGCGTCCGAGCAGCAGCAGCAGCAGATAGCCCACCACCACCGGCGGCAGGACCAGGGGCAGATTCACCAGGCCGTCCAGCAGGGCCTTGCCGGGCAGGCGACTGAACACCAGCAGCCAGGCCAGTGCAAAACCCACAGGCAGTACCAGCAACGAGGCCGCCGTCGCTACGCGGGCCGACAGCCACAGAGCCTGATAATCTGCCGGGGCAAATTCCAACATGGCAGCCTCCTTCTCTTAATCCGTCAGCACAAAACCCTGTGCCGCAAAGATGGCCTGGCCCGCCTCCGCCAGTAAAAAGTCGCGAAAAGCCACGGCCAGAGCCTTTTTCTGTCCCGTGAGCGTCAGTGCCATGGGATAACGAATCGGCTCATGGAGTTCCTGCGGCACCTCAAAGAGGATCACCGCTCGACGGGCCAGACGGGCATCGGTGGCATAGATAATGGCTGCGTCCACTTCGCCGCGGTCGGCATACAGCAACGCCTGGCGTACATCCCTGGCCAGAATTAGCCGGCCGGCAGAACGCAGTTCGTCGTACAACCCTGCCTGCCGCAGAGCCTGCTGCGCATAACGTCCCGCCGGCGCACTCTCCGGACTGGCGATGGCGATGCGCGTTATGTCCGCCAGATCCGTCAGTTGTCCGGCCGCTGTCGTTGCGGAGCCGACCACCACCTGCCGGTTGGTCGCAAGGATGTACACCTGATCGGTGGCCACCAGACTCTGAGCGACGACAAAATCCATCCACTCGGGGTTGGCGGAAATGAACAGATCGGCCGGTGCCCCGGCGGCCATCTGCCGAGCCAGCGCCCCCGAGGCTGCGAAGTTCGAAACAATAACCGCATCAGGGTGCAGGTTCCGGAACGCGCGGACACTTTCCAGCACTGCTTCGCGCATGCTGGCATTGACGGACAGTCGCAGTTCGGCGGCCGGCACCGGCCAGGGCGCAACCAGGCTCAGAGCAAGGACCAGAGCCGGTATCCAACGCAAGATATGGGCTGTTTTCTTCACGATACGCTCCTTCGTATTCTCCATGGCGCAGACCATCAATATTCCTGGTCTTATCGTCGATAAGCCACTTTAAACGGGCAATCCCGACCTACAACAGGCGCCGAAACGCCACGGCCTTGATCACCGCAAAAACCCGGCTGCCCTGCCTCAGTTCCAGTTCCGCCGCCGCTTCCTTGACCACTGTGGCCACCAGCCCTTCGCCGGCACAGTCGAGGACCACGCCGATCATGCCGTCGCAGGGTACCAGCTCCGCCACCGTCGCTTCCAGCAGGTTGCGGGCGGACAGGGCCTCGGGATGACGCTTGAACAGCAGAATGTCTTTGCTGGCCAGCTCAAACAATCCGGGCTCACTCCCTTCCCGCCGGGAAACAATCAGCTCGGTGCGTCCCCAGCGAAAGGCCTGCAGGTCGCCAACTTCACGGGATTCTCCCAGTTGCAGATGGTTAAGATAGCCGAAGTCGCAACGGGACATGCGCTCACGGGCCACCTGCTCCACATCGGCCAGCCCATGAAAGGTTCCTTTTTTAAACAGCAGCATGCGGTTTGTCAGCAGGCGCATTTCATTCAGTGAGTGGGCAATATACAGATACGGAATTTCAAAGCGCCGCAGCGCCTTGCGCAGAAAGGGTATGATCTGCTCTTTGAGCCCGTGGTCGAGGGCACTCAGAGGCTCGTCCAGAATCAGCAGCTCCGGTGCCGCCAGCAACGCCCGTGCCAGGGCCACCCGTTGGCGCTCGCCGCCGGAAAGGCAGGCCACGCCCCGCTCCAGCAAGGGTTCCAGATCCAGGGCGCGGGCCACCTCCGGCAGCGGCAACTTGCGGTGCCACGGCCTGGTCCGCCGGTATCCGTAGAGCAGGTTGTTGCGCACGCTCAGATGCGGAAACAGGTGGGCGTGCTGGAACACCACCCCCACCCGACGCCGCTCCGGCGGCAGAAAGATACCGGCGTCCGTATCCTGCAGGCACCTTCCGTTAAGGACAATCCTGCCCCGATCGGGATGCAACAGGCCGGCGAGCAGATTGACCAACGTCGACTTGCCGCTTCCCGAGGGGCCGAAAATGCCGATCTGGCGACCGGTCACGTCAAAGGCCGCAGAAAAAGCGAAATCTCCAAGCTGTAATTTCAGGTCAACTTCCAGTTGCATGGCCTACTCCACGGGGCAGCATCATCAGCAAGGTTTTTGACTTCCACCAGGCGTCTGTCTTTCCAGCCCCGACAGACGCCCTCTAACAGCCACCACTCTGCAAGCCGGTGCAACTCAATTTTCCCGACAGCACCGCCGGTTTCTTCAGCGCGCACAGATCCATATCCTGGCCGATCAGTCCGGCGGCATCGGCGCGGCACTGACCGCAATGGCGGGCCTGGGCGATGATGGTTTCAGCCTGGTTGCGTATCAGCTCCATCACCCGCTCCGAAGGTCGCTCCCGGTCGCTGAAAATGCCCTGGGGAATCAGGGGCAGAATGTTCATCATGCTGGCGCCAAGCTTGCGGGCGGTCACTGCCAGCGGCAGGGTTTCATGGTCGTTGATACCGGGAATATAGACCGTATTGATCTTCACCAGCATGCCGGCGGCCACCGCCGCTTCGACCCCTTCGAGCTGTCGCCTGAGCAACTGCCGGGCGCCTTCCTCGCCGCTCAGACGCTCACCATCGACACGAACCCATTGATAAATTTTGGCGCCCACTTCCGGGGTCAGAGCGTTGATGGTCACGGTGACGCTGTGCACGCCCAACTCCTGCAGATCGTCAATCCGCTCCGGCAACAGCATGCCGTTGGTGGAAAGGCACAGCATCAGCCGGGGAAAATGTTCCTTCACCAGACGAAAAGTCTCAAAGGTGCGTTCGTTGGCGAGGGGGTCACCGGGACCGGCAATGCCCACCACCCGCATATTGGCCCCGCCTTCCGGATGGGCCATGACCAGCCGCAGCCTCTCCAGTGCCTCCTCGGGGGTCAATACCCGGCTGGTGACGCCGGGCCGGTTCTCGTTGGCACAGTCGAATTTTCGCTCGCAGAAACCACACTTGATGTTGCAGCCGGGAGCAACGGGCAGATGAATACGGCCGGCCTTGTCGTGATTGGCACCAAAGCAGGGATGTCCGGGGTTTTTGCTGGCCGAGGTGCATTTTTCTTCGGACATGAACCTTCTCCTTTCGAAACCTGGAATGAAAAAAGCCCACAGGAATACTCCTGCGGGCTTCATTGCCGGATAAATTACCAGGGCACATCGTTGTGCCTTTGGTCCAGGAAAGATTCCGAGTCACCCGACTCTGTATAAAAAGAAGGGGCTGAAAGCGGACCAACTTTCCGCCCCTTAACACGGAGCACGCTGTTTTGGGTTGTGCCCGAAAATCGTTCCTGACTGGAGAGAGTGCACTCTGCGTGCCAAATATAAAAACGCCCCAAAGGGCGAAAAAACCGGGCAGGCAAGCTTGTCGGCAAGCCAGATCTGCCCAGGGTGACGGCACCGGTTTCCTTATAGATACATTTTTGGGCAGAAGCGTGAAGTCTTACGGGCTTCCGGCAGAAAACAGCAACCAGGCGTCGCGCAAAGCTTCGTCCACCGCTCCCTGCGCGGTATAGACCTGAACACCTTCCTCGGCCAGAGATATGCGAGGCAAGTCGCCGATCTGTCGGCAAACAACCGCCCGGCAGCCTGTCAGGGCCCGGGCGATGGCCGCAAAGCGCTGCTCGTGCTGGCTGTGTGAAGGATCACTGGCGCAGTACTGGATCACTTCCACGGCCCCCGCCCGATGAATTGCGTCCCTTTCCACGTCGTAGAGGCTGAATATCGAGGTCTTGCCGAAGTGCAGATCCACCGTTTTCTGGTTGCTGGTAGCCACGGCGATGCGCATGGGCCACGTCCTTTCCCGGCCGGGGTTTGGGCCGGGATGCCGAACGGCGATCCCGGCCTGTCCGATTCAGATTTCCAAGGGTTTGAAAGAAAAGGCTTTTTTGGGACAGGTCACCCCGCAGGCGGCACAGCCGATACAGTTGCCCG
>PWVL01000152.1 GCA_003561875.1 Desulfuromonadales bacterium | reverse complement strand
TTGTCGGCGAAAACTTTCTCATTACTCGGCACCTGCGGGAATATCTGGCCATGTTTCTGAGCTTACAGGACAGTACGCGGGGACGAATTGAACTGTTCTGACGGAGCCTGGGTGGTTGCCGGCCCGGGTTTTGTCCAGACTCGAAAGCTTCGGCAACATCCTGCAGTTGATAAGGGAGGACGGCATGACAATGCACCTTGACAAACGCTTGCTGGTTGTCTCCAACCGGCTGCCGGTGGTCATCGGGGCCAGAGACGGCGACTGGACCATCACCCCCGGCAGCGGCGGACTGGTCACGGCCCTGGCCCCGGTAATGCGGCAGCGGCGGGGCTTGTGGATCGGCTGGCCGGGCTGTGGCGAGGAGGCGCCGATAGGGGCGCTGCTGGACCGGTTTGCGGAGGAAAACGGTTATTCCCTGGCGGCGGTCCCTCTGTCCGAGGACGAGGAGGAAAGGTACTATCGGGGGTTTTCCAACGAGGCCCTGTGGCCCCTGTTTCACGATCTGCTCGGCTTCTGCCGTTTTTCCTTCGACAACTGGCAGACCTATCTCGATGTCAACAGCCGCTTCGCCAGGGTGGTGAGCGATCACGCCGAGACCGATGACCTGATCTGGGTTCACGATTACCAGCTTATCGGCGTCGGTGAACAGCTGCGGGCCCTGCGAATGCACCAGCCCCTGGCTTTTTTTCTGCACATTCCCTTTCCGGCGGCCGACCTTTTTCGCCGCCTGCCCTGGAAGGATACGCTGCTGCGGTCGCTCATGGGTTACGATCTGCTCGGGTTTCAGACCCTGCGCGATCGTCGCAACTTTGTGCATACCGCCGCCAGCCTGTTGACCGGCGTGGAGGTCGTTCGCCGCAAACGTTCCCATGACCTGCTGCACTTTGAGGGGCGTACGATTCGGGTCGGGCATTTTCCGATCAGCATCGATTTCGATGAATTCGACCAGGGGGCCCGTTCCCGGGAGGTTGAAGACGCGGCCTGGTATCTTCACGAAAACCTGCGGGGACGGCAGCTGGTTCTGGGGGTGGATCGACTCGATTATACCAAGGGAATTCCGGAGCGGTTTCTGGCTTTTGAACGCGCTCTGGAAAAATATCCGGAGCTGCTGAGCCGGGTCAGCCTGCTGCAGCTGGTGGTGCCGAGCCGGACCCAGGTTCCCGACTACCAGAACCTCAAAGAGACCCTTGACCAGATGGCCGGACGCATCAACGCCCGCTTTTCTCGCCCCGAGTGGAGCCCCATTCACTATGTTTACCGCTCCCTTGACCGTATTCAGCTGCTGGCCCGCTACCGCAGCTCGGAGATCGCCCTGATCACGCCCCTGCGGGACGGCATGAATCTGGTAGCCAAGGAATACTGCGCCAGTTCGGTGGAAAACGACGGCGTACTCATTCTCAGCGAATTTGCCGGAGCCGCCGATCAGCTCGGCAAGGGGGCGCTGCTGGTCAATCCCTACGATATCGAAGCCACCGCCGATGCCATTCACCGGGCTTTTTTCATGGATGCCGACGAACGGCGACAGAGGATGCTTCGGTTGCGGGCCGAGATTCGCCGCAACGATGTGCACCACTGGCTGCAGAGTTTTACCCGCGCCTTATCCGACAAGGGCTGATTGGTTCTTGTGATTTTCCGCAAATTCTGTTACACAGGACAAGTTGGTAACCTGCACAGAGACGATATCCCCATGCGCAGCGACTTTTTCAGCGGATTTTACTTTTGGAGCGGCTTTTATTTTAGGCCGTCTGCCCAAGGTGAAGGACCGTTGACGTAGCGGGAAATCGTCAAACAAAGGCTACACAAACCACGGGCAGACCGAACTTTGGCCCCGTGGTTTTTCTTTTTGTACTCTCAAGGTGGCAGACAGAAAGGGACGGGGCGCGGCAGGCAGCTCACAACCGGCGGATCCGAATCGTGCAGAACGAGGCGGTATCCTGCCACCAGGAGGCAAAGATGATCATCGTGATGAAACAGGGAGCTACCCGGGAACAGCTGCTGGCGGTCAAGAAGCGGATCCGGGAACTCGGCTACAAACCCCATGTGATTCATGGCACCACCCGCGACGTCATTGGCGCTGTCGGAGACGAGCGGGGCAAGGCCGTGTTGCAGGCCCTGGAATCCATGGAAGGCGTCGACAACGTGATGCCGATCCTGCAGCCCTACAAGCTGGCCAGCCGGGAAGTCTGCCCCGAACCCAGTGTCATCGAACTGGCTTCGGGGGTCAGCATTGGCGGTGAGAGGCTGGTGGTGATGGCCGGCCCCTGCTCCGTCGAAGGCGAAGAGCAGCTCATCGCCACAGCCAGGGCAGTCAAGGCCGCCGGGGCCACGGTTCTGCGGGGCGGTGCGTTCAAGCCGCGTACCAGCCCCTACGCCTTTCAGGGTCTTGAAGAAGAAGGGCTCAAGTTGCTCGACCTGGCCCGCCGGGAGACGGGGCTGCCTATTGTCACCGAGGTGGTGAACCCGCGGGATGTGGAGCTGGTGGCCCGTTACGCCGACATTCTTCAGGTGGGGGCGCGCAACGTGCAGAACTTTCCACTCCTGAAGCTGCTCGGACAACAGGATAAGCCCGTCCTGCTCAAGCGCGGCATGGCCACCACCATCAAGGAATTTTTGATGAGCGCCGAGTACATTCTGGCCGAGGGCAACCGTCGGGTGGTTCTCTGCGAGCGGGGCATCCGTACTTTCGAGACGGCGACCCGCAATACCCTGGATATTTCCGCGGTACCGGTGCTCAAGGAACAGACCCATCTGCCGGTGGTGATCGATCCTTCCCACTCCACCGGTCACGCCAGTCTGGTTCCTTCCATGTGTTACGCCGCCGTGGCCGCCGGCTGCGACGGTCTGTTGGTAGAGGTCCACAACAGTCCCGAAACCGCCTCCTGCGACGGTCCTCAGTCCTTGCGACCGGCGGAATTTGCCGCTACCATGGACAAGCTGCGCCGCTTTGCCCAGGTGGCCGGTCGTCAGCTCTGATCACCCTGGCCGGGCGCTGCCGGGTTGGCCCGCGTCCGCAGTTCTCTCAACAGGAGACCTCCGATGTTTTTTATTCCTCTGAATCAGCCGGAAAGCGTTGTCCTGGTGATTCATGCCTTGCGAGTCGCCGGGGGCGAGGCCGACTGTTCCAACTGCCCGGTGCGCAAGGTCTGCATGAAGCAGTGTCTGACCATCGCCGGCGCCCTGCAGCGGATGATAGATGACGGTACCCTTCCGTCTCTTGAAGAGGAGCCCCTGGAAGAACAGGTGGAGACCGAAGCGGATCCGGCCGCCGAACAGGATTCGACACCCCCGTCAGAGAAAGGATCCCATCTCAAGATCATCAAGTAGCGGCCTTTGAAGTACTGATCCGGACACCCTGATCGCGCAAAAAAAAACGACTCGAAGCGGGCCGTTTTTTTTTGCGCGATCATTTATTTTTCCGGGCGTCAGGCAAGTTTCCCCCGAAAAGCCGGGATCAGCCCTGCCGCCGCGCCACGGCCAAGCAGTTCAAGGATGGCGGCCCGTCCTTCGGCCCCCATATCCAGGGTGTCGTCGGTGACGTACAGGTTGATATGGCGAAGACTGGCCAGTTCCCCACCTTCCCGGGCATGAGCGCGGACATAGGCCAGGGGCTGCTGCGGATGCCTTCGGGCATAAGCAGCGCTGGCTGCCACGGCCGCTTCGATGCGACCGATACGTTGCCGGCCCAGATTTCGGCGGGCGACAACGACCCCCAGGGGCAGGGTCAGGCCGGTCAGCTGCCGCCACCAGGCTCCCAGGTCGACGATCTGCACCAGACCCGCATCGGCATAGGTGAAGCGACCCTCGTGAATGAGCACGCCGGCGTCGACCTCGCCCCGCCGAATTGCCGGCAGAATGTCGGCAAAGGGCAGCTCCACCAGATTTCGACAGCCGGGGTGCCACAGGCGCAGCAGCAGCTGAGCGCTGGTGCGGGGGCCGGGGATGGCGACGCGGGCAACGCTGAAAGACTGCCGGGAGTGGTTCTTGCGGGCCACCACCAGCGGGCCGTAATCCCGGCCGAGAGCGGCGCCGCTGCGCAGCAGGGCGTATTTTTGTCCCACATAGGCCAGGGTCGGGCAGGAGATTTTGCTGATCGTCAGGCGTCCCTCAAGGACCCGCCGGTTGAGGGTCTCCACATCGGTCAGCAGCGGTGGTCTGCGCAGGCCGGGGAGCGAAATACGACCGTGGGCCAGGGCATAGAAAAGAAAAGTGTCATTGGGACAGGGCGAGTAGCCCAGGGTCAGGCGGGGTATCATGCGTATTTGCGGGGTGGCTGCAGCCCCTTTAGGTAGGCCAGCAAGGCCCGCTGCGCCACCTCGGCGGCCAAGGGCAGGTCCCAGTGGGACAGGTCGCGGTTATCCACCCGATTGGAAATGCCCCGCAGTTCCAGAAACGGCACTTCGTACAGGCGGCAGATCTGGGCCACGGCCGCGCCTTCCATGTTTTCGCAGATACCGGCGGTGCGCCGGACCATCTCCAGGGCAGCCTGGCTGGTTCCGGAACAGGTGGAGACGGTCACCAACGGTCCCATCGCCAGCTTCACCCCGGCGACCTCCGCCGCATGGTCCAGCAGGGGCCGTGCCTCTTCCAGCAGACGGGCGTCAGCGGCAAAGCGCCGGGTCATGACCGGCCCGCCCTGTTCGAGCAGGGGGAAGCCAAGGCGGGCGAAATCGACGAAACCTTCAGGGGTCTGAACCCCCTCGTCGGCCAGCACTTCCTCCGTGGCCAAAGCCAGATCCCCAACCTCAAGACCACTTTCAGGGTACGCTCCGCCGCAACCGATGACGATGACCGCCCCGGGAATCCGGCTTTCCAGCAGAGCGGTCACGGCAGAAGCGGCGTTGATTTTGCCGATACCGCTGTGCAGCAGCGCCACCTTGCGCCCCGACAGGCAACCCAGGAAAAGCTCCCGGCCACCGCACCGCCGCACCTCGCAGGGCGACAGGGAGCGGCGCAACAGGGCGGTTTCCGCCGCTAGGGCGGCAACGATGGCGATCATGGCAAATACCTTGCTGGCGGAAACACGGAAAAACCCTTCGGGGGGCTGCTGCGCAAGACTTAAAGGGCCGGCGGAAAACCTTCCATGGCGCGGATCAGGGCTGATACCAGCCGAAGCGGATCAGGTCGCGTCGCAGGCAGGAGCCCTGCTTGAGCACCATGCCCCGATACCAGAAGCGATCGGCCCGCAGGGCGATGTCGGTGGGCGGGTCGAGGCGCTTGCGGGAGTCCGACAGAGTGCTGCGAAAGCGGCTGTCCGGTTCCGCAACGATCTCAACCAGTTTGTCCTGCAGGTTTTTGGCAACGCCTTCAATAACGTACTGAATGATGTCACGCAGCTTCAAACAGTGATGATACTCATCCAGGTCCCCTTCAAAACCGACTTCACATTCCTGCACAAAATCGTCCCAACTTAGCAGCAGTTCACCGAAATCCTCCTCGGCATAGGGGGCAAATGCCGGTTGCTGTTCCAGGCGTTCACGAATTGCATCCTGTTCCTTGCGAGACAGGAAGAACGACAGCCCGTCCTCCACCGGGTACATGTCCAGGGCGTCGGCCAGTTCTTCACAAAAACACAGATAGTCGAGCTCCCTTTCCGAAAACTTTTTAAGCTCGGCGGGCAGAAGGTGGCGCGGGTGGCAGAGCAGCGAAAGGTGGTCGTGGCCCAAATCCGAGGTGAGTATGAGGTCCTGTTTAAAAGGCACTCCATGCTGGTGAAACAGATCCGTAATGCGCAGGTGATTTTCGGTAAAGCAGGTCAACAGTTTCTCTTCCGAATAGAAGAGTTCCAGTCCGCTGTGGTTGTTGGCCAGGCCGAAGCCGACAAAACCTTCGTGAATCAGGCGGGTCAGGTACGGGGTGATAATTTCGAGAACCTCCCCGGTCGGCAGATAAGGCGAATAATAGAGCTGTGGTTCGGGAGGATTTTGTAAACTCGCATCCTGTTCCTCGCGATAGAATTCCAGAATGAAAAAAGCCTCGTCCTTGAGGATGTCGGCAAAACTGCGAAACAACGAAGGGATACGATGGGGCTCGACCATGGCGGTAAAACGGTACGAGTCGGTGGAGTTTTCCAGCAGGGAAAAATCGTAGCCCTCGCGCAGCCAGCGCCTTTTGTTTTTTTCACTGCCCCAGGGAGCGATCCCGAGAGGAAAGTTGAAGCGGATGTCAGGCAAAGGCGGCGTCCTTCCAGAAATATCCAACAATGCGCCGCGCCACGGGCGGCGCGGAATTCAGTTCCAATAAATCTTGCGGCTATCATTATGCCGTCGACGGTCAAAAGTCAACCGTCGGCACGAGGGACCGCCCAAAGCTCCTCGACGCGGCTTTGCAGGACAGTATGTCGATCAGGGCTTGACGGTGGGCTTTCCATTCACTACTCTGGACCGCAATCCCTCGCGCGAGCTGTCCTGAAAGATTTCACGCCCTTTTCTCCCGAGTGCCGGAATTTTTCGGAGAATTCCATGAAAAAAACTCTTTGGCTCATTTTGTTGCTGGCGTTCCAGATCGGCTTCAGCGGTCCGGCCCGGGCCTGGCTGCAATCCGGCGAGGCGGCGCCCGATTTTGAGTTGTCCGATTGTGACGGCAACATGGTGCGCCGGTCCGATTTTCAGGACCGCATCATTCTTGCTGAAACTCGGTACCACCTGGTGTCCCGACTGCATTCGACAAAGCCGCGATCTGTTGGAAATGGACGCTTTTCTGCGCCAGAACGACGCGGTGGTGGTGAAGGTTTTTTGCAGGAGAATCGCGGCAGAGTAGCCCGTTTCATGCTGGGCAAGGTTATCACCACCACCCGGGCGGTGCTGCTGGACGATGGCCGGATGCATCGGGCCTATCGGGTCTTACCTGCTCCCCGTCTGCTGATCATTGATCGCAAGTTTCGCATTGTCCGCGATGGTCCGCGCTTGGCTGCCGCGGATATGGAGCCCCTCACTGCCGGTATGGAACAGACCCTTCAGGCTGTTTCCGTCGTCGCCGAGGAAGCTGATTACTAGCCGGTTTTTGTCCCGCCGGAAGGACAGGGAATGGCCTTCAGGCAGGCACCTGTGACGCCGGGGCACCAGGTTGTATTGGACAAAACTTATTTTTTGGGTTGTGCGGGAAATGTTTATGAGGGTAAGGTGGCGAAACTGTCGGCAGCAAACTGCTGGCATTATTTTTGACCAGAGCAGTGACTTGTGGTGCGGTTTGCTCGGAGGGTTTAAGGTGCAGCGGTAACGGTTTGGTTTTGCCGGCAGCTTTGCCGACCCTTCGGAGTCCGCACCGGCAGGGGCGGTTATGGCGCCAGAGGAAAGTTGTGACGGGCCGTTGGGGCCCGACCCGGGCCATTTCGGCGACAGGTTGTGATGGTTGTACGATGGAGGTGACTGGCAGTGAAACAGGCAAGAATTGTTCTGGCGATGGGTATCGCCCTGGCCATGGCGGTCCCCGCCCTGGCCATCAACGTCGAGTGGCACGGGGATTTCCACAACCGGGCCTTCTACAGCACTCAGGCGGATCTGGCCCGGCCTGTCGTACGCGACACGCAGCATTTTATCAGCGTCGGCGGGGTCAACAATTACGACCAGATCCTGGATGGAGTGGACACAAGAAGAAGTTCGCGGGACGCTGATTTTTTTGCGGAAATCAAATACCGGATCAACATTAATGTGTTCGATGACGAAAACCGGTTTCGCGGGGTGATCGGCTTTGAATTCGGCGGGTCGAAATTCGGTGATGAGCGCCTCAAATTCGGCGGTGACAGTCGGGACTTTCTGCAGGTCATGTGGGCCTATTCCGATCTGGAACTGCCTTTCGATCCAGCGTCCCGGCTGCGTTTCGGGCTGCAGCCCGTGGGCTACAACTACCTGCTCTGGTCCGACAATGCCGCCGGCGCCAAATGGATTCGCAGGGCAGGCAACTGGGCCTACAGCCTGGGCTGGTTTCGGGACAACTT
>PWVL01000166.1 GCA_003561875.1 Desulfuromonadales bacterium | reverse complement strand
TTGCCCTGATGCCCGGCGACGGTACCGGTCCCGAGGTGCTTCGCGAAGGCGTCAAGGTTCTTGATGTCGTTGCCGCCGCCTACGGCCTGAAGATGAATTACGAAGAGTACGATTTCGGCGGTGAACGCTACATGCGCACTGGCGAGTGTCTGCCGGATTCGGCGGTGGGTGAACTGAAGAAGCACGACAGCATCTTCCTCGGCGCCATCGGTCATCCCGAGGTCAAGCCCGGCATCCTGGAGTTGGGGATTCTGCTCAAGCTGCGTTTCGCTCTCGACCAGTACATCAATCTGCGTCCCGTCAAGTTGTATCCCAACGTTGAAACGCCCCTCAAGGACAAGGGACCGGAGCATATCGACTTTGTCGTGGTGCGGGAAAACACCGGCGGCATCTATACCGGCATGGGCGGTGCCACCATGGTCGGCACCCAGGGCGAGGTGGCCACTCAACTGATGGTCTACACCCGCCCGGTGGTCGATCGCTGCCTGCGCTACGCCTACGAATACACCCGCAAGCGCAACAAGAAAAAGACCCTGACCCTGGTCCACAAGTGCAATGTTCTGACCCACGTGGGGGATCTGTGGGTGCGGGCCCACAAGGAGATGGGCGATGCCGAATTTCCGGACATTACCCAGGACTACAACCATGTCGACGCCTGCACCATGTGGATGGTCAAAAGCCCCGAATTCTACGATGTGATCGTGACCTCCAATCTGTTCGGCGACATCATCACCGACCTCGGCGCGATGATTCAGGGCGGCATGGGTATCGCCGCCGGCGGCAACATCAACCCCGAGGGGGTGTCCATGTTCGAGCCTATCGGCGGTAGCGCCCCCAAATATACCGGCAAGAATATCATCAACCCCCTGGCCGCAATCTGCTCCGCCGGCATGATGCTGGAAGCCCTCGGCGAAGAAGCGGCAGCCAAGGCCATCGACAAGGCGGTGAACGATACGATGGCTTCCGGTAAAATTCAAAGCCTGTCAGCCGGCAGAATGGGCATGAGCACCACCGAGGTTGGGGATTTCGTGGCTTCCCTGATCAAGTAAACGTTTCTTTAGTTTTCAGTCTAAGTAAGTCAAGGCGGCTCTGTTGCTCGACCGCTTTATTGTACGGTGCCGGCCGCATCGCGTTTTCTCTGCAGAGCGCGATGCGGCCGCAGCACGTTGATGCCGCCGGTTTTAACCCGCAACATATCAAAAGGATTTTCAATCATGGCCAAACCATGCAATGTCGCTGTCGTCGGAGCCACCGGCGCCGTCGGACAGCAGATGCTGGAAGTGCTGGCGGAACGCAAATTTCCGATCAAGGAACTGCGCCTGCTGGCTTCAGAGCGCTCGGTCGGCAAGTTCCTCGAGTACGACGGGGAACAGCACATGGTGCAGTTGCTGGACAAGGACGCTTTTAAAGGAATCGATATCGCCCTGTTCAGCGCCGGAGGGGAGCGCAGTCGGGAATTCTGCCCCATCGCCGCCGCTGCCGGTGCCGTCTGTGTCGACAATTCCAGCGCCTGGCGCATGGACCCCGAGGTGCCCCTGGTGGTGCCCGAGGTCAATCCCCAGGATATCGGCCTCTACAAGAAAAAAGGGATCATCGCCAACCCCAACTGTTCCACCATTCAGATGGTAGTGGCGCTCAAGCCCCTTCACGATGCCGCCGGTCTGAAGCGGGTGGTGGTTTCCACCTATCAGGCGGTATCCGGAACCGGACGCAATGCCATCGATGAGCTGCGCATTCAATGCGGCGAACTGCTCAACGGCCGTCCCGCCGACTGCAATGTCTATCCCCATCAGATCGCCTTCAACTGCCTGCCGCATATCGATGAGTTTCTCGACAGCGGCTATACCAAGGAAGAGATGAAGATGGTCAACGAAACCCGTAAGATCCTCGGTGATTCCAGCATCGGAGTCACCGCCACCACGGTACGGGTACCGGTCTTTTACAGCCACAGCGAGTCGGTAAACATCGAAACCGTCAGCAAACTCAGTGTGGCGCAGGCGCGGGAACTGCTTGCACGAAGCCCCGGGGTAAGGCTGGTGGACGATCCGGCGCGGCGGGAATATCCCATGGCCATCGATGCGGCAGGACAGGATCTGACCCTGGTGGGGCGCATTCGTGAGGACCAATCCATTGCCAACGGTCTGAACCTGTGGGTGGTCGCGGATAACCTGCGCAAGGGCGCTGCGACCAACGCGGTGCAGATCGCGGAAATCCTGGCGGAAAAGTATCTCTGATCGGCGCTGTTTTTCGAGCAGAGTCTGGCTGAAACAGAAGGGGGGCGGCTGGCCCCCCTTTGTACATTGTCCTCCGGTGGTGGGTGAAGGCGCCATGAGAACCATCAGGCTGACCCTGGAATATGACGGCACCGATTATGTCGGCTGGCAGCTCCAGCCTAACGGCCTGTCCGTGCAGCAGGTCGTGGAAGAGGCTCTGCACAGGGTCATGGGCGAAACGGTGCGCCTCCACTCCTCGGGACGCACCGACGCCGGGGTGCATGCCCGCTGCATGGTCGCGCATTTTCGAACCGCTCTGAACCTGCCGCTGGCCGCTTTTCGGGAAGGGGTCAACCGCTTTCTGCCCGGTGACATCGCCGTACGCAAGGCCGAAGAAGCGCCGCAAGGCTTCCACGCCCGGTTTGACGCCCGCGGCAAGTGGTACCGCTATACTCTCTACCTCAATCCTGTCCGCTCCCCCCTGCATGCCCGGACTTCCTGGCATATTCGCGGCCCCCTCGATGTGGCGGCCATGACCAAAGCCGCCCCCCACTTCGTCGGCCTTCACGACTTTGCCGCCTTTCGCACCTCCGGCTGCGCCGCCCGCTGCACCGAACGGGAAATCTATTCCTTCGAAATCATTCGCGAAGGTTATCTGCTCCATTGCGACGTGCGGGGCAGCGGCTTTCTCCGCAACATGGTCCGAGTGATGGTCGGCACCCTGGTCGAAGTAGGGCTCGGCAAGAGGGACATCGACAGCATCACTTACCTGCTCAGTGGCCAGTCGCCGCATCCC
Source organism: Desulfuromonadales bacterium (assembly GCA_003561875.1). Taxonomy (GTDB): domain Bacteria; phylum Desulfobacterota; class Desulfuromonadia; order Desulfuromonadales; family Syntrophotaleaceae; genus SLLR01. The sequence goes on along the minus strand of PWVL01000166.1, from coordinate 4,977 downwards.
TCCGGCATGACCGCCCCGCCCCAGGGGCTCTGTCTGATGGAGGTGTGGTATTGAAGGCGGGGAGGTGGGGAGGTGCGGTTCAGATACGAACCGCATTTGCATGAGTCTGGGTCGGTCCTTCATCTTCGAAGAACCCGCTGTCAGGTACAAGAGGCTCGTCAGATTGTATGGCGGGGCTTTCCGGTTCCATCTATCGCTGGACCCTGTTTGCGGAAGAGACATCACACCCGATCGTGCAGGAAGGTCACGGGCGCGGCAACTCGTGGTCATACGCGTACTGAAAGCCGAGGGAGGAATACCTACATGAAGGTAGGCGTCATTCGTTGCCAACTGACCGAGGACATGTGCCCGGGAAGCACCGATTTCAAAGTCGCCAGGGAAGGCACCTTGGTCTTCGAGAAAACCGGTCCGGTGGAGATCATCGGATTTCTTTCGTGCGGTGGCTGCTCCGGGAAAAAAGCGGTGACCAGGGCCAAGATGATGGTTGACCGGGGAGCAGAGGCCATCGTGTTTGCCTCCTGCATGAAGAAAGGCAATCCCATCGGTTTTCCTTGCCCGCACTTCTCAGTCATAAAAGGGGCGGTCGAGAAAAAGCTTGGAACTGATATAAAGATCATCGACTGGACCCATTGAGATCAGACATGACCTTTGACGATCTGCAGGAAGCACTTCGAGTTCTGGGCTTGGGCGAGCGAGCCACCCTCAAGGAGATCAAGCGGCGACACCGGGATCTGGTAAAGCGCCATCATCCGGACCGCAACAACGCTAACGACCCCAATATTATCCGCCAGGTGAATGCTGCATACAAGCTGCTGCTGGCATACATTACCGAATATCATTTCTCATTTGCCGAGGATGAATTTTACGAGCAAAATCCGGAGGAGCGGCTTCGGAGACAATTTGACTATGATCCGGTGTGGGGAAAAGAATAATTGGTTTTGTCGGCAAATCCAAGCCCGGGGTGAAATGGTAGCGAAATAATGAAAAGACAACATATGGAAGAAAATCAAATCTGGAGCTATGTCGGGGCATTGGTTGTCGGTGCGGAGCTTGGTTTATGGCTGTCCCTCCGGGGTGCGAGCATGGAATTTCTGAGTCGGGTTTTTCCCGATCAAAGATGGAATGAACAGGTCTCCGCCAGGAAGAACGGCCGGCTTGCGATGTCCATAATTGCCCGCAACAGATTTCTCGCTGCCGGGAGGGGAGGATAAAGAGCTTTACCATCACAGTCATCGACCTCTGGAACCGCTCGTATTTTTCCGTTTCCGCATCCCGAAAATCCCTTGACATGTGCGGTCCGTTAAGCTAGATTCTGCATTTCTGTGAGCCCCGTTAACCAAATCACAGTTAATGGAATATAGAGAGGAACTCGATGAGCACCCAAGTAGCCAAAAAGGCTGAAGTGACCCGAAGCTGGTACGTTGTTGACCTTGAGAACAAGGTTCTGGGTCGCGCCGCGACCGAGATCGCCCGCGTATTGCGCGGCAAGCACAAGGCCATTTACACACCGAGCGTTGACACCGGTGATTTCGTCATTGTGCTGAATGCCGAAAAGCTTAACCTGACCGGAAACAAGCTGGCCGATAAGAAGTATTACCGGCATTCCGGTTATCCCGGCGGATTGAAGACGACCACGGCAGCTGAACTGCTGCAGAAGAAGCCCGAAGAGCTGGTTCGCAAGGCGGTTCGTGGCATGTTGCCCCGCAATTCCCTGGGCCGTGACATGCTGAAAAAGCTCAAGGTCTATGCCGGCAGCGATCATCCCCACGCTGCTCAGCAGCCCAAGGAACTGGTCTTTTAAAAAGTTACGTTTTGTATCAGGAGATAAAGATGGCAGAACAGAAGTTCTATGCGACCGGCAAGAAGAAGACCTCCGTAGCCCGGGTCTGGATCAAACCCGGGTCCGGCTTGATCGTTGTCAATCGTCGGCCCCTTGATGAGTACTTTGGACGTGCGACATCCAAGATGATCGTATGCCAACCCCTCGAACTGACCGAAAACAGCGGAAAGTTCGATATCAGTGTCAATGTGACCGGCGGCGGCCCTTCCGGTCAGGCCGGTGCGATCAAACATGGCATCACCAAAGCTTTGATGGCTGCGGATGCCGAGTTGCGACCGGTTCTCAAGAAGGCCGGCTTCATTACCCGCGACAGCCGTATCAAGGAACGCAAAAAATACGGTCGCAAGGCGGCTCGCGCCAGTTTCCAGTTCTCCAAGCGTTAATCGGATACCGATCGCATTGCGGCTCTTTTGCAGATCTTCGCAAAAGGGGAACCTACGGGTTCCCTTTTTGCGTTTCTGTCCTGTGGCGAACAATGGCGGAGCACGGACTTGCCGACGGAGGATGACATGATCAAGGTGGCGATTGTCGGAGCCAGTGGTTACACGGGCGTGGAGTTGTTGCGTTTGCTGCTCAACCATCCGCAGGTGGAGATTACCTGCGTGACTTCCCGCCAGTATGCCGGGAGGCCGATCAGCGCGGTATTCCCTTCGCTTATGGGGCGCAACAGTCTGATTTTCGATCCCGTGGATGTGGACCTTGTTGCTGCACGGGCCGAACTGGTTTTTACCGCCCTGCCGCACAAGGCCGCCATGGAAATTGTTCCCGATCTGCTGCGGGCCGGTTGCCGGGTTGTCGATCTGTCGGCCGATTATCGGCTGCGGGATGCAGCGACCTATGAGCAATGGTATGAGCCTCACACCAGCGTCGAGCTGCTCTCCGAAGCTGTCTACGGGTTGCCGGAACTTTACCGGTCGCAGATTAAGGGAGCGCGTCTGGTGGCCAATCCGGGCTGTTATCCGACCAGTGTGGCCTTGGCTCTGGCTCCCCTGATAGAGCAGAACAAGGTCGTTTTGTCGAGCCTGATTATTGACAGCAAATCCGGCACCAGCGGCGCCGGACGCTCGGCCAAGGTCGGTTCCCTGTTCTGCGAGGTGAACGAAGGCTTCGCCGCTTACGGCGTGGCCAGTCACCGGCATACGCCGGAAATCGAACAGACCTTGACGGTCCTGGCCGGTCAACCCGTGGCGGTTTCCTTTACCCCCCATCTGCTACCGGTCAATCGCGGTATTCTCTCCACCTGTTATGCCACTCTGAAGGCCCCTGTTTCGACGGAAGAGCTGGTGGCCCTGTATCGGCAGCGCTATGCCGACGAACCCTTCGTGCGCATTCATCCGGCCGGGGAACTGCCCAACGTCGCTTACGTGCGGGGCAGCAATTTCTGTAATATCGGTTTGGTCAGCGACCCTCGTACCGGTCGCGTCATCGTGGTTTCGGTGATCGACAATCTGCTCAAGGGGGCGTCAAGTCAGGCCGTGCAGAACATGAACCTGATGGCCGCCCTGGAGGAAACCTGCGGACTTGGCGACCTGCCGCTGTTTCCCTGAGCAGTTCGTTTACCTTTCAAGCGGGCAGCGGCGGCCCCTTTGGCTGGATTGACCCGGCCATATGTCTTTAAGCGCAAGGATTGAAACTGCTGAAAACGACCTGCGATACGGATTTTTTGCCGGTCTGTCGCCAGGACATGGAACGGCGCGGCTGGGACTGCCTCGACGTTTTGTTCGTCACCGGTGATGCTTACGTCGACCATCCGGCTTTCGGAGTTCCTTTGCTCGCCCGTCTGCTTGAGGCCGAAGGCTTTCGGGTCGGAATTCTGGCCCAGCCCGACTGGCCGGATCCACGGGCCATGCAGGTGATGGGGCGTCCGCGATTGTTTGCCGCCGTCTCTTCCGGTGCCATGGACTCCATGGTCAATCACTACACGGCGGCTAAAAAACGCCGCCGGAATGACGCCTATACCCCCGGCGGTCGCAGCGGCGCACGGCCCAACCGGGCGGTCATCGCCTATACGGCGGCCGTTAAAAATGCCTTCAGGGGGCTGCCGGTGGTCATCGGCGGGATTGAGGCGAGTCTGCGCCGTCTGGCGCATTACGATTACTGGTCCGACTCGGTGCGGCGCTCCCTGCTGGTGGACAGTAAGGCCAGTCTGCTGCTTTACGGCATGGCCGAAAGCGCCTTGCTGGAGCTGACCCGGCGGGTGGCCGATGGCGAGCCTTTTGAAACCATCGACAATCTTCCGGGCAGCGCGCTGCTGGTTCGTGAACCGCCGAGGGATGCCGTCCAGTTGCCCGACTACGAGCGGGTCGCCGCCGACAAGGGCGCCTTTGCCGAGGCCTACCGGTTGGCGGCCGAACAGAACAACCCCTATTGCGCCCGTCCTTTGGTCCAGCGCCACGGGGACCGCTGGGTGCTGGTGAACCCCCCGTCCCGTCCTCTGCAGCAAGGCGCATTGGATCGCCTGTATGCCCTGCCGTTTCAGCGCCGCCCCCATCCCGCCTATACCGAACCGATTCCCGCATTTGAACAGATTCGGTTTTCCATTACCAGCCATCGAGGGTGTGCTGGCGGCTGCGCCTTTTGTGCCATCGCCCAGCATCAGGGTAAACTGATACAATCCCGTTCAGAGCAATCGCTGGTGCAAGAAGTGCAAAAGCTCGTGGCGCAGGAGGATTTTCGCGGTACCATCAGCGATGTGGGCGGCCCCAGCGCCAACATGTACGGAATGCGCTGCGATAATCCGCAGGCGCGTGAAGCTTGCCGGCGGGACGGTTGCCTGTTTCCCGGCCCCTGTCCCCATCTGCGTGTCGAAGACGGCCGGGCCGCGCAACTGCTGAAACGTTTGCGGAGTCTTGCGGGAGTGCGTCATCTGTTTGTTGCCTCCGGAGTGCGTCTGGATCTCCTGGAACGGCAGCCGGAATACCGGCGCCGGCTTGTTGGCGAACACGTCAGCGGCCTGCTCAAAGTGGCTCCCGAATCGTTGAGCAGAGAACTGACCCGTCTCATGCACAAGCCCGATCCGGAGGTATTTGAAAGGTTTCTCTACCAGTTTCGCACGGAGAGCGGCAACTGTGGCCGTCGTCAGACTGTGGTGCCCTATCTGATCGCGGGATACCCCGGATCAACCCTGGGACAAACGG
>PWVL01000114.1 GCA_003561875.1 Desulfuromonadales bacterium | reverse complement strand
AGGGGAATATAATCTCTGGCATAGGCGGCCAGAGAAATATCCGGCCTGGCAAGAATAATAACCGCTACTAAAAGAAAAAATATTTTTTTCATATTATTTTCTCCATCGTATTTATGGCGCCCTGAGAAAACACATGAGAACAAAAACCCTTTCTACTGTTCGAATTCTATTGTTATCTTGAATTGTTTTCTTGAGACCGATCAAAACCTCTGCCACTGGTTGCCGGCCCATAGTGACAACCGGTACGGGGCGAACACCCGGTTCGCCCCGTACCGCGACATTCCTACATGGCCTTCTTATAGAGGTTGATCATATCCTGCAGGGTTGTGGTCCTTGGATTCGTCGGAGTGCAGACCTCCTTCAGGGCCCATTCGGCCATCACCGGGATATCCGTTTCCTTCATGCCCAATTCTGTCAGACCCTCAGGAATGCCGATATCGGCGGACAGGGTCCGGATGGCCTTGATGCCGAGAACTGACGCTTCACGCTCGGTAAGGCCGGTGATATCTTCTCCCATGGCCGTAGCTATGTCCGCAAAGCGCTCCAGACAGGCGTTCATGTTGAACTCACAGACCAGCGGCAGGAAAATGGCGTTACAGACGCCGTGGGGCAGTCCGATGAAACTGCCCGGCTGGTGAGCCAGGGAGTGGGCGATCCCCAGACCGGCGCTGGAAAAAGCTTCCGCGGCAAGATATTGCGCGTAGGCCATGCCGACCCGGGCTTCCATATCCTGGCCGTTGGCAACCGCCTTACGCAGGTACTTTCCTATCAACTGAGTTGATTTCAGAGCCAGGGCATCGGCCTTAGGATTGCGGCCCAGGGACACATAGGCCTCCACCGCGTGAGTCAGGGCATCCATGCCCGTTGCCGCCGTAAGGGCCGGGGGCATGCCCACCATCAGTTCTGGGTCGTCAATGGCAACATTGACGGACACGTTGATACTCCAGACCACCATCTTCACGTTGTTTTCCGTGTTGGTGATAACCGCCGCCGGCGTCACCTCACTGCCGGTACCGGCCGTGGTATTGATGGCGATGAAAGGCGGCATCGGCTTGGGTACGGTATCTATTCCTTTGTAGTCATGGATTCGGCCGCCGTTGGTGGCGACGATGCCTACCGCCTTCCCGCAATCGTGAGAACTGCCGCCGCCCAGGGACACAATGGCATCGCATCCGCTTTCCTGAAAAATTTTCAAGCCATCGGCAACATTTAGATCCGTCGGATTGGGTTCGGCTCCGGCGAAAATCACCGCCTGCAACCCCGCCGCCTCGATGCATTCCTTGATCGAGTCGGCAGTGCCGAGTTTTTTAATGCCCTGGTCGGTCACGATCAGAGCTTTTTGGGCGCCGAGTTTTTTCAGATACTCTCCGGCGGCCTTGGATGCGCCGCATCCGATGAGGGAAATCGGCGGCATAAGGAATCTGTACACGGTTAACGGCATCGACATGAGCTATCTCCTTTCGCAAGGGGTGAATGCGTCTCGGCCGGGACCAGGGCGTGAAGTTCCGGAACAGGACCAGGGCCTACCGAACACCTTTCCAGCACTTATTGTGCCATGCTCCGAAATAATAAAATTGTTTAAAAACAATAACTTACGTTACGATCCGTCAAGCGGCGCCTGCGCTGACAGTGCAACAATAGTGGCAGCAGGCACCAGACTTTCAATGATTGCAATGGGGTTGAAGAAAGGGCTGAAGCAAAGCGCAGACGACAACCTTCTGAAAAAGCAGAAAGTTTCCTTCATTGGCGGGAAAGAAAAGAACAGGTGAACACTGCTTGAAAGGAAGAAGGGGGGCACTGTCAACAAAAGTTGCCCCCGCAAGAATTGTTGCGCGAGCATCTTTCGACGTCGCGGGCGGCAATCTTATTTGCGGTTGTTGCGACGCAAGCGCTGATTCAGCGCCTGTCGACTGATGCCGAGGAGGGAAGCGGCCACTCCCTGGTTGTCCTGGGCCAGGGTCATGGCCGCACCCACCAGATAGCGATCCAACTCCCTGAGCGTGGGAAAGCGGCCGAACAGTTGATACAGACTCCCGATGGCGGGCTGGTCCGGCGATACACTGACAGGCGGTTTCGCCTTCTGGCTGCCGATAGCGGCACGAAAGCTGGCAAGGGAAAGTGTGCCGTCACGATGCCGTGCCAGGGCGTCGAAAACCATGCCCTCCAGCTCCCTGACGTTGCCGGGAAAGTCATGGCCGGACAGCAGGGCCAGCAACTCTGGCGGCAAAGACGGTACCGGACGGTTCATTTCGCACGCCGCGTTGGCCATAAAATAATTGAGCAGCAGGGGGATATCCCCTCGCCGCTGCCGCAGTGGAGGAACATGAATATGGTGAGCACAAAGGCGATAAAAAAGATCCTTGCGAAAGTTTCCGGATTGAATTTGCTCCCGCGGGTTGCGGTGGGTGGCGACAATGATGCGGGCATCGCTTTTTTTGGCCAGATCGGAACCCAGGGGATGGTACTCCCGCTGCTGCAGCAAACGCAGCAGCTTGACCTGGGAAGCTTCCTTCAGGTCGCCAATTTCATCCAGAAACAAAGTACCGCCGGCAGCCTGGGTGATCAGGCCGGCTCGATGGCCGTCGGCGCCGGTAAAAGCGCCTTTTTTGTGTCCGAACAAAGTATCGGCGAAAAAATGATCATCCAGGCCGGCCACATTGATGGGCACGAACGCCCCCTCCAATCCGCTGAGCCGGTGAACGGCACGGGCCACCAGCTCCTTGCCGGTGCCCGTCTCGCCGGTTATCAGAACCGGCTGCCGAAGATTGGCCACTGCTTCGATATAACTGAAGATATTGAGCATTTTCGGGCTTGCGGTAACAATCTCGGCGAACGCCTCGGCATGTTCGAGTCTCTGGTCAAACAACTTTTCTTTAAGGCGGCCGATCTGCTCCTTCATGGAAAAGCTTTCCAGGGCCCGCCGCACCACGCCGACAAAGCGGGCATTTTCCACCGGTTTGACCAGATAATCGTAGGCCCCGGCGCGCATGCATTCCACCGCCAGTTGCACTTCGTCGGCGGCGGTCATGATTAAAACCGGAATTTCGGGAAAGTCGCGGCACAGCAACGGCAGCAATTCCTGTCCGGAAAGATGTGGCATGAACAAATCGAGTACAATGACCCCGCAACGGCAATTCTGCAGGGCGGGAAGCAAAGCGCGGCTGTCCTGCAGGGTGGTGACGTTGTCAATACCGTGACTGCGGAGCAACGTGCGGGTGCTGGCGAGAATGGGCTCTTCGTCATCCACCAAAAAGACCGCAGGAACCTCGACCTCAGTATTCATACACCTCCCTCCCCGGGCTCATCGAACATAGGCAGCGACACCGTCACCGTGGTGCCCCCACCGGGTTTCGATTCAAAATCAAGCCGGCCCTGATGATCTTCAACGATGGCGTAACAGATGGAAAGTCCGAGCCCCGTACCGCCCTCCTGTTGCCGGGTACTGAAAAAGGGTTCGAGAATCCGGCTTCGAATGTCGGAGGATATGCCACATCCCTGATCACGAACGCGCAATTCCACCGTTCGGTGTCTGGCGCTGAACGCTGTGGAAATGTAGACACCGGAATTGCGATCGGGCAAAGACTGCAGCGCATTGAGCACCAGGTTGATCACCACCTGTTCAATTTTTTGAAAGTGGCCTGCTATCGGCGGCAAATTATCGTGCAGGTTGCAGAAAAAATGGTCAGTATGCTGTTTGATCTGATTGGCCAGTATGGTCAGAGCTGCATCAACTATGCGGTTGATTTCCACGGGACGCCGGTGCACCGCTTCATCCTGGCGGGCAAAATCCTTGAGGCTGACCACAATATTGCGTATGCGGCGGGCGCCATCGGAAATTCCCGCCAGCATCTGCGGCACTCTGGAGATGGCCTCTTCAAAAGGCAGGCCGCCCAGGGCAAAGGCCCGGTAATCCTCCTCACACTCCATGACAATCCGGTTAACATCCTCCCAGATTCCCGTCAGCAGTTGGGCATTGGCCAGAATATAATTGTTGGGGTTGTTGATCTCGTGAGCGATTCCGGCGGCCAGGTTGCCAATGGCCGTCAACTTGTTGGCCTGAAACAGTTTGGCCTGCATTTCGCTGCGTTCCTTGCGAATCCGCAGCTTTTCGGTAACATCGCGAAACGTGCCGTAGAAATAGGTCTGTTTGTGGGACTGCAGCAACCGCCCCCGAAAGGACGCCAGAATGGATCGACCCTGATGGTCGCGAGTGGCCAGGGGAACGAAATAGCTCCAGTCTCCCTGTCGGGAATCATCTCCCTGCTCACTTCGAAGGAGCCTGGTGAACTCTTCCAGGGTCGCGGCGTCCATGATACGTGCCAAACCACCCTCACGGAAGCTTAGCTTGCTGTAGCCGTAAAGTTGGCCGGCAGCGAGATTGGAATCGAGAATTGTCACAGCATCGGTGTGAATCAAAAACGCCGGATCCTCGTTCTGTTCGAAAACCTGGTGAAAACGCTCCTCGCTTTCCCGCAATGCCGCTTCGGCGCGCTTGCGTTCCGTAATGTCCCGCACCACTGCCAGCGCCCGATAGTGCCCGCCGATCAGGGCTCCCTTCATGTTGACTTCGACCCAGAAGAGTTCGCCTCCCTTTTTTCGGGCGTGCCATTCGAACAGTCGCGAAACACCGTCCGCGGCACTGCGAATCCAGGTCAACGCAAACTCCTGGGTATATGGCCGGCATCCGGAACTGACCGCTTCGATGGACAGTTGCAGGATTTCCTCACGGGCATAGCCGTACATCTGGCACAGCTTGCTGTTGACATCCAGAATGGCTCCGGTCTTGACGTCCAGCACAAAAATCGCATCGTTGGCGGCATCGAAAATCGCCCGGTAATTGGCTTCCGAATCCCGCAGGGCCCGTTCAGCCCGTTTAACCTCGGTGATATCGCAGATAATGCCAACCGAACCAACGACAGAGCCCCCGGAAGCTCGCAGGGGAGCCGTAAAAAAGCTGACATCCAGATCCCGCCCGTCCTTGCGGCGACGGCGGGTCTCCTTGCCGACAAAAGTCTCTCCCCGATTCATCGCCGACAGATGGCTGCGAAATTCTTTTTCCATACTTCCGGGCGCCAGGGGATACGGCTGACCCAACACCTCCTCCGCGCGCCATCCGAACATCCGCTCCGCCGCCACGTTCCATAGCTTGACACAGCCATTCGGGTCCAGCACGAAGATGGCCAGTGGCGAAGCTTCGATGGTGGCCGTGAGAGTCTGGTTGACCTGCCGCCGTTCCTCTTCGGCATGCCGCCGTTCGCTGATGTCGCGACTGGCATAGACCGCGCCGCTGACAAGACCCCGTTCATCATGAAGAACCTTGCCCACGGTTTCCAGCCACAGGTAATGACCGGAGGCGTGGCGGTAACGGAATTCCGCCCGCACACTCTTGCGCCAGGGCAGTGTATCTTGAAACAACTGCCGCATGAAAGTCAGATCGTCGGGATGAAACAGTGCATACAGACTCGTCCCCAGAAGTTCTTCGGGGTCATACCCCAAAATCGTCTTGTGGGAGGGACTCAAATAGTGAAAGATACCGTCCGGATCGGCTTCGCTGACCAGATCAAGCATGTTGTCGGTGATGCGCCGCAATTGCTGTTCACGCTCCCGCAGAGCCCTTTCCGCAGCCTTACGGCTGGAAATATCGCGAATGTATTCGGCTGCCAGCACCACGCGCTGCTGGTCATCAACCACGGGAAAGGCGCGGATTTCCACCTCGCCGATGCGAGGGTTGAATTTTTCCACGGTCACCGGCCTACCGGTGCGAAACACCTCGTCAAGATGGCAGGGGCGGCATTTGCCACCCTGGCCCGGATAATAAGCGTCGTAACAAAAAGGCTTTCCCTGGCGCTGTTCTTCCGCCACGTAATCATAGCCGCCGTGCCAGTTGCTTATTTGGATGCGCAGATCCCGATCCACCACCGACAGCAGATCGGGGATAGCGTCAAAAAGCCTTTCCAACAACTGTTGGTTGTCCGGCAGGGACAACTCCGGCTGGCTTTTGCCGTCCCGCTCCGGCGTGCTCGGCATCGATTGGAAGGATTCCGGATCCATCTGCATTATCCTTTTTTGGAAAGGCGAGGCTGTCAGTCATTATGGCTCGCTCTGCAACGGCAACTTGATTCGCAAATCGAGAGCAGCCACGGCCAGCAGTAAAATCAGCAGCATCAGAAAACTCGCGCCAACGAACGGCCATTGAATACCGAAATGGTTGAGCAGCAAACCATTGACATAGGTACCAAGGGCACCACCACCAAATAAGTTAAAGGATACCAGAGACATGACCGTGCCGCGCATGTGCGGCATGAGGCTTTGCGCCGTAGTGACCAGAGTGGAGTGGATGGAAATAAAAGCCAGTCCGAAACCGAACAGAGCCGCCGCAATGGCCGCAGGGGATTGCAAAAACGGGAATACGGCCAGGGAAAAGGCGCCGAGCGTTGCGGCAACGGGTACATAACCGCGGTTGAAACTATATCTGAGGCGGCTTGCGTAGCGTCCGCCGATGACCGTGCCGATGCCAAAAAAGGACAACAGCAGGCCGACCTGCAGGATGCTGTAACCGGTAATGTTCTGAACGTATTTTCCCGAATAGGTGAACGTTCCAAAGACGCTGAATCCGATCAGAAAGATGGTTGCGGTGGTCTTGATCAGCGCCCGATTCCGGAAAGCCTCCCCATAGATGGCGCGCAGATTCAGCTGACGGATGACCCCAGGTGTCTTTTGGAGCCCCTTCAGCATGAAAAGCGCCACGATCAGTTCCAAAAAACCGTAAATAAAGTAGACCATCCGCCAGGACCCCACATGGGCAATGGCGCCGCCAATGGCAGTAGCGGTGGCACCGCCCAAAAACATCATGCCGAAAAACCTGGCCAGGTATTGGTGCTGGGTGGCCCCGTCGGAACTTTCCCCGATATAGGCCAGAGAAACAGGGAATATCCCTGCCCCAAAGGCACCGTTTACGGCACGCAGGATGACCAGTGTGACCAGATTGTGGGACAAGGCACTCAGGATGCTGAAGACCGCCGTACCGAAAGCAGCAATATTGACGATACGGGTTTTGCCGAAGCGGTCCGCCAGCGGACCGACAAAAACCGTAAAAAAACCGAAACACAGCATGTAGGAGGTGACGGACAGGGCAGTTGCCGTGATGCTGATGTCAAGATCCCGGGAGATGTCGAGAATCAGCGGGGCCACGGCATAATTGTCCCCATTGGCCAAAAACCCCATGATGCCCAGAATCAGGATGATATGCCCCATTTTCGGTTCTTCGCCGCTCATGCCTCCCCCGAAAGAAAAAACCCCCTTTACAGCTTGATATTTATGAAGATCCTTTCAGATTCACCAGATCGAGAATCGCTACCACGGGCCATCGCTCCGACAACCACCTGTTGCGCCGCCTGACCGACCTGCAACAGAGCGGTTTCATCTTGATATCAAGTTTGTGCAAATACAAGAAGCGTAAAAACAATGCCCCCTTTTTAAAACAGAAAAACAACACAACGGCAACACAAACCAAACTTCCGCGCTCTATTTCTTCGTCATCATCCGGTGCGGGGTGGTCCGGCACCAGGCATTCAATTCAAGATGGAGAAAGGGAGTTCGCGATGAAGAGGATATTGTGCACCGCCGTAGCCGCACTGAGCCTGTGCGGATTTTACGGTGCCGCTGAAGCCAGAACCCTGGAAGAGATCCTGCGGGACAAAGGGGTGATCACCGAAGAGGACTACAAACAGGCCGTACAGAAGCGGGATCTTGCCTACTACACGCCGGGTCGGGGCATCACCGTGGAAACCCGCGACGGCAACTACCGGGCCAACATCGGCGGGCGGATTCAGACCCGCTACACCTACCAGGATTTTGATGATTCGGCCAAGGACGACTCCAGCAATTTCCAGATTCAGCGCCTGCGCGTGTCCATGAACGGCAACGTCTTCACCAAGAACCTGTTCTACGCCTGGCAGCACGATTTTGGCGGCACCAGCGGCGGCGCGACCCTCAAGGACGCCGTGCTGGGCT
>PWVL01000049.1 GCA_003561875.1 Desulfuromonadales bacterium | reverse complement strand
GGGCCGGGCGGTAGTTGCCAATCAACCTTTCGGCCTCTGCGCTGCGCTGCAGCAGTGCATAGGCCCCGGCCATGTATGCCGCCGCCAGATCCTGCCGCCAGACCCTGGGCCGACTCTCTTCAATCCCGGCCTGCAGGCTCGCCAGATGGTTGCTGGTAACTTCGCCCATGCGAGTCAGCAGGTAGATGGCGTAGGCGCGCAGACGCGCCCCTTCCACATCGTCCTGGGACCGGGGCACATAATGGCGCAGGTAGCTGCGCCCCCGCCGCAGCATCTCCTCGGGCACCGCATGACCATGTTCCGAGGCCTCGAGCAGAAAGTGCAGCGTGTAGAGGCTGGAGAACTCGGCGGTCTGCCGACCGCCGGGCCAGGCGCTGAAGCTGCCGTCGGCCAGTTGCCGGGTGCGCAAAGCGGCGACCAGCTCGGCCACCGACTGCCGAAGCGCGTCGGCGGAAGGAGTAAAACCGGAAGCTTCCCCGGCACTGATGTAGGGGAAAACACGGCTGACCAGCTGTTCGGTACAGCCGTGGGGAAAATCGTCGAGAAAGGCCCCGAGCCCGGCCACCAGCACCAGAGGACTGAAGGAAGCGGCGGCCTGCCGGCGGGACAATTCATCGTAGAGGTCACGGGACAGGGCCAGATCCACCCGGCCCCGTTCGGCGAATCCGCTGTCAAAGGTGGTGGCGTAGGGGCGTGCCGGGCGCAGGCTCATGCCGGCCCGGCGCAAGGTCCGGTCGGTATCGGAGCTCACGGCAAAGCGCACTTCGGCAAGCCCGATGCTATCTTTCGCCCGCAACTGGAAATGCACCGTGGTCTCGCTCCCTTCATCCAGGGTCAGACTCTGTTCGGCAGCGCCGATGATCTCCAGGGCGTCGGAAACTTCCAGGGCGACCTTCAAAGGCATGTCCGCCCCCCCGCCTTCCACCAGGTTGCTGATGCCGGCGGAGACGCGAAAACGGTCGCCGGGAGCGACGTGCAGGGGCAGACTCGGGGTGATGACGAAGGGACCGCGCACCAGAGAGCTTTTCTCCGCCGCGCCGAGGGCTTCTTCGGCCACCGCCACGGCCATGATCCGCAGGCGTCCGGAAAAGCTGTCGGGAACGGTAAACGCCACGGCGCCGCTCTCGCCGTCGGACTCGATGATTCCGGACCAGAACAGAGCCGGCTCATCGAGAGTCCGGGCAAAGGGATTGAGGCTTGTGGCCAGGGCTTCGGCGGCCGCCTCTTCGGCCATGTCGCCGCCCCATGCGGACAATTCACGAATCAGTTCAAATTCGGGCAGTACCAGATCCAGCATCTGCAGGGTACCGACCTGCAGGGCCCGTTTGCGCAGAAAATGGTCAAGAGGTCGGGGACTGCGGTAGTCGGCCACCTGCAGAATGCCTTCGTCCACGGCAAAAATCAGGATTCGGGCCGGACCCGCCGTGCTGTAGCCGATCTCCAGGGTTTCCCCGGGACGCACTCGGGAGGGCGCCTGCAGATCCACCGCCAGAGTGCGCCGGCTGCGGTCGATACTGAAGGGAGCGACGGCATAGCTCAGGGGGCTGGTAAAGATTTCCCGCGAGCCGGCGTCCCGCACAAAGGTGACGTTGACGTAGGCATTGCCTTCCAGATCATCAGGAATGTCGATGGTCTGCAGGGTGCTGTTGGCGTCGCTGCGAAACCATTTCCAGGCATGCACCCGGTCACTTTCGATGGTGATCAGGCCGCTCCCCGCGTAGGGCGCGACAAGGTTCATTTCGATGCGCTCTCCCGCCTTGTAATCCCGACGATCGAGCTGCAGTTGCAGTTCGGCGGATTTTTCCAGCGTCCCCAGCAGGTTGCCATGCCCCACCACGGTAAACCGCTGCCGGGCCAGGGTCAGACCCTCGGCATCGACCAACTCCCACAGATAGGTGCCGGGCCGCTCGGTGGGCAGCCGAAAACGGCTGCCTTCGGCGGCGATGGCGAAAGCCTCCCGGGTCAGTTCCTGCTGTTTTTCCACCGACTGGTAGGCGTAGCTGCCGTTGGGCTGCAGCACCAGGGTCGACAGGCTGCGCAGTTCCGAGAGCCGCGTCTGCAGATTTTCCAGCGACTGAGTCTCCAGGGTCGGGTCGATGGCGATCAGCTCGATAAACCGGTCCGTATCCTGGTGAATGTAATCGAGCGGGCCGTCACTGCGGGTTCCCACCAGCCTGTCGAGGGGGGAGATGAGCAGACTGTTGCGGGCGCTGACGCTGCGGCCACCGCCGGGCTCGAAGCCCTCGCTGATCACGGTCAGCAGATAGGTTCCCGCGGCGTAACGGTCAAGGGACAGCAGAAATTCCGCCTCGCCATGAGCATCGGTAGTCGCCGGCGGCAGGGCCTCCCGGACCTCCAGCGGCGGCCGGTCGGGATCGTACCAGGGGTCGGTAAAGGTGTAGTCCCCGTATTCGTCAAAACGAAACCTGGTACTGCGCAGGTTCAGGACCGCCGTCACCCGGCGCCCCTGGGCCGGCGTGCCGAACAGGTTGTGCAGGCTCACCCGCGCGGTAAGGCGGTCGGCGTTGCTCCAGGCGAGCTTGTCGACCCCGACCAGGGTGCTTTGAATCCGCAGGCTGTCGGGCTGAAATTCCTCGACCCGAAAATCAGCGGTACCGATGAGCGTCTCCCGGCGGTTGTCGTCCCGCACCAGAAACAGGGACGCCTGGTAGCTGCCGGTTTCCGCTGCGGCCCGGGTTGCGTAGGCATGTTCGAAAAATCCCCGGGACGGCAGGGTCAGCCGCTGACTGGCCAGTTCGTTGCCCCGCGGGCCGCGCACCACCAGTTCCAAGGGGATGCCTTCGATATTGCCCAGGGACGCGGCCTTGACGATACCTCCCAGCTGTACTGTTTCCCCAGGCCGATAAATGCCCCGGTCACTGAACACAAAGGCGCTTAACTGCCGGCTGTCCCCGGACTGAAGATGCACGCCGCCAACGTCGAAGCGGGACAAGTTGAGTTGCCGGGCCGGACGCCGAAAGGGAATGAAAGAGGTATCGGTGGCGGTCTTCACCACGTAGACCGTGGGCTCCTGCTCCCGCTGGAAACTGCGCACATCGGGAAAGCTTACGTGACCTTCGGCGCCGGTGGAACGGCGCAGCAGGGGCAGACCGTTGCGGCCCAGCAGGGTCACTTCGGCGCCGGAAACCGGCACGCCCCGGGACAGGGACTGCACGAACAGCTCGCGGCTTTGGTCGGCGTTCTCTTTGACCAGCAGGCCCAGATCAGTGATCAGAACCAGGCGCCTGTCGCTGATCCAGCCCATCGGCCCGTTGCCTTCCCGGTCCCAACCGATGATCTCGACGAAAAACAGGCCAAAGCGGTTCTCCCCGGAAGGCAGATGGGCGCCCAGATCGATGGAAGCGTAATTGGCTTCTCCGGGATGTCGGGACGTCAGCGGCACCACCTGTTCGCTGGTGACCACCAGATTGTCCTGATCGAAACGGTAGTGATCAAACTGAAGATCGGTGAGGTCGCCCCGGGACTGGCTGAGCAGATGATGCAACTGATCGGGCAGCACCCGGCCGACACGCACCTGATAGGCCTCCAGACCGCGGCTCACCAGACCCAGCCGGCGACTCCCCGACAGGGGCAGAATCGCGCCTTCGGCCGCCAGGCGAAGCTCCTGGGGATAGGAGGGCAGACGCACCAGGGCATCGTAGAAGGATTCCTGCACGAACCCGCTCTGGGAAGTCAGGCCCGGAGCGATATGCACGTAGATAAAACGGTCAGGGGGCAGATCCAGGGGCAGATGCAGTTCATCGGCAAAGCCGTGTTCGGTGTCCACAATGGACGGGGACAGGGGCGTGGCCCGTCCCAGCACCTCTTCGGTCACCTCCCGGGGTCCGGTCCAACGACGGTCTCCACGACGGGGGTTCTCCTCCGGCAGCAGCCAGACCTGCAGGCGGGCGGCCAGCTCCTGCTCGGCGACCTCGTCGTTGAAACGCAGGGTGAGCATCTGTTGCGGCCGGTCTTCGAGGTCACGCAGAATATGGGCGAGCACTTCCCGTACCTGAAAAAAACTCCCGCGGTCGGGAATCAACAGGGGGGCCTTCAGTTCCTCCCTGCTGGCCGCACCGCCGACGGTGGAACGCACCCCGGCGGACAGGGACAGGGACAGATAGCGGGACTGCTCGGGCCAGGCCAACGGGGCACTGCGCACATAGGCGGTCCGCCGGTTCTCGGCGTACTCGACATCAAAGGCGACCGGCTCGAAGGTTTCGGTCGGCGCCTCGTCAGCGGGCAGCAGAGTCAGGGACAGGTGCCGCTGCAGGCTGTCCTCATCCACCGGATGGGAAAAGCGCAGGGTCGCCACCGCCTGGCGAATCTGGCGGTCGACCGGGTTGCGGTAAAATTCCAGCGTCTCCAGGAGCGGGGACATGGGGGGCGTCTCAAAGGCAACTCGACGGGTGGCCAGACGCGCATCCTCGGCGAACAGCGCCCGGTCGAAACGCACCTGAAAACGGGTTCCGGGAGGCCATTCCCCTTCGGGCGCAAAGACCAGCGTCCGGTCATCCTCCCAGCGCCAGTTACCCGGCAGGTGGGGATCGAGGCGCACGCCGGATTCAAGCACCTTGTCCATCAGATCGAGACGGGCTACCGAAGGCAGCGCATCGGGAAACGCCTGCCCACTGTCCCCGGCATCGGCAGCCGTGACAAAATAGATGCGCAGGGCTTCGGGGCGGGCCCGGGGATCATCGACCGTCGGCCCGGGCGTCTCGATGATAGCGACCAGGGACCGAGGGTCCGGTGGACGGTGGCGGGCCACCAGAAACGCCCCAAGGACCGCGCAGCCGCCCAGCAGCAGTACGACGCCGCTCCAGAAGCGAAGAGGGCGCTCCCGACGCCAGCGCCGGGTACCGGCCAGCCAGGACGGAGGCGACCAGTGCAGGGAACCGAAAAGACAGCTTAGAAAACGGCGTACTGCAGCAACGGGTTTGGCCATGGTAAGATCCTGATCAGGGTCTGAAATGCACTTTGGCGAATGTACCGGTATACTATCCTACTCCTGTCCGGTGGCTCAGGCAACGGCCAGGCAGGGTGTTGGCAGGGTGTCGGGTCAGGAGGCATCCGCCTGCTCTCCCCCTTCGGGCCGGGGCAGGGAGACGCCGGCGGCTGAAAGAACGCTATCGATGCGCTCCCG
Source organism: Desulfuromonadales bacterium (assembly GCA_003561875.1). Classification (GTDB taxonomy): domain Bacteria; phylum Desulfobacterota; class Desulfuromonadia; order Desulfuromonadales; family Syntrophotaleaceae; genus SLLR01. The sequence continues at coordinate 2,883 of PWVL01000049.1, read as the reverse complement.
GTCGAGGGTTTCTTCGTCAAGCAGAGCCTCCATCAGAGCATCAAGAGCCGGACGATTGGCAGCCACCATGTCATCGGCCTGGGTCTCTGACTCTTTAATGATCTTTTCGATCTCCTGATCGACGATCCAGGTCATCTGTTCGCTGAAGGTCTTGCTGCTGGCCAGCTTGCGACCGAGAAAGGGATGTTCTTCGCCCCGGTCAAAGGCCAGCGGACCGAGCTTTTCGCTCATCCCCCACTGGCAGACCATCTTTTCCGCCAGTTCGCCGGCCTGCTTGAGGTCCTGTTCAGCGCCGGTGGACGTCTCGCCGAAAACCAGCTTTTCCGCCGAGCGTCCGGCCAGACAGACGGCGATGCGAGTCATGAGGTAGGATCGGGTATAGTGATAGCGATCGTTTTGCGGCAGTTGCTGGGTCATGCCAAGGGCCCGGCCACGGGGAATGATGGACACCTTGTGCAGGGGATCGGACTTCGGACAAAGGCGCGCCAGCAGTGCGTGACCGGCTTCGTGGCAGGCGGTAATACGCTTCTCCCGCTCGCTCAGCACCAGACTGCGTTCCGCGCCAAGAATCACCCGGTCCTTGGCCCGGTCGAAGTGGCTCATGGTCACCTTCTCCGCGTCTTCCCGCGCCGCCAGAAGCGCCGCTTCATTGACCAGGTTTTCCAGATCGGCGCCGCACAGGCCGGGGGTCGCCCGGGCGATAACCTGCAGATCCACATCCTCGGCCAGCGGCACCCGCCGCACGTGCACCGCCAGAATCGCCTCGCGAGCCCGCCAGTCGGGCCGGTCAAGGACTACCTGACGGTCGAAACGGCCGGGCCTGAGCAGAGCCGGATCGAGAACATCGGGCCGGTTGGTGGCCGACATCACGATAACCTCTTCGTGGGGCTCAAAACCGTCCATTTCCGAAAGCAGCTGATTGAGAGTCTGCTCCCGCTCGTCGTTGCCTCCGCCTAGACCAGTTCCGCGAGAACGGCCCACGGCATCCAGTTCATCGATGAAAACGATGCTTGGAGCGCTCTTTTTGGCATTATTGAAAAGGTCCCGTACCCGGCTCGCGCCGACCCCGACAAACATTTCAATGAACTGGGAAGCGGAGATGGAAAAGAAAGGTACCGACGCCTCCCCGGCCACAGCCCGCGCCACCAGGGTCTTGCCGGTTCCCGGCGGTCCGACCAGCAGCACCCCTCGGGGAACCTTGCCGCCGATGCGGCTGAATTTTTTGGGATTCTGCAGATAATCCACGATCTCCAGCAATTCCTGCTTGACCTCCTCCAACCCGGCCACGTCCTTAAAAGTGACCGGAGACCGCTGTTGCACATAAAGCCGGGCACCGGATTTGGAAAATCCTCCCATCAGACCCCCACCGGGACCCTGACGTTCCCGCAGGCCCCGCAGGATGAACCACCAGACACCGATGATCAGCAGCCAGGGGAGCAGGTAGATTAACAGGTTGGTCAGTGGCGAAGGCTCCTCTTCTTCCAGAGCCTCAATGTCTACTCCCTGTCGCTCCAGAGTCGGGAGCAGATCGTGGTCGGTTACCGGCGGCAGAATTGCTTCGAACCGAATAAACTTCGGCGGGTCGGGGGGATCATCGGCCTTTTCCAGCAGAATGGATTCCCGGAATCGGCCGCTGATCCGCTCCCCCTGAAACACCACGCTTTCGATATTGTCCCGGGCCAGTTCCGTCTTGAAACGGCTGTAACTGATGCTGGTCGTCGGCTCCTCGTCGACCGTATCCATGCGAAAATAGATGTAATTCAGGAACACCACGAGCGCCGCGAGAACTGCCAGATGACGCCACAGGTTTTTGCTCATATCGGCACTCCCCGGCCCGTAACGGCGGCCCGAACCGGTTCTTCTGCTCCGGCGAACCCGTGAGATTCAGCGACCGAAGACCGGAAACGACCCCCCGGCAAAAACTTCATTAATGAGATTGTCCGTAATTATATCAACGATACAAGCCTTGGCAACCGGCAGGACACAACCCGTCGGCAGGAGCCATTGCGGGTCGTGTAACCATGTCGCCTCGAGGGTTGTTTTTGATATCAGGCTCTGCTATTTTTCCGGGCTGTCCCGGGCTGTTTTTTTCTTCTTTCGCGAGGTGCGCCTATGTTCTCCTTTGAACTGCTCTCCACCGACACTTCCTGCGCCGCCCGCCGCGGTCGCCTGACCACGCCTCACGGGACCATCGAAACGCCGATTTTCATGCCCGTTGGGACCCACGGCGCCCTCAAAGCCATGACTCCGGCCCAGGTCGAGGAAACCGGAGCGCAGATCATTCTTTCCAACACCTATCACCTGCACCTGTCCCCCGGTGAAGGGCTGGTGGAAAAAGCCGGCGGCCTGCACCGGTTCATGCACTGGCACAAACCGATTCTTACCGACAGCGGCGGTTTTCAGGTCTTTTCCCTGCCCAGAAAGCGCATCACCGAGGAAGGTGTGTTCTTCCGCCATGAAAACACCGGCGACGAGATCTTTCTCGGACCCCGGGAAGCCATGCAGATTCAGAATACTCTCGGCGCCGACATCATCATGGCCTTTGACGAGTGCATTCCCTTTCCGGCCAGCCACGACTACGCCGCCCGCTCCATCGCCAAAACCCTGCGCTGGGCGGATCAGTGTCTGCGCCACCAGCAGCGTCCGGACCAGGCCCTGTTTGGTATCGTACAGGGAGGCATATACGAGGATTTGCGCCAGGAATGCGCGCGCAGACTGGCCGAAATGGATTTCCCCGGCTATGCCATCGGCGGGGTCAGCGTCGGTGAGGGGCTGGAATTGCTGAAAAAAGTAGTGGACTATACGGCCCCCATGCTTCCCGAACACAAGCCCCGCTATCTCATGGGTGTGGGGCTGCCGGAAGACATTCTGGAGAGTGTCGAG
>PWVL01000217.1 GCA_003561875.1 Desulfuromonadales bacterium | reverse complement strand
TCTAATAGCGGCCGATCCGGCTTTTTATTCAGATCACAGAAAAGAAGGTCACCGCCCCGGTGGTGACTGAGTCAACGACAAAGCCCCGCTTCTTTCGAAGCGGGGCTTTGTCGTTGGTGCAATAAGAAAAAGCTCCTTTCATCCCGTCTTTCCTGTTTGCGAACATCAGATTCTTTACGAACAAAAAGATTCCCCGGCCTCAGGTCGGCCGTCCCCGGCACTTGGTTGACGATCTGCGGGGGTGGCTGAACCGGAGGTATGGAAATTGTTTTTCAATGCCGTCGTGAATCATTGAATTCCCTGCCAGGTTCGCCAAGTAAGGAATGGCCTGAAGTTGCTCCGGGGGTTGAGCGGGTATTTCACACGGGTTTTTCATGACGATTGTCTGCGGCGATAAAGCCCTGTATACTCCCGACAAAAGTTGCCTTGATAATGCCTGAGCGGTAATTGAATGCCAGCCGTATCCGAAGGGAAGTCACGTTCCGATGCCAACGGCGGGTAACGACGGGATGGAAAACCGGAAAGGAACGCTTGACATGAACATATCGGATCGCTATCGGGAGTTGACGGACGATGTGCGTCAATTTGCGACGACACCGTTAAAAGGTTCTGCCGAGGCTCTGATCAAAGCCCGGCAGATCGTCGACCGGGTGGCGCAGGGGATGGAGGAGTTGGAAGAGGTGGTTGGAGATATTCCTCAAATGCAGCTTGAAGCCAAGCTGACACCGGTGTTGCTCAAGAGTCACGGTCAGCTGGATCGTGCCCGGATGCTGCTGGCGGAACAGGGCGCCGAAGACCAGGCGGCTATGGTATGGGAACTGGAGCAGCGGATTTATCGACTGTTGAACGCTCTGTAGCGGCAACAGGCCCGGAAAGGTCTTGATAAGCTGGTAGAATAGTAACAACAGCAGTAAAACGCGACGGTTACCTGATCGGCAGATTATTCACCAGGGTGCTATGGGACGGTCCGCGGATCGCCCGACAGGGCCCGATCCGGGAAAGGAGGGGTTGACATGACGCTGGGCAAAGCCTGGTTCACTCCGCAGCAAGCGGCGTCCATGTTCGGTATTGAAGTGAGCTTGATCCTGAAATGGGTCGAGGAGGGCCTGGTGCGCAGCGAGAGGGCCGACGACAAGGTCACCCACATCAACATCGACGATTTGAAGCTGGAGGTCGAGGCCTATGTCAAGAAGGGCGGGTAGTCCCGTCCACCCTTGCCGGCGAAGACCGGCTGCCGAGCACTCTGGTGGCGCCCGCAATCACAGCGGGCGCCACCAGTCGTTTCAGGCGATGGGGCGTCCGCCCATTTTCAGCAGCATGCCGTGAGCTCGACGCAGCAGGCGCTCGGTGGTCGCCCAGTCGATGCACTTGTCGGTAATGGAGATCCCGTACCGCAGGGCATCGAACTGCTCCTTGAGGGGTTGGCTGCCTTCGCCCAGATTGCTTTCCACCATCAGCGAGTTGATGGAGCGGTTGCCCCTGGCGAGTTGCTCCAGGACGTTGTCGAGAACTTCTTCCTGGCGGTTGTGGTCTTTGTAGGAGTTGGCGTGGCTGCAGTCGACCATGATCGAGGGCTGCAGACCGTTCTGGGCCAGCAGGGTTTCGGCACAGGCGATGCTCTCGGGGTCGTAGTTGGGTTTTCCCGAGCCGCCCCGCAACACCATGTGGCCGTCGGGGTTGCCGCAGGTTTCAACGATGGCGGTGCGGCCTTCCCGGTCGATGCCCAGAAAGCTGTGGGAATGGGTCGCGGCGGCAATAGCGTCAACAGCGATCTGCAGGTTGCCGTCGGTGCCGTTTTTGAAACCGACCGGAAACGAGAGGCCGCTGGCCATTTCCCGATGAGGCTGAGACTCGGTGGTGCGGGCGCCGATGGCACCCCAGCTGACCATGTCGGACAGATACTGGACGGTGATGGGGTCAAGCATCTCGCAGGCGATGGGCAGGCCGAGGCTGGTTACCGTGCAGAGGAGATTGCGGGCCACCCCGAGCCCTTTGGATATCTGGTGCGAACCGTTAAGATCGGGATCGTTGATCAGTCCTTTCCAGCCGATGGTGGTGCGGGGTTTTTCAAAATAGACCCGCATGACCAGCAACAGTTGATCAGACAATTCCCGGCTCAGCAGGGCAAGGCGGCGGGCATAATCGACGGCGGCCTGGGGATCGTGAATGGAGCAGGGACCGACCACCACCATCAGGCGGCGATCCCGGTTATGAATAATGTCCTTGATCTGCTGACGGGCCTCGGTGACAAATTCGGCCGCCTGTTCCGACAGGGGAAAGACCTGTTTCAGATCGATGGGGGCGATGATCGGCGTCATGGAACGGACGTTCAGGTTGGTGGTGCGCTTCATGGAAGACCTCATTTTTTTCGACAGGCGGCGCCAGGCCGGTTGCGAGAACGGGGCAGGGAGCCACTGTAGCGATTTTTCAGGGGAAAGTCAAAAGCTTGGCGTTTTGTTCAGAGTGGAAAGGGTTTGACACCGTGTCGCGCCCTTGGGTATAAGGGGAGGGCCGGCAGACACGCAAGGCCTATTCCGTCGGGAAAGGACAGGTAGCCGTGTTTATTCTCCATGATCTGGTCATCGTACTGGGGCAGATGGTTCAGATGCTGCTCCAGGTCTATATTTTTCTCGTTATTGCCCGAGCGGTGATTTCCTGGGTGGGCCCCGATCCGTACAACCCTATTGTGCGTTTTCTGTACAGTGCCACCGAGCCGGTTCTGCGGCGGATTCGGCGGGCTCTGCCGCTACACTTCAGTGGTGTCGACCTGTCGCCTCTGGTTTTGTTGTTCGGACTTTATTTTGTTCAGCGCTTGATTCAGCGGCTGCTGATGCATCTCGGTTGAGGAACCTGTTATGACCATTACTCCCATCGATATTCAGCAGCACCAGTTCAAGACCCGTCTTGCCGGTTACGAGAAGACCGGAGTCGATCAATACCTGGAACTTATCGCTGAAGAGCTGGAGCGTTACCAGTGGCAGGTTCAGGAGCTGAAAGAGGAACTTGCCCGCACCAGACAGTCGTTGCAGGAGCTGCAGCAGCGGGAATCCACGGTTCGGGAAACCCTGATGACGGCACGGCAGGTGGCCGACGAGATCAAGTCCAGCGCCCGCAAGGAAGCCGAGATGTGCCTGGCCGAGGCGGAGATGGAGGCCGAACAGGTTGTCGCGGAAGCCCACTCCCGGCGGTTCCTGTTGTTGAATGAGATTCAGGAGATCCGCCGTCAGAAGATTGCCTTTGAATCGAATCTGCGGGGCATCATTGAGGGGCATTTGCGGATTCTGGAACTCGACGCCCGGAATCTGGAAGAACCCTCTGTTGACGGGGAATCGGTAGCCGAAATCGAGGCTCCACCCTCGACGCAGCGCCCCGCCTCCGGGGGCGTTGCAGAGCGTTGAGTCCGTACCTTCTGGACCGTCAGGACGGTGTGCTTGTTGCCGTCTGTGTGCAGCCGCGGGCCAGTCGCAATGAATTGTGCGGACTGCAGGGGGAAGAGTTGAAAATACGTCTCACCTCGCCACCCGTTGAGGGCGCCGCCAACAGTTTGTGCCGCAAGTTCCTGGCGCAGCGTCTCGGAGTTTCTACATGCCGGGTCATTCTGGTCGCCGGTCACAAGTCACGCCACAAAAAACTCTTCGTCCAGGGCCTCACCGCACACCAGGTCCGCTCTTCTCTCAATCCCTGATATGCCTTCGGTCCTGCTTCTTTACCCACCTGGCGCTTCCCGCGACAACTTATTGCCGGGTTGCGTTTGCCGCCCTCCTGTCTTCGAGCTAAACTCTGGTAAGATGACGCGACGGAGCCGCGTCCATCCGCTGGATTCTAACCGCTGGCAGCCCGGCGTTTGGAAATCGTCTGCCTGGGGCTTCGAGCAAGGAGCAGCCATGAAAGACAAAGTCGTTGACGTCGATCGTTTTGCTCACTATGTGCGGGAGATTCGCGAGTTGCAAAACCGCAATGCCGCTCTGGAAGCACGCAACAGGGACCTTGCCCAGCGCCTGGAAGCCCTGCATGGCGAATACCTGGAGCTGCGTTACGCCATGAAGGGCATGAGTTCCCAGGCCGAGGTGCTGGCGTTGCGCAAAAAGATCCTTGAACTGCAGAATGAACTGCGCATGGGCGGTCTCAAGATCCAGAGATAATGAAACGGATCGAAGCTCAGGGATTGAGGCTGGAGAAGACCGCCAGGGGAATGACTCCCTCTTCCCGAAAGCGCAGGGTGCGGGTCATAACACCGAAGCCGGCCAGGGTGACCTCGCCGTCGACGACAAAGGGGATGTCCTGCTGCCCCGATTGCTGCCGACCGATGCGCAGCAGGTTGAGATAGCTGCTGGACAGACGCAGATTCAGGCTGCCGCTTTCCCCGGCGCCGATACGCACCCCGGAGGCGCTGCGGCCCTGAGCCACTTCAATGCCCTGCAGGCTCAGGGAGTAGGCGGCCCGTTCGATGGTCAGCGGAAAGCTGTTGGGATTGTACAGGCCCAGATCGACGCTCAGGATGGCGTGACTCAGGGTGAGGTTTTCCAGTTGCAGGGCCAGCAGGCTGATTTCCGGAGGTTCCGGCCGGACCCGGGCGCAGGCGCCGAGAGAGAGCAGCAGCAGGGCGAGCAGGCAGGTCCGGGCAAAGCGTTTCATGGTTCGACTCCTTTCATCCGCCGCAACTGTTGCGGCGGCCTTTCAGCAGACTTCCCAGGCGCAGCAGCAGGCCTTGCCGGGTGTGCAGGGCGCCCTGGGGACACAGTTCCTGGCAGCAGAAACAACCGATGCAGCGGCCGTAGTCGATGCGCAAGCTTCCCTTCACCACAGTCATGATTTGCGGCGGACAATGACGAACACAGAGGCCGCAGAGAACGCAGCGACCTTTGTGAACCTGCGGCCGGGCGCTCAGGGATTGCTTGAGCGGCGCGAGCAGCCAGTCCGGCAGGCCGAAATTCACTTCGGTCTGCTTTGCCGGGCGAAAGCTTGCCGGCCGGAGGGTTTCCGGATCGGTACCGCAGAGGCTCACCTGGTCCCGCCGGCTGCCGAAGCGTTGGCTGGCCGTAGCCACCTTCTGGGTCCAGACCAGGCGCGGGTCGATGCCCACCAGTTCGCAGGCCACCGTGTCTACCGCCAGCGGCGAGGTGCCGGCCAGCAGTGCCCCGACATGCACCGGATCGCCGCTGCCGGGTCCCTCGCCCTCCATGGCGGTGACCGCATCAACCAGGGTCAGCGCCGGAGCGATCTGTTCGGCCAATTCCAGCAGCATCAGGGCGAAAAAAGCCTTGTCGGAACCGGCCTGCAGATGCAGGCGGGGTTTGCGCATGCCGACCACGGCACCGAACAGATTCTTGACCCCGCAGGTCAGCCCCATCATCTGGTGGGTTTTGAGCTTGGGCAGATTGATGACCACCTCGGCATCGAGAAGGTCCCGGGCGATCTCCAGTTCATGAAAGGTCGTACCTTGGGGGCGGATCGTCACCGATGCGCTGAAGGGGGCGAAATCGGCTCCGGTTTCCTCGATGACCGCCAGAATGCCGCAACGCCGGGCCACCTGAAGCGGGCTGCCGACCCCGGGGGAATCGCCTACCGCCACCCGGCCTTCGGCCTGCTGCACCAGACGAATCACGGCACGGACGATTTCCGGATGGGTGGTTACCGCCCGCTGGGGATCTTTGCCGGACAGCATGTTGGGCTTGAGCAGAACCCGCTGTCCCGGACGGACGAAAGCCGCCATGCCTCCCAGAGGCTCCAGCAGCCGTTCCATGGCGGCCGTCACCGTCGCCGGACCGTAGTCGGCGCAGTCAGCCAGGGACACCGGGATTTTCATCCGGCCAGTACCTTGATGTGCAGCCGGCGGCTGCGGGGGCCGTCAAATTCGCAGAAATAGATGCCCTGCCAGGTGCCGAGCACCGGCGCGCCGTCTTCGATCATCAGCAGTTCGCCGCAGCCTACCAGGCTGCTCTTGATGTGCGCCGCGCTGTTGCCCTCGCCGTGCCGGTAATGGTCTTCAAAAGGAATGACCTTGTTGATTTCCATGACCATGTCCCGAACCACATCGGGGTCGGCGTTTTCGTTGAGGGTGACTGCCGCCGTGGTGTGCGGCACCTGCAGCAGGGCGATGCCCGAGACGATGCCGCTGGCCCTGATGGCCCGGCACACCGCGTCGGTGACATCGATCATTTCCACCGGCTTACGGGAGGCGATATCGAGGCGGATCATGGCGTTTTCTCCTGGAGCAGGTCGACGAGCACCTGCAGAACCCGTCGGCTGAACAATAGGCCGACATGGCCGACACGGTCCAGTTCGACAGCGGTTGCGCCCTCGAGACAGGCGTTTTCGTAAGGGATGACCAGGTTGTCGTGGCGGCTGTAGAGGACGCAGACGCGGGCTTCGGCGGGCAGGGGGGCTTCGGCCAGGCGCCGCAGAAAAACGGAGCCGGGCATGAGCAGCCTGCCCAGAGCCGAGAGGGAGAAGGGAGCCATCTTGGAACCGCCGTTGGGAGTGCCGATGAGCAGGCAGCGGTCCACTTTTTCTGCGCCGCCGCGAATCTGCAGATAGTTGCGGGCGATCAGGCCGCCCATGGAATGGCCGACCAGATGGACCTTTTGCAGGCCGGTGGCATGACGTACCCGGTCCACCTGTCGGGCCAGCCGTTCGGTCAGCACTTCTACGTCTTTCCAGGGCGGCAGGGCAATGCTGTAGAGAGCGGTAAAACCCTGCCGTTTGAGGCAGAACTTGAGCCACAGCCAGCAGGCGGGGGATTGCATCAGGCCGTGCAGAAAGATGATGGGGGTTTCCGTGGTGCAGGGTGACGGCTGTTTGCGGTTGAGCCAGCCGATGGGCTGCAGTAGGATGGTCAGGGCGAGAAAAAAGGTTTCCGGAACGATCAGGCGCAAAGCGAAAAACAACCGTCGCAAAGTGTGCCCCCGCTCCAGCATCTGCGGGTCGCGGTTGGCGTATTCATACCAAGCCATGGCAAAGTTGACGCTGACCAGCAGCGCCACAAAGCCCGTAAAGAGTGTCAGATAAAAGACAAACGTCGCCAAAATCCCCCCCCTTAGAGGCGCATTATGGCACGCGCCCTGGAGGTCGTCAACGGCTCAGATGCACCGAAGCAGTCGAGATTCGGGTGATTTTTTTCTGTTCAAGGATGAAAAAAGATGCGTCAGTTGATCGCCGAATTTGATCGGCATCTCGCAGTGGAGCGCAACCTTTCTGCGCATACACGAAGGGCCTACGCTCAGGATCTGGAAGCCTTTTGCCGATTTCTGGAAGCCGAGCCGGGCTTCTCTCCGCCCCTGTCGGCGGAACAGGTCGACATTCATGCCCTGCGTCGTTATCTGGCCCGACTGCACCGCAGCCACCGGCGTTCCAGTATTGCCCGCAAGCTTTCCGCCCTGCGCAGTTTTTTTGCCTATCTGGTGGCACAGGGGCGGCTCAAGAGCAGCCCCGGCGAACTCATCGGCACACCCCGGCAGGAAAGCTATCTGCCCAAAACCCTGACCGTCGATGAGGTCTTTGCCCTTATCGATGGTCAAGGGGGTGCCGGCGAACTGATCCTGCGGGATCGGGCGTTTCTCGAAATGCTCTACTCCTGTGGTCTGCGGGTTGGCGAGTTAACTTCTCTCGATCTGGACAGTATCGACTGGCAGCAGGGGCTGGTGCGAGTGCTGGGCAAGGGCAGCAAGGAACGTTTGGTGCCCATCGGTCGCCCGGCCCTGACCGCCCTTGAAGATTATCTGGCTGTACGCAACGGCGTTCCGGAGCAGTCCGCCCTGTTTCTCAACTACCGCGGCGGCCGTCTCAGCGCCCGCAGTGTCGAACGAAAATTCAAGCAACTGCTGCTCAAGGCGGGCCTGATTAAGGACGCCAGCCCTCACAGCCTGCGCCATTCCTTCGCCACCCACCTGCTCGACGGCGGTGCCGATCTGCGGGCCATCCAGGAGCTTCTCGGCCACGTCTCCCTGTCCACCACCCAGAAATATACCCGGGTCAGCGTCGATCACCTCATGGAAGTCTACGACCGGGCGCATCCCAAGGGACGGAAAAAACAGCCTTCATAGCCCTTCCTGAACGTCTTGTCAGCTTTATTTTTTCGTCTGATAAATCCTTGATAATCCTATTAATAATTTGAAACAGGATGCAAGACGGCCCAGCCGGTTTGAGACAGGTTGGGCCGTTTGAGGTGCTGGCATTGGTGAGTTTTCGGAAATATGGGGAATGTCCCTTGTTTCC
>PWVL01000059.1 GCA_003561875.1 Desulfuromonadales bacterium | reverse complement strand
GGGTCTGTTCTGGGCTTTTTTCTACAATGTCGTCATGATCCCCTTGGCCATTGTCGGCATGATGCATCCGGTTCTGGCGGAAATCGCCATGGCAACCAGTTCCGTATCCGTGGTTGCCAACGCCAACCTGCTGCGCCGGATCTCCATCCGGCCGGCCTATCGCCTTTCGAAAAACTGACCGCTTTGCCCCCTTTCGAAGTCGACCCACCATGTTAAAGGGTGTCGGCAACACCATGTTCCCAGGATTGGTCGCGAAATATCAGTCCAATACCCACCGGATGATCTGATTGGCAAGTCAATGCAATTGATGCTTTTGGTCGAGCATCTGGTCAGGCCGTGACCTGCAAGGGCCGTCCTGATCACGCTGTTTGGCCCCCAATTCCTGCAGTTTCAGTAGTCACAACCTCCCGGGGTTCAGTATCGATGCTTGAAATGCCACCCCCTGGCTCAAGCTGAAAAAACTCGTCATGGGGATACCGCAATCCGGAACATTGATAAATTAAACCCTATATTTTTGGTAAAAAATAAGAAAATTTTGTTTCTCTTTATGGTGTGTATTGGTGGTGATTATATTTATGTATTTTGCTCGAGAAAATATTTTTTTATTTTATTTTTTGTTGACATAATTTGTGTGATTTGCTAGTTCTGCTGTTGAAGCAATTTGTCGGCGGCAGCGTAAAGCGTCTATTTAAAGGGGCTATCCATGACCAGAGAACAGATCCTGAACTACCTGAAATCCAGCGACGAGAGTCAGCTTGAGACCCTGTGGCAGGCGGCCGATGAGGTTCGGCGGCGTGAGGTGGGTGATGCCGTGCACCTGCGCGGCCTTCTGGAAATCTCCAGCCACTGCATTCGCGAGTGTCACTACTGTGGCCTGAATATCGGCAATACAGCGTTGATGCGCTACCGCATGCCGGTTGAGGAAATCATGGCCTGCGCCCATGAAGGCTTGAGTTTCGGCTACGGCACGGTAGTACTCCAGGCGGGGGAAGATCCCGGCCTGACCCGGCAATGGGTGGCTGACCTGGTGCGGCGCATCAAGGGAGAAACGCCCCTGGCCGTCACCCTGAGCCTTGGCGAGCGCAGCGAAGAAGACCTGGCGGCTTGGCGCGAAGCAGGTGCGGACCGTTATCTGCTGCGTTTCGAGACTTCCAACCCCGCCCTCTACCAGCGTATCCATCCGGTCCTGCCGGGCGGTGTGCCGGACCGTATTGCTCTGCTGCGCACCATCAAGGCCCTCGGCTACGAAACGGGCAGCGGGGTCATGATCGGCATTCCGGACCAGACCTGGGACGATCTGGCGGCGGACATCGAACTGTTCCGCGAGCTCGACCTGGACATGATCGGTGTCGGTCCTTTCATTCCTCATGGCGCCACCCTGCTGGGCCAAAAGGGAGCGTGGACCATCGCGACTGAGGAACAGGTGCCCAACACGGAACTGATGACCTACAAGGTCATGGCCCTGGCGCGCCTGGTCTGCCCGTCGGCCAACATCCCTGCTACCACGGCCCTGGCGACCCTCAACACCCCGACCGGGCGGGAACTCTGCCTTTCCCGCGGGGCGAACGTCGTGATGCCCAACCTGACTCCGAAGAAATACCGGGCCCTGTATGAAATCTATCCATCCAAGGCCTGTATTGACGAGACGGCTGCCGATTGCCGCGCCTGCATGCACGGCCGCATCCGTTCCATCGGTCGGGAAGTTGGCCGGGGACGCGGCGATGCGCCCCGACGCCAATTGGCCTAAAGGACAAAAACCGCCGGACCCGCCGCAGGCTCAATGAGCGGCGGGTCCTCGACCGGATGCGACCTTGATTACAGAGCGAGCCAGGCAAGTTTTCGAAGAATTTGTTGACTTTTTTAGTAGTTTATCTGAAAATTCCCTGTACTTAATATCTTTCTAGCAGGGAGAAAATCCGATGCAGCAAAAAAAACTGATTGAAGAAATCCGCCAGTTGGCGAAGCAGCGCAACGCCCTGATCCTGGCTCATAACTACCAGCGCGACGAAATTCAGGAGATCGCTGATTTGACCGGCGATTCACTGGGTCTTTCCTTGGCCGCCGCCCAGACGGACAAAGACGTCATCGTGTTTTGCGGGGTCCATTTCATGGCGGAGAGCGCCGCCATCCTCGCCCCGGACAAGACCGTTCTGCTGCCGCGCCTGGACGCCGGCTGCCCCATGGCGGACATGATCACCGCCGAGGGCCTGCGGGAGATGAAGCAGCAGCATCCGGACGCCACGGTGGTCACTTACGTCAACAGCACCGCCGCCACCAAGGCCGAGACGGATATCTGCTGCACCAGCGCCAATGCGGTGCAGGTGGTCCGCTCCCTGCCGCCGGGAGAACTCATCTTCGCCCCGGACCGCAATCTGGGTCGCTACGTGGCCTCACGCTGTCCGGAACGGACCTTTCATTTCTGGCCTGGTTTCTGTCCGGCCCACGAAAATCTGCGTCCCGAGGCGATTAAAGAGATCATGGCCGCCCATCCCGGTGCCCCCTTCATCGCTCATCCCGAATGCCAGCCGGATGTGCTGGAACTGGCCGACCACATCTGCTCGACCAGCGGCATGTACGACTATGTCCGCAACCATCCCGGCCCCAAATTTATCATCGGCACCGAGATGGGCATTCTCTACCGGATGCGCAAGGAAAATCCGGACAAGGAATTCATCCTGGCCGGCGACGTGCTGATCTGCCCCAACATGAAGCTCATCGACCTGGAGTCGCTGCGCGACAGCCTGCTGAATCTGGAGCCCCGGGTGACCGTAGCGCAGGATATCGCGGAGCGGGCCCGCGTCGCCCTGGAGCGGATGCTGGCTGTGCCCCGCGAGAGCTGAAGGGCCCTGGGGCACGTTTTAGGCCGGCCACGGGTCAACCCACGGCGAACAATCCGGACCATGCCATGCTGAATTGCGACGACATCATCATCATGTTCGGCACCCCCCACCGGGCCCTGAAAGCTGAAAAGGTGCTGAAGCAGGCCGAACTGCCCTTTACCCTGATTCCGGCGCCGGCGGGACTGGCCGAAGGCTGCGGGCTGGCCATTCGATTGACGGCCGCGGTACACCGGCAGGTTTTGGATGCGCTGACCGCAGCTGATCTGCCGCCGGCTCGAACCTTTTGCCAGACCTCGGCCGGGCTCCAGCCCATGTAGGCAGGTTAACCACAGGCAAGGATTCCTGTCACCAGAATCGCCCATGGCTATCATCTATCTTGACAACGCGGCAACCTCCGTCCCCAAGGCACCCGGTGTCGGCCATGCCGTTGCTGAAGTAATTGATCAGCTTGGCGCCAGTCCCGGACGGGGAGGTCATCGGCTGGCCCTGGAAGCCGGCCGCCTGCTGCTTGAAATCCGCGAATCGGTTGCCGATTTTATCGGCAGCGGCGACGCTTCGCGAATTGTTTTTACTTCCGGCGCGACCGAAGCCATCAACCTGGCCCTGTTCGGCCTGCTGCAGCCTGGGGATCGGGTCATCACCAGCAGCATGGAACACAACGCCGTCCTGCGACCCCTGCACGCCCTGCAGCAACGGGGCATTGAAACCGTGCGCGTATCCGCCGATGCCGTCGGTCGCGTTTCTGCGGAGAAGATTCGCGCCGCAGCCATTCAGGGGCCGCGCCGCGCCCGGATGGTGGTCCTGACCCATGCCGCCAATGTCACCGGCACCATTCAACCCGTCGAGGAAGTCGCCGAGTGGTGCCGCCGGGAAGGAATCCTGCTGCTGGTTGACGCTGCCCAGAGCGCCGGCCTGCTGCCCATCAACGTGGAAACCATGGGCATCGACCTGCTGGCGGTGCCCGGACACAAGAGCCTGCTGGGCCCGTCCGGGACCGGATTTCTTTATATTCGTCCCGGCCTTCAACCTACGCCTTTGAACTACGGCGGCACCGGCAGCGATTCGGCGTCCCCCCTGCCACCGGAGGAACTGCCGGAACGCCTGGAGAGCGGCACCATCAACCTGTCCGGACTGGCCGGCCTGCAGGCGGGCCTGCAGTACCTGCAAAGTCGCGGCCTGCACGAGGTGCGCAGCCATAAAACTGCTCTTCTGGAGATGTTGCTCAACGGTCTGAAATCGCTTGGCGGGGTGCGCATCTACGGCCCTGGCGAAGCGTCCGGGCATGCCGCAGCGGTCTCCATCAATCTGACCGGGCGCGATCCCGCCGAAGTCGGCTTTCGCCTCGACACAGATTACGGCATCTGCGTCCGCACCGGGCTGCATTGCGCTGCCGAAGCCCACCGCACCATTGGCAGCTTCCCCGACGGTACGGTTCGCATCAGTCCGGGCCTGTTCAACACGGCCGAGGATATCGAGAATCTTTTGGGTGCACTATCCGAGATGTCGAAAAACCGGACCCAAGTCCACCTCAATCCGTCCGTTAACGCCTGGAGTTCAATGTGAGATTATCGACCAAAAGCCGTTACGGGTTGCGCGCCCTGTTCGACATGGCCTACAACGCCGGCAGCGAGCCGATTCAGATCAAGGATATTTCCCGCCGCCAGGATATTTCCCCCCGTTACCTGGAACAGATATTCCAGGCGTTCAAAAAGGCCGGTATCCTGCAAAGCAAAAAAGGCCCTCAGGGCGGTTACTCACTGGCGCGACAGCCGGATCGCATTACCGTCAGGGAAGTGGTCGAAGCCGCCGAGGGGGATGCTTTGCTGGTCAGTTGCACGGGTCGGAAACCGCAAAAAAAGGGCGTGGAGGAATGTGCCCTGTCCGGTCAGTGCGTGACCCAGACCGTTTGGCAGGAAGCCGCCGATATCCTCGGCGATTATTTTCAGTCCGTGACCTTGCAGACCCTTTGCGATCGGGCCGCCAAAATGGGCCTGAAACGTGAGACGGATCAGAACCTGATGTTTTACATCTGAGCAAGGATCCCCCCGCCCTCAACCCTCAGCCCTTATCCTCCCCTTCCAGCGCCTGGGCCAGGTCGGCGATGATGTCCTGCGGGTTTTCGATCCCCACCGACAAACGCAGCAGACTTTCGCAGATCCCCAGGCGCAATCGCTCTGCTTCGGGAATATCGGCATGGGTCTGCACCGCCGGCAGGGTCATGAGGGATTCCACCCCGCCAAGGCTTTCGGCAAAACTGATCAGGCGCAATTTCTTCAGAACCTGACGGGCCCGCTCCGGGCTGTCGACCCGAAAGGACAGCATTCCGCCAAAGCCGCCGGACTGCTGCAGAGCCAGGCGATGACCGGGATGTTCCGGCAAGCCGGGGTAATAGACCGCCCTGACCCGTGGATGGTGTTGCAGCCACAGGGCCACCTCCAGGGCGTTGCGTCCGTGCTGCTCCAGGCGCAAAGCCAGGGTTTTTAGCGAACGCAACAGCAGCCAGCAATCTTGGGGCGGCAATATGGCACCGGCGGAGTTCTGCAGGAAGTAGAGCCGCTCCCCCAGGGCCGGGGTCCGGGCGACCAGGGCGCCGGCACAGAGGTCGTTGTGGCCACCGAAATATTTGGTCGCCGAATAGACCACCAAGTCGGCGCCGAATTCCATCGGACGTTGCAGCACCGGAGTCAGGAAAGTGTTGTCAACGATGAACAGCAGTTCCCGCTGCCGGCACAGATCGCCAAGAGCCTGCAGGTCGGCTACCCCCATCAGCGGATTCCCCGGCGTCTCCACCAGCATGGCCCGGGTGGCGGGCTGAATCGCCGCCGCCACGGTAGGCGCATCCGTGGTATCGACGTAACTGGCCGTCACGCCCAGCTTGCCGAATACCTGATCAAGTACCCGGTAGGTGCCGCCGTACAGATCCTGGGAAACCAGCAGGTGATCGCCGGAGGAAAAATGCAGAAACAGGGTGGTCAGGGCGGCCATGCCCGAGGCAAACACCAGTCCGCGGGAACCTCCCTCCAGATCGGCCAGCGCCTCTTCCAGCACCTGGCGGGTCGGGTTGCCCGAACGCGTGTAATCAAACCCGGTGCTCTCCCCCACCGCCGGGTGGCGGTAGGTGGCACTGGGATAGATGGGAAAACTGATGGCGCCGGTACCGGCATCGCGGCCCACGCCATATTGCACCAAACGGCTTTCCAGACGCGTCAGATCCTCGTTTGCATTCATCTCTTGTCCTCCCTGCCGGTCCGCCGGCAAACAAAAAGCCCCTTCTTTGTGAAACGAAGAAGGGGCTCCCGGGAATCGCGCTCACGGCGAACAATCCCTGGCAGCACCGTCCTCATCTTCCCCCGCCAAGGCAGGGCAGGAATTAGCACCTGTCGTCCGCGCTGTGCGAACCGGTTGCTGTGGCTTCGTCGGGCCTGTCCCTCCACCACTCTTCATAAAGACGTTGCTTGATTACGATTTCTTTTCTTGTATCCCGGCACGGATTCCTTTGTCAAGCATTTTGCTCAGGCTTGCGGAAAATTTGTTTACTCTTTTACTTGTTTTTTATTGATCGTCCCGTGGCCTTATTGCATAATCTTACCGAGAAACCCTGCCTTTTCCAGAGACACCTCGGAATTTGTCCTCCATTCAACCGCACAACAGCGAGGCCCTATGTTGACCGAAGCACAAATCGAGCGCTATTCACGCCACATCATTCTCAGGGAAATTGGTGGCAAGGGGCAAAAAATACTTTTTAACAGCCGCGTCCTGATCATCGGAGTCGGCGGACTGGGGGCGCCCGTTGCCCTTTACCTGGCAGCGGCCGGGATCGGCACCATCGGCATCGCCGATGCCGATGCCGTGGAAATTTCCAATCTGCAGCGCCAGGTTATCCATCATACGACGGATGTCGGTAAAGCCAAGGTCCTCTCGGCGCGGGACAAGATGACGGCCATCAATCCCGAAGTCGAGGTCATCCCCCATCACACCTGGGTTCGAGCCGACAACATTCTCTCCATCATCAAGGATTACGACTTCATCATCGACGGCACCGACAGCTTTGCCACCAAGTTTCTTATCAACGACGCCTGCGTGCTGGCCGGCAAGCCCTATTCCCACTGTGGCGTGCTGGGTTTTTCCGGCCAGACCCTCACGGTTTTGCCGGGACAATCGGCCTGCTGTCGCTGCATTTTTCGCGAACCGCCGCCGCCGGAATTGGTGCCGAGCTGCGCCCAGGCCGGTGTTATCGGGGTATTGCCCGGCCTGTTTGGCACCATTCAGGCCACGGAAGCAATCAAATACCTGCTCAGTAAAGGCGAGCTGCTGACCGATCGCCTGCTGTTTGTCGATGCCCTGGAAATGCGTTTTCAGGAAATCGCCCTGGAGCGCAGGAACGATTGCGCCCTGTGCGGCGACGCCCCCACCATCACCGAGCTCCGGGACCAGAGCGAAGCCATGACCCTCTGCGATCTTGGCAAGGCCTGAGGGTCTCTGGACGGCGCTGTCATCAGGAAAATGGGAGGGCTGAGAAAAATGCTTGTAGACGTTCGAGACAACTGTTCCTGGAAACAAGTACCCCGGTTGCCGCTCAGGAGCTAAAAATGACGATCCTTGATCTTCGAGGGGTAAAATGTCCGATCAACTTCGTCAAGGTCATGCTGGCTCTGGAGGAGCTGGAAATCGGCGAGGTGCTGGAGTTTTTTCTCGACGACGGTGAACCGATCGGTAATGTGCCGCGCAGCCTGGAACAGGCCGGCCACAAACTGCTGGCCCGAAACCGGGTCGGCGACTATTTTCGGCTGGTGGTGGAGAAGGGGGAGGAGGCGGATTAACCCGGTTTGGGACCGGCAACGGTCTTGCTGCACAGGAGCACCTGGCCGTGGTGAAACAGACACAGGGTGCCCGGTGGCATGATGTTCCAGTTCTCGTTGTTCGTCAGCGGCTGCGTGGCCACCACCGCCACCCGATCCTCGAGGGTGGTGAGCTGACTGAAATCCACCTGCAGATCCTCGTCTTTCAGATGAGCCGTGGCAAAAGGTGCGCAACGAACGATATAGCTGAGTTCCGTGGAGCAGTGCCCCACCAGGCAATCGCCGTTGGACAGCAGATAGTTGAAGGCCCCCTGGGTGCCGGCCTGGCAGGTCAAATCGGCCACACAGGCAAAGAGTTCCTCACGGGACGGCATGTGCAGTCCGAAGCGCTGCCGAAAGTTCTGCAGCAACCAGCAAAAAACCCATTCACTGTCCGTATCGCCGACCGGCAGATAGCTGCCGTCCAATTCCGGACGAAAATCGGGCAGGTTGCCGTTATGGGCGAATACCCAGTAACGCCCCCACAACTCCCGCTGAAAGGGATGAGTATTCTGCAGACTGGTTGGCCCCTGGCTGGCTTTGCGAATATGGGCGATGACGTTCAGGGAAT
>PWVL01000060.1 GCA_003561875.1 Desulfuromonadales bacterium | reverse complement strand
TTGCCGTTATGGGCGAATACCCAGTAACGCCCCCACAACTCCCGCTGAAAGGGATGAGTATTCTGCAGACTGGTTGGCCCCTGGCTGGCTTTGCGAATATGGGCGATGACGTTCAGGGAATGGATGGGATACTGCCGCACAAAATCGGCGATGGCCGAAGAGGCCGAGGGTTGGGGATCGAGAAACTGCCGCACGCCGCTCCCTTCGAAGAAGGCGATGCCCCAGCCATCCGTATGAATATCCGTGGCCCCGCCCCGCCGGCGAAAACCGGTAAAGGAGAAGCAGATATCTGTCGGCACGTTGCAATTCATTCCCAACAGCTGACACATGAGACGCTCCTTCCTTCAAGGCGCAACCAACCGGCGTCCTTCGGCAGATCCGCTGTTTCCCCTGCCCACATAAGATCCATGGCGGGCGCTGTACGCCCGCCATGACCTGCCGGTTCAGACAATCCCGTCAAACAGCACACTGCTCAGGTAGCGCTCTCCGGAATCGGGCAGGACCACGACAATGGTCTTGCCCTTGAATTCAGGCTGCGAAGCGACACGCAGCGCGGCGGCCGTGGCAGCGCCGCAGGAAATTCCCGACAGCAGGCCTTCCTCGACGGCCAGCCGCCGGGCTGTTTCGATGGCCTCATCGTTACTGACCTGCTCTACCCGGTCGACCATGGAAAGATCCAGCGTGTCGGGAATGAACCCGGCGCCGATGCCCTGAATCTTGTGCGGACCGGGACGCACGGTCTGACCGTCCAGATGCTGACTGATGACCGGACTGTCCCTCGGCTCCACCGCCACCGAAAGGATCTGTTTGCCGCGAACATTCTTGAAATAGCGGGAAATGCCGGTAATGGTACCTCCGGTGCCGACGCCGGACACCAGAACATCCACATTGCCGCCCGTATCTTCCCAGATTTCCGGGCCGGTGGTTTTTTCATGGATGGCCGGGTTGGCCGGATTTTTGAACTGATGCATCAACACATAACGATCCGGCTTCGAAGCCGCCAGCGTCTCGGCCTCGGCAATCGCTCCGCCCATGCCCTTGGCTCCCGGGGTAAGAATCAGATTGGCACCAAAAGCCTTGAGCACCTTGCGCCGCTCCAGACTCATGGTTTCTGGCATGGTAAGGGTGATTGGAATACCTCGCGCTGCGGCCACAAAGGCCAGGGCAATGCCGGTATTGCCGCTGGTGGGCTCGACGATTTCCTTACCCGGGCCCAGAAGTCCCTTCTGTTCGGCATCCCAGATCATGGCGGCGCCAATCCGGCACTTGACGGAGTAGGCCGGATTGCGACCCTCGATTTTTGCCAGGACGGTCACCCCTTCGGGCGCCATGCGGTTGAGTCGCACCAGCGGAGTGCGGCCGATGGAAAGCGAATTGTCCGTAAAAATTGTGCCCATGGTATCCCTTCTTTCCTGGTTGGTCGGCCTCGTGAAAAAAAGACCGATGACGGTGGTGGTTGGGTCTCATCAAGCTGTACCCTGATTGCATAAACGCAAGCCAAGCATACCAGTTTCTGCAGCCAGGGACTGACCATCTGCTCTAAGTAGCCGATTAGCTTTGCGTTTTTCAGGGTCTTGTCAGAAAAAATCGTATGATAACCTTTTTCTGTTTTTATTTTTAGATTAACACATAAAATATGTCAACAAATTATTTTTATTTCTTACTATTTTTATGTGTTTTTGTAGGGCCATGGGTTTCTGTGGAGTCCTGAACACAAACTGCAGTAAGAAACATCGTTAGAATAGCGACTTGGGCGCCCTTGATTCTTGCCGACAAGGCAGATAAAAACCTTGCGCCAAAGCTTGAGCCTGGCAATTCATTGAGCTACTGTAGCCATAGTCGCAGTGACTCACATTCAGGATCATCTTATGGAGAGGGACTGATAGCCATCGTTACCGGCCGATACCCGAGGTCGGCAAAAGGATAAGCTTGTCTGTTATGAATTACGGTTTTGCTGAAACTTCCCTGGGGCTGCTGTTGGCGGCAGTCAGTGACAAGGGACTTTGCGCGGTATTTCTCGGTGACGCCGAAGGGCCGCTGCTGGCGGCGTTACGCACTCGGTTTCCCCGGGAGGCTCCGGTACAGGGCGGG
This sequence comes from Desulfuromonadales bacterium, assembly GCA_003561875.1. Classification (GTDB taxonomy): domain Bacteria; phylum Desulfobacterota; class Desulfuromonadia; order Desulfuromonadales; family Syntrophotaleaceae; genus SLLR01. Next base: position 6,182 of record PWVL01000060.1, on the reverse strand, counting down.
ATTGCCGTGCGGCAGATGCTGGAAGTGCTGGGCGACATTCTGGGGGGTCGGGAGTGTCGGGATGTCCCGCCTTTGGATGAGCGGGGCACCCCTTTTCAGCGCCGGGTCTGGGCGGAACTGCGGCAGATTCCCCGCGGCGTGACCATCAGCTACGGCGAACTGGCCGTCCGTGTCGGTCGCCCAAAGGCGGCGCGGGCGGTGGCCGGGGCCTGTGCCCGCAACCCCCTGGCCATCGTGACCCCCTGTCATCGGGTGGTGGGTAAGGATGGCCGCCTCGGCGGCTACCACTGGGGAGTGGGGCGCAAACGCCGGCTGCTCAAGCAGGAAGGTGTCGTTTGCTGAAGGGGATGACGGTTCCGTGCCCCGTGGCGGAAATCCGCCACGGGACTTCTGCTCAGGCCGTGCAGACCGCCGCTTTTGCGCAGCGGTAGGCGGCCAGCAGATTATCGACCCGCTTCCGGTCGGCCTTGCGGTAGGGACCGACCACCACCAGATGCAGATGCGCGGCCGTGAGGTAAAGGCGCGCCGCTTCGCGAAGGTTTTCCGGGCGCAGTTGACGGCTTTCCCGACGTTCGTCTTCCAGGCTGCGCAGAAACCCGGTGGCGAGTCCCCAACTGTAGCGGCTCGCCAGCAGGTCGGCGTGGTCCTGGCTGAATTCCAGATCGAACAGGTAATTTTCCAGCACCCTTGCCAGTTCTCCTTCTCCCACCGGCTCTTCAACCAACTCCAGAAAAATCTGCAGCAGTTCCTCCATCGCCGGAACCAGGTTCTCCGGCATCACGGCCAGGTCCACGGCAAAGGAGCCGCATTCCTCGAACAGGGACAGGTGGGCTTCGGCATTGTAGGTCAGGCCGAGATTTTCCCGCAGTCGCCGCATCAGCCGGGTTGTGCCGCCGCCGGAGAGGACGCGCCGAAGCATGCGCAGGGCTGGCGTGGCTGGGTCCTGGCGGCCCGGAATGCGAAAGGCCAGTTGCAGGTTCAACTGGGAGTCGGCATCCTGCACCCAACAGCTGACCGGGCCCTTTGCCGGTGCCGGCAGACTGGGTGCGAGGGGCAGGGGAGCCGGTCCCCGCCAGTCGCCAAAGGCATCGCTGACGGTGGACAGGGCGGTTTCGCGGGTGATGCGTCCGGCCAGGGCGATGACCGTGTTGGCCGGCGTGTAGTGGTGTTGGTGATGGTTTCGCAGTGCGGTTTCGTCAAAAGCGGCGATGGAATCGAGGGTGCCGATGATGGGCTGGCTGAGGGGATGGCCGGGCCACAGCAGACTGTTCATGAGCAGGTCGGGGCTGATGAACCGCCCATCCTGATTGAGATCCTCCTGCGCTTCTTCGGTGACAATACTGCGTTCGATCTCCAGCCCGGCAAACAGCGGTCGTCGCAGCATGGAGGCCAGCAGATGCATGCCATCGCCGATGTGGGAGGGATGCAGGCGGCTGTGATAGCAGGTTGTCTCGGCATCGGTGGCGGCGTGGATGTTGCCGCCGATGGCCTCAAATCGACCCTCCAGATCCTGTCCGGAGGGGTAGTCCTCGCTGCCGCGAAACAACATATGTTCCAGAAAATGGGAAATGCCGGACCGGCCGGGTTCTTCGCAGCGGCTGCCGACACCGAGGGTGCAGGCCAGTTCCACGCTGTGCAGGTGGGGCATTTCAATGGTCAGCAGGCGCAGACCGTTGACCAGGGTATCGATAAAAAATTCGGACATCGGACAGATTTTACCTTTCAGAGCAAGGGTCAGCCGGTTTGCAGCAACCGGACCGCTTCCTTTGCGTGATAGCTGATGATCAGGTCGGCCCCGGCCCGCTTGATACCGGTCAGCAACTCCAGCATGACCCGGTCATGGTCGATCCAGCCGTTGGCCGCGGCGGCCTTGAGCATGGCATATTCTCCGGAAACGTTGTAGGCCGCCAGGGGCAGATCAAGGCGGTCACGAAGATCCCGCAAAATGTCGAGATAGGCCATGGCCGGTTTGACCATGAGGAGGTCGGCACATTCCTGAACATCCAGGGTCGCCTCCCGCAGGGCTTCCCGGCGGTTGGCCGGGTCCATCTGGTAGCTGCGCCGGTCGCCGAAACGGGGCGCCGAGCCGGCGGCTTCGCGAAACGGTCCGTAGAAGCCGCTGGCGTATTTCACCGCGTAACTCATAATGGGGATGTGGCTGAAATCGTTGGCGTCGAGCGTCTCGCGGATGGCGGCCACCCGGCCGTCCATCATGTCGCTTGGTGCCACCATGTCGGCACCGGCCCGTACGTGAGACAGGGCGCTGGCCGCCAGCAGTGCAACGCTGGCGTCGTTGTCCACGTCGCCGTTCTCGATCACCCCGCAGTGGCCGTGGTCGGTGTATTCACAGAGGCAGACATCGGTGATCACGGTCAACTCCGGCAAGGCGGATTTGAGGGTGGCCACGGTGCGCTGAATGATGCCGTCGCCGGCGTAGGCGTCACTGCCCTCGGCGTCTTTGCGCTCAGGCAGTCCGAACAGCATCACCGCCGGAATGCCGAGATCCTGAACTTCCCGGGCTTCCTCCAGCAGGTGTTCGATGGACTGCTGGAAGATGCCGGGCATGGAGGGAATTTCCCGGCGCAGATTGTGTCCGTGTGCGCTGAACATCGGGTAGATGAAATCGTTTGCCGACAAAGCCGTTTCACGAATCATGCGCCGCAGGCTGGCGTTTCGGCGCAGTCGACGGGGGCGGTATGCGGGGAAAAACATTATTGGACTCCTCGTTCATAAGCGGTGTGAAGCGCATCGGCAAGAGCGGCCACCAGGGATTCACAGGTGGCTTCAGCGGCTTCCACGACGGCTGCAAACCCCTGAGCCCGAAGCGCCTTCGCGGTCAGCGGGCCGATGGCGGCGATTACAAGTCTTTTCAGTCGTTCCCCGTCGTCGCCGTCCAGCATGGCCAGGCAGTTGTCAACGGTGGAGGCGGAGGTGAAGGCAACCGCGTCCAGTTGGTCGTTTTCCAGCAACTGCCGCAGGTGGAGCGCTCCTTCCGGCGGCGGCTCGACACGGTAGGCGACGGGGTCTTCGAGCCGGGCGCCGGCCCGGCGCAAGGCGACGCCCAGCAGATCCCGGGCCCGGGAAGAACGGGGATAGAGGATCCGGCGACCTCTCAGGTCCCGCTCCAGCAGCAGTTCCAGAATGCCTTCGGCCTGAAAACGGCGTGGCACCAGATCGGCTCTCAAGCCATGAGCGGCAAGACCGGCGGCGGTCTTGGGACCGACGGCAACGATCTGTACACCATGCAGGGCCCGGCTGTCCAGTCCCGCCGCCTCCAGGCGCTCAAAAAAAGCCGTGACGCCGTTAGCCGAGGTCAGAATCAGATAGTCGGTGCCGGTAAGGTCGGCGATCCCCTGATCCAGCCCGGACCAGCAATGGGGCGGGGAGATGCGCACCGTCGGTACACACACCGCCTCAGCGCCGGCCGCTTCCAGCAGTTCGGCCAGACCCCGGGACTGGTGTCGATCCCGGGTCACAAGTACCCGCCGGCCGAACAGAGGCCGGTTGTCGAACCAACGCAGCTTGTCCCGCAGTCGAACCACCTCGCCCACCACGATAATGGCCGGCGGCTTGAGACCGGCCCGGGCGACCTGCGCCACAACGTCTGCCAGGGTGGCGCAAACCGTCTGCTGCCGGGGGGTGGTTCCCCAGCGGATCACCGCCACTGGCGTTTCCGGGCTTCTGCCGTGGGCCATGAGCTGTTCGGTAATCAGGGCCAGGTTGGTCATGCCCATGTAGAATACCAGGGTGCCGACCCCGGTGGCGAGCTTTGACCAGTCCAGGTTGGAGACTTTTTTCAAGGGATTTTCGTGTCCGGTAATCAAACCCAGGCTGGTGGTAAAATCCCGATGGGTGAGGGGAATCCCGGCGTAGGCCGCGGCGGCGAAACCGGCACTGATGCCCGGCACCACTTCAAAGGGGACGCCGGCGGCCTGCAGCGCTTCAGCCTCTTCGCCGCCACGGCCGAAGACATAGGGATCGCCCCCTTTGAGGCGAGCGACGATGCGGCCCCGGCGGGCCTGTTCCACCAGCAGTGTGTTGATCTCATGCTGCGGCCGGTGATGCCGGCCTCGGGTCTTGCCGACGAAGATGCGTTCGGCGTCGCAGAGGGCTTCCGCGAGCAGGGCCGGATTGGCCAGGTAGTCGTACACCACCAGGTCGGCCCGTCGTAGACAGTCCCGCCCCTTGACGGTGATCAGACCCGGATCGCCGGGGCCGGCGCCGATGAGATAAACCATACCCGATTGCAAAGGTTTTTTGTCATGCATCACAAACGCCTGTAGATGGGAACATCAGTGGGACTCCGGCTGCAGGTACAGTTTCTTAAGGATGGTTCCGGCACCCTGCTTAAGCAGTCGATTGGCGAGGACGGTGCCCATGTGCGCCGCCTGGTCGCAGGTGCCATCCAGGCTGTCCCTGAGAAGCACGCTGCCGTCAAGGTCGGCCACCAGTCCGCTGAGCAGCAGTCTGCCCTCAAGCAGTTGGGCGTAGCCCGCCACCGGCACCTGGCAGCCGCCCTCGAGACGGGCAAGAAAGGCCCGTTCGGCGGTCACCGCCGTGGCTGTAGCCGCATGATGCAGGGGAGCGAGGAGTTTCGCGGTGTCTTCATCCTCACAGCGGACTTCCAGCCCCAGGGCGCCCTGGGCAATGGCGGGCAGACAGACTTCGGGCTGCAGATAAAGACCGATGCGGTTCCCGTAGTCGAGACGCTGCAGACCGGCAGCGGCCAGGACGATGGCGTCCAGTTGCTGTTCCGCCATCTTGCGCAGCCGGGTGTCGACATTGCCACGCAGGTCGCTGATGCGCAGATCGGGACGGTGATGCAGCAGCTGGGCCCGGCGCCGCAGGGACGAGGTTCCGACCCGGGCGTTCCGGGGCAGGTCAGCCAGACTGCCGGCGGGTGCGGCGAGAACCAGGCAGTCCCGAGGATCGGCCCGCTCGGTGATGCAGCCGATTTCCAGCCCCGACGGCAGGCAGGTGGGCACATCCTTCATGGAGTGCACCGCCAGGTCAATCGAACCGGCCAGCAGCGCCTCTTCGATTTCCTTGACAAACAGGCCCTTACCGCCGATTTTTGCCAGCGGTGTGTCGAGGATCCGGTCGCCGGTAGTCTGAATGGCGACCTGCTCCACGTTCAGCCCGGGCCAGAGCCGTTGCAGACGGTTCTGAACCCACTGCGCCTGCCACAAAGCCAGGCGACTGGCACGGGTGCCGATGCGGAGCAGAGCATGTTGCATGTTGATACAACCTTTCAAGAGTCAGCGGGACTCTTCATCCTCGGGCCAATCGTCGAGACCGAAAAGGGTACGCAGGGCGTCAAGGTAAGGTTCGCCGCTCGCGTGGTGACGGCGGTCCTTGAGAAGGGTCAGGGGGCGGTGTAGAATCTTCCTGACCATGGCCTCGGTACAGGCTTCCAGGGCCCGACGTTCTTCACTGCTGAGCCCGGGTCGTCGGGCGAAGGTTTTGTCCAGTTCCCGGCGGCGGATTACCTCGCAGTGTCGTCGCAGGTCGCGAATGGTCGGAGTCAGTTCCCGATTGCCAAGCCAACGCAGAAAAGAGGTCATTTCCTGGTCAATGATCTCCTCGGCTGTGGCGGCGGCCTTGCAGCGTTCCCTGAGATTGGCGTCGATGACTTTCTGCAGGTCGTCGATGTCGAAGAGATAGACGTTTTCCACCTGGTTCACTGCCGGTTCGATGTTTCGCGGAACCGCGATGTCGATAAAAAACATCGGGCGATTCCGGCGCAGGCGGATGGTTTTTTCCACCTGGCTGCGGCGAATAATGTAATCGTCGGCAGTGGTGGAGGTGAGGACAATGTCGGCCTGGGGCAGATAGTCCGGAAAATCCCTGAAAGGCACCGCCCGGCCACCGAAGCGCGTTGCCAGCCGCAGGGCTCGTTCAAAGGTTCGATTGGCGACCAGCAGGCCCTCGGTGCGTTGATCAAGCAGGTGGCGGGCGGCGAGTTCGCACATTTTGCCGGCGCCGACGAGCAGCACCCGCCGGTTCTCCAGGGAGCCGAAGATCTTGCGCGCCAGTTCCACCGCCGCGTAACTGATGGACAGGGTTTGACAGGCGATGCCGGTTTCACTGCGCACCCGCTTGGCTACCGAAAACGATTTGTGCAGCAACCGGGTCAGGACCGGGCCGACGCTCCGGCAGCGTTCGGCCGTGGCAAAAGCGTC
>PWVL01000074.1 GCA_003561875.1 Desulfuromonadales bacterium | reverse complement strand
GCGGATAGTGTTGGCCAGTTCGCGAATGTTGCCGGGCCAATCGTAGGAGCACAACCGTTCGTTGATTTCCGGGGCCAGGGTCAGTTTGGGATTGAGCTGGCGGACAAAGTGTTCCGCCAACATGGGGATGTCTTCCTGGCGGGCGCGCAGGGGGGGAACCTCCAGTTTGACCACGTTGAGACGGAAAAAAAGGTCCTCCCGGAAATCCCGGCCGAGCATGGCCTGTTCCAGATCGATATTGGAAGCGGAGATGATCCGTACATCGCTGTGGACAATCTTCTCTCCCCCCAGGCGCATGAATTCACCGGTTTCCAGCACCCGCAACAGCTTGACCTGAATGGCCAGGCTGGCTTCGCCGACTTCGTCCAGAAACAAAGTGCCGTTGTTGGCCAGTTCGAAAATGCCCCGGCGCATATTGCCCGCACCGGTAAAAGCCCCCCGCTCGTGGCCGAACAGTTCGCTTTCAAGCAGATTGTCGGACAGGGCGCCGCAGTTTATGGGAATAAACATCTGCTCGGCACGGTGGGAGGTCCCGTGGATGAAGCGGGCCAGAACCTCCTTGCCGGTGCCCGTTTCCCCTTGAATCAGAATGCTGATATCTTTACTCGCCAGACGGTAGGCCAGAGAGGCCAACTGCCGCATGGAGGGTGTATTACCGATGAGGAAACCCTGGGATTTGGCGATCTGGCACCACTCTTCCTCATCCTTGGCCTTGTCCTTGGAAGCGGCGGCGGCCGCCTCCTGGATCAGCCATTCGATCTGCTTGATCTCGTCAAAAGGTTTTTCCACGTATTGATAGGCGCCCATCTGCATGGCCTGCACCGCTGTCTGAATGGTGCTGAAGCCGGTCATGATAATGACTTCACAATTGGGTTGCTTGCGTTTGATGTGTTTCAGAAGGGTCAGGCCATCTGTGTCCGGCAGTTTCAGGTCGACCATGGCCACATGAAAGGGCGTGCCCTCCAGGGCCCTGAGAGCCTCGTTTTCACTGATGGCGGTCACCGTGCGACAGCCTTTGCGGTCCAGCAGGCGGCGAAAGAAGTTGCACACGGATTCTTCGTCGTCGATGACCAGGACATTGATCGGTTGTGCAGTCATGTTGCTCCTCGTTTGTATCAGAAGGGTGGACGTTGATCTTCCGGCGCAGATTCGGCAGGCGGCAGGCGCAGGGAGAAACAGCTGCCTTTTCCCGGAGCGCTTTCCGCCTCCAGGGTGCCCCCGTGAGCCTGGGCGATGCCAAAACTGACGGAAAGGCCGAGCCCTGTGCCTTTGGTCGCTTCCTTGCTGGTGTAAAAGGGGGTGAATATATTTTCAAGCTTGTCTTTGGAAATCCCCGAACCGTTATCCCGTACCGAAACCGTGACCCAATTCTGATCCGGTCCCCGCTCCACAAAAGAAGTGACGTGAATGGTCTTGTCACCCTCTTTTCCAGTGAAAGCGTCACGAGCATTGATCAGCAGGTTGGTAACCACCTGTTGAATCTGCACGTCGTTGGCAACGATCTGCGGCAGGTTGCCGGCCAGGCTCTTGACAATGGTGATCTGTTTCGGATCGATGAGATAATTCACCAGGCTGAGTGCTTTCTCGATCTCCCGATTCAGGTGGGTCGACTCCATGGGAACCTGTTCCTGGCGTGAAAAGGTCAGCAGGTTCTGAATGATACGTTTGCAGCGCAGGCCGCAATCGGAAATTTCTTTAAGAGACTCAGCATGTTCGGCGTTTCCGGACAACTCGGCATACAGAAGCTGGGCGGTTCCTATGACCACGGTCATGGGACTGTTCAGCTCGTGGGCCACGCCGGCCGCCATTTCGCCAATCGCGGCCAAGCGGGCGGAATGCAGCAATCGGGCTTCCATCTGGGCTTTTTCGGTAATGTCTTTAATGATCACCGTCATAGCTGTCAGTTTCCGATCTTCACCCGTCACCGGGTAAAAGGACAAATCGAGTTGCCGACAGGTTCGGGTGGTCACATGTCGATAGATCGGCCGGGGATCCCGAGCCAGGATCCGCATTGGGCACCGGGGACAGGGCTTGTCGCGGCCATAAAGAGTGACATAGCACTTCTGGCCAGGCTGCTGCGGCCGGCCGTCGGGGAACAGGTCGGCCAGCGGACTGTGGTTGTTGAGTTGTATGTTGTAGTCGGCGTCGATGAGCAGAATCGGATCGGTGACGGCGTTGAAGGTTGCTTCCCAGCCTTTTTGAGCCCGGGAAACCTCTTCGTAAAGCTGGACGTTCTGAATGCTGATGGCCAATTGTTCAGCCAGATGCTGAACGAAGCTGAGCTCTTCCTGGGTATAGGCCGTATTTTGGGAACTGCCGATCAACAGCAGTCCTCGGGTCGCCCCCTTGTAGTACAGGGGGGCCATGACCAGTGAGCGAACCCGCGCTGCCAGATGGGGATAGCTGGCCAGAAATGCATCATCCCTTGGCAAATCGTTCAGAATCAGCGCCTCGTTCAAATGCAGGGGCTTCCAGAGTGCGGAACTGGGCGGCAGGGACTTGGACTGGCGGGGATGAAACGGCGGCAACGCCTTGATGACCAGGTCATGCTTCTGCAGCAGGGCCAGACCAAGCAATTCGCAGGGAAGCGCTTCGGGCAACAACAGTTGAGCTTCGTTGAGCATCTCGTCGACGGACATTTCAAGATGCAGAGCCCGGGTCAGCCGATGCAGGATTTCCAGACGCACATTCTGCCGGCGAATCTTTTCCTGGCGTTTCTTCAGCTCAGCATAATAGCTGAGCTTGGACGCGCTCACACCGGTCAGATCAGCAAATAATCGGTGTTGGCCATCGGATTCTCGTGTCACTGGGGAAACCTCTTTCGGGAGACGGATTGGGGCCTTGTAAGGCCTGGATGCGACTGCGAAGGACGAGGGCGGTGCAGACGTTCTGCAACGGCTCCCCTGGGGTCATCCCCCTGTTGGTAATTGTGCCTTCCCGTGGAATCTTTTTGCCAATGAATCAAACGTGAATAAGGACCTTCGTCCTGCCACCGGAGCGGCGAAAGGATGAATCACAAGGCCTTGCGGAACAGTTCGGCGATGTCTTCGGGGGTCGCAGGGCGTGGATTGGTGGCGATGCATGCGTCCCTCATGACATTATCGGTGAGACGCTGAAGCTGACCTTCGGCCAGGCCCAGATCTCTGAGAGACTGCTTCAAGCCGATATCGCCTACCAGTTTGATGACAGCCTCGATAGCCTGTTCGGCGGAGGGCTCCGTATCATTGGGTCCCGTTTCCCCCATGGCGCGCGCGATCCGCTGAAAACGCGGACGGCATTCCGGCAGATTGAACTGCATGACATGGGGCAGCAGTATGGCGTTGGCCTCGCCGTGATGTGTGTCCATGAGTCCGTCGACCTGATGGGTCATGGCGTGATTGGCACCGAGAATGGCGTTGGAAAAGGCAATGCCTGCATTGAGGCTCGCCAGGGCCATGTTGCTGTTGAGCCGGGGGTTGTGTCGGTCGGCTACGGCCTGGCGCAGGTTGGAAAAGACCAGTTGAATGGCATTCAGCGCGTGCAGATCGGTCAGGGGGGTCGCGGCCAGGGAGACAAAGGCCTCGATGGCGTGAGCCAGTGCGTCGACGCCCGTTGTTGCCGCTAGGCGCGGCGATACGGAAGTCAACAGGTCCGGGTCGATCACGGCAATATCGGGAATCAGAGAACGGGAAACAAAAAACATCTTGAGGCGCCGCGTCGTGTTGACGATGCGGGCGAACTGCGTCACCTCGGTCCCGGTTCCGGCGGTAGTCGGAGCAATAATGATTGGAGGCAGGGGCTGATGAATCTTGTTGATGCCCTCATAATCCGACAGAACCCCGGGGTTGGTTGACAGCATGGCGACGACTTTGGCCAGATCGGCACAGCTGCCGCCGCCCACCGCAACAACGGCATCGCAGCCCGAGCCCTGATAGCGCGCCAGGGCCTGCGCCACTTCCGTATCCTTGGGGTTGGAACTGAGTTCGGAAAAAATTTCGAACTCGATACCTGCCGCCCTGAGCCGAAACGCGGTTTTATCGATCCAGCCGGTTTCCAGAAGGCCCTTGTCGGTGACCAGAAGCACTTTGGACGCACCGCTTCCCGCAACGCTTTCGCCGATGTGTTGAAGCGATCCCGAGCCGAAAATAACTTCCGGAATGACGAACTTGCTGATGTTCACCGTATCGCCAGTTGAGAGAGATCCGCGCAAGAAACTCACAACGCGGCTCCTTTCCCGACAGGAGCAGCTCAGGGACCAACCTTACACCTTTAGGCCTCTGCCAGTCAACGAGGATCTGGTATACGGTATAGTTGTTTGCAGGCGGTCCGGCCGTTCAGCAGGAGACCATTTCAAGGTTGTCGCCCAGAAGATGGATGTGCACCGTGTCACCGGCCTTGAAGCTGTCGAGGTTTTCCGGCAGCAGGGCCAGGGCGTCGGCCTGAAGCATGGTTTTCATAATCCCGGTGTTTTGGTCTCCGGAGCAGCGTGCCAAAAATCTTCCGTCCCGTACCTCGACGCTGACGCGTTGGAAGTTCAGTACCCCGAGCCGTTTTTTGGTCAAATCCGTCAGCAGGGTCGCCTCAATCAGAGGTTTGATGACCCGCTGGTGGCCCATCATTTTCAGCAGCGCCGGTCGGGCCAGTTCCTCAAAAGTCACCAGGGTCGAGACGGGATTGCCGGGCAGGCAGAAAATCGGGGTCCGGCCGTGGATGGCAAAGGTGGTCGGCCGGCCGGGTTTGATGTCTACTCGGCAAAACAGGGTTTTCGCCCCCAGTTCGTTCAGCACGCTTCTTACGAAATCGCGGTCCCCGGCGGAGACACCGGCCGAAGTGATCAGCACATCGGCTTTGAGACCTTCCAGGACCTTTTCCCGAGTGCATTCCGGAGTGTCGCGGGCGATGCCGAGCAAAGTCGGCTCCGCGCCAAGTTCCTTGATGGCAGCGGCCAGGGTCAGCGTGTTGCTGTTGATGATCTTGCCCTCGGCAAGGCACTCTCCTGGTTCAATCAGTTCATCCCCGGTAGCCAGAATTGCAACCCGGGGCCGCCGGTAGACGGAAACAAAAATTTTGCCGAAGGAAGCCAGCATGCCGATTTCGGCGGAGCGTAGCAGAGTACCGCGGCTGAGAACGCACTCGCCGACCTGTACGTCTTCGCCCCGCATTCGGACATGGGCGCCGGCTTTAATGCCCCCGGGGAAACAAACACCGTCTTCCGTTTCCGTTACATCTTCAACAGGTACGACCGTGTCAGCGCCTTCCGGCAGCGGTGCTCCGGTCATGATTTTGGCGGCAGTTCCCGCTTTCAGCGACGTTCCCAGGGCGCCGGCGGGAATAAAGCCTTCGATGGGCAGAGTAACCGGACGCGCGCAATCCGCAGCTCGCAAGGCATAGCCGTCCATGGCCGAGTTGGTGACCCTGGGCAGATCCCAGGGAGCGGTGACATCTTCCGCCAGAACGCGGCCTGCCGCCTCCAGGATCGGCAGGCGCTCGATGCCGACAGTGGATACATGACTGAGGACGGTGGCGCGGGCTTCGTCAAAACGGGGCATGGTCGATAATCTCCAGAAATTAAGTGCGGTAACAAGATAAAAACAAAGCGCTGCGATACTTCTTGCCATGTACGGCGAAAAACTCAGAACAGGGTTAGTCGGACCTCGGCAGCGCAGAAGTTTTCGGGAATAAATAAAACAGCAGCAGGCATGGCTATTATTAAAAAGGGGGAGGTGTCCCCGGAAATCATAGTGGCCGGCACAGCCTGCTTTGCAAGAAAATTGCGGTCAGACCGTGAACAGAAAAAGGCGATCTCAACGAAGAGCCTTCGGTTCGGAGAACAATTCTGTGCATATCACGCGAGTAACTTTGAAAAGCTACCTCAGGGGCGCACGGTTTTCAATATAAAACCGGTTTGCCGGAAAATCGCGGGGATAAGCAGGCCGCCAAAAAGAAAAATCGCTCAAAGTTGGAACAGGTCCCCAGAGACACTAGGAAAAAACGAGTCAAAAGGCAACAGGGTGTTGCGATGGCACCGATGGGATATGGACAATGGCGGGATGAAGGGCTCTGCTTGCCGTATCCATTGGGGTCAAACACTGCTTTTTTGTGTTGTTAGGGTTTCAGGCCTCGACAATCTAAGGAGCGCTTCTCCCTGGAGGGCACTCACGCGAGCAAAATGGCAGCTTGTTTATTGCCCCGGAAAGCCGCATTAAAAAGGCTGGCACTTAATTTGCTCAGCTGGACCGCTGTGCATTTATTCCAGAATTTAAACGCTGTTTGGTTTTTTTTTCAAACCTGGAAAACAATCCTTGACAAAAAAGAATTATCTGCGAAAATCAGTTTTGTAAACAAAAACGAAGGGGGGTGAATCGGTAGCGTTCCATATGTAGGATTTGTGGTGGTAGAAGGCTTCATTAAAATTGTGCAGGTGCAAGCTCTTTCAACAATCAAAAATCTTGAGGAGGATTTACCATGCCAGTTGTCAATCTCGCGGAAACTACTTACGGCTTCTTCATCCCCAGCGTAACCCTGATGGGTGTTGGTGCTTCTAAGGAAGTTGGCGCTAAAGCTGCCGAGCTGGGCGCAAAAAAATGCATGATCGTTACCGATGCTGGCCTGGCTAAGCTTGGTGTTGCCGCCAAGATCCAGGAAAACATCAAGGCTGCTGGCGTTGACTGCATCATTTACGACGGCGCAGAGCCGAACCCGACCGACAAGAACGTTCATGACGGCGTCAAAGTCTACCAGGACAACGGCTGTGACTTCATCGTCTCCCTGGGCGGCGGCTCCTCCCATGACTGCGGCAAGGGCATCGGCCTGGTAACCGCCGGTGGCGGCCACATTCGTGACTACGAAGGCGTCAACAAGAGCTCCGTGCCCCTGACCCCGCTGATCTCCATCAACACCACCGCGGGCACCGCTTCCGAAATGACCCGTTTCTGCATCATCACCAACACCGATACCAATGTCAAAATGGCCATTGTTGACTGGCGTGTAACGCCTCTGGTCGCCGTTGACGATCCCGTTCTGATGTTGGGCAAGCCCCCGGCGCTCACCGCCTCTACCGGTATGGACGCACTGACCCACGCTGTTGAAGCCTACGTTTCCATCATCGCCACCCCGATCACCGACGCCGTCGCTGAAAAGTCCATTCGTCTGATCGCCGAATGGCTGCGCCCCGCCGTTGCTCTGGGCAGCAACATCAAAGCTCGCGACATGATGTGCTATGCCCAGTTCATGGCCGGCATGGCGTTCAACAACGCTTCTCTGGGTTACGTTCACTCCATGGCTCACCAGCTGGGCGGCTTCTACAACCTGCCCCACGGTGTTTGCAACGCCATCCTGCTGCCGGTCGTTTGCGAATTCAACTTGATCGCCTGCCCGGATCGCTTCGCCGACATCGCCGAGTTCATGGGTGTTCCTTGTGAAGGTCTCTCCGTGACCGAAGCCGCTGCTGCCGGAATCGCAGCCATTCGTGAACTGTCCGCTTCCATCGGCATCCCCGCCGGCCTGAAAGATCTCGACGTCAAAGAAGCAGACTTCATGATTATGGCCGAGAACACTGCGAAGGACGCCTGCCAGCTGACCAACCCCCGCAGGGCTACCCTGGACGACATCGTCGCCATGTTCAAGGCTGCCATGTAAATCAGCGATCTCATGCACGACTCGAAGCGCCCGGCCGACAGGCCGGGCGCTTTTTTTTATTTTCCGGGTATTTTCCGGGCAATCTGTGATGTCCCTTTTTCCTGATAAGTGCATGTGTCCTGGAGCGCTCCCGGATTGGATTGGGGTTGATTTTCTACACGCTATTTGCGAGGATTGGAAGCTCTTTTCAAGGGTGTGCGGTAATCGGGTCTGCGAGTTGTTTGGCGCAACTCTTTTAAATTCAGCGGGGGGCTGGCATGGAGGCAGTGATCGCCTGGATTCGGGCGCGAATAAAGGGGGATTTGTTGCCTTGGTATGATCAACAGTCAGCAGCTCATCATTTTGGGCTCAGCTATCGCGAAGTCGAAAAGATGGCTCTTGAAAACAGCTTGCTGCCGGCTCGCTACCAGCGCAACCGTAACATGCTCTCCTTGCAGGAACAGTTGCAGCTGTTCCGCAGCCGGGTTGTGGTGATCGGATGCGGCGGGCTGGGCGGCTATATCATCGAAGAGTTGGCTCGACTCGGCGTCGGCCAGATCGTGGCGGTGGACCATGATGTGTTCGAAGAACACAACCTGAACAGACAGTTGCTGGCAACTCCCGATTTTCTCGGTTTGAACAAGGTCGCTGCTGCTGCCCGCCGGGTTGACCGCCTGAACCCCGCCGTCGATCTGGTTCCGATCTGTGAAGCTTTTGGAGCCGAAAATGCGTCCCGGATTC
>PWVL01000075.1 GCA_003561875.1 Desulfuromonadales bacterium | reverse complement strand
GTCTTTGATCGGTTGCAAGCTGGCAGGGGATACCCCTGCGAGGAGAGAAAAAAATGGTAAAACGTGTCGTAATCGCCCTGGTTGTGATGATCCTGATGGCTGTTCAGAGTGTGGCTGCGATACCGTCTCCGACGGAACAGCTGCAGGTTTCCGTGGACCGGATTATCGAACTTCTGCGGGATAAAGAACGGCCCCGGGATGAGGTGTTACAAGAACTTACCGGATTGGTACGAAGAAAATTTGATTTTGTGGCCATGTCACAAAGCGTTCTGGGAGTCAACTGGCGCCATGCTTCGCGGGAACAGCAACAGCGCTTTGTACGGCTGTTCAGCCAGTTGCTGGAAGATACCTACCGGGGGCGGGTGGCGGCCTACACCTACGAAGACGAATACGTCGAGTATGTGGGTGAGCGGATTCTGGGCAGTCGGGCCGAGGTGCAGACCGTCATTGTGGCCGATAAGAACATTCCTGTTGCCTACAGAATGCGGTTGCGGGGAGACGAGTGGCTGGTTTTCGACGTGATTATAGAAGAGGTCAGTCTGGTCAGTAATTATCGCAGCAGTTACGCCCAGATTATTCGTAACGAAGGTTTTGAGGGATTGCTGTCGCGCATGGAAGAACGCCTTCGGGAGTTGGCCGAGAAAGACGGGACCAAACCCGCAGAGAGGGAAGTGCTATGACCGTCGGAGCCGACGTTGTTGTCGATACCGCATTGTTGGCTTCCCTGCGGAACAAACTGCCGGTTTTTCACCAGCTCACCGCAAAACAGGAAGTGCTTTTGGCCGAGTATTTGAGTTTCAGCACCGTAGCGGCCGGTGAACTCTTGTGGCAGGAAGAGGACGACAGCGATTATCTGGCCTTTATCCTTTCGGGCCGGATTCAGATGAAAAAAAATACCGAGTTCGGCAGTTCGGCGGTTGTGGTCGGAATTTTTTCCACGGGATCCGTTCTGGGTGAGGTCGCCTTCTCTTGCAAAGGCCTCCGGGCTCTGACCGCATCAGCCTTGGAGCCCTGCGAGCTGGCAATCCTGACCCGGTCCCGTTTTGATGCCTTGCTGGAGGAGCATGCGGATCTTGGGGCCAAGGTTCTGGAAAGCGTTCTGCGGGCTTCTTGTCGGCGTCTGGAAAAAGCCTACCAGCGTCTTGCTGCCATTTTCTGAAGCCGTTGCGGCCTTCCCTGCTTTTGTACGGGGCGACCTTCGGGTTGCCTTTTTTTCTGGCCGGGTTGGTTGTTCAATTTTTCAAACTGAAGTGAATCGGTACTTTGACCTTGCCCGGAATCGTCCTGTTATCCAGGCTGGCCGGCTGGAAACGCCACCGGTAAACGGCCTGGCTTGCCGCCTGATCCAACAGCTCGTATCCCGATGATTGCAGAACCGAGACCCGGGAAACCCGGCCGCGGGCCGAGACGTCCACCAGCAGCAAAACATTCCCTTCCCATCCCTTCCGTCGGGCGAGAGCCGGATAACCGGGCGCCGGGTTGCTGGCGTAGACCGGGGGGGAAGAGGCCCCGGCACCGTCCTCAAGTCGGCGGGCAGTTTGCGGAATCGCAGCCATTTTGCCGTTTTCGGTCGAAGCGGCGGTTGACGATTGCGTATCGGCAGGTTCCTCGGGACCCGGCGGAGCCGATTTGTAAAGGCCGTCTTGCGCCGTATCCGGGCGGGGGTCTTGCGAGAGGGGTTCGGTAACAGTCGCAACCTGGGAAGGTGCGTTCCCCCTGCTTAGTTCCACCGAAGGCCGGCTGTCGGTTGACATGGCCGGCGGATTTTCGGGCAGGGCACGGCGCGTTTTCTGTTGCGAGGGATTGGTAACGGCTGGCAACCCCGGAGTTTTTTCCGAAGCCGGATCGTCAGCTGTGGAGGGGGATGTGATGTCGCCGGATCTGTCCCACCTTTCCACAAGGAGGTAGCCGGGCTGCGGCGTCACATGGTTCCTAGAGGACGGCCAAAAGGCCAGGCCGACAAGATGCAGGGCTAATGAAAGCACCATCCAGAAAATTGCGGGGCTTTTACCAACCATCGCGAATCCCGTGGCGGCCGGCTTCATCGCGAACCGGGCCATTGGTTGCAGGAACGCTTCCCGTACTGAATTCAGTACGGGAAGCGCATTCAAAGGGCAGACTAGCAGATTCTTCTCAGAAGGTAAACTCGGCTCCGGCATAGCCAGCGATGCCGGACGTGCCGTAACCCCAGACTTCCACATAGTCCTTATCCAGCAGGTTCTCAACGCGTCCAAAAAGGCGCAGTCCTTCGGTCATTTGAAAAAAACCGGCGAGGTTGACCAGTGCATAGCCGGGCAGTCGGGTGCGACCGCTTGCAAAGGTTTCGTTGTTGAAAAACACATCGGAGCGGGGTCCTACACAGATCACATTCAGATTCAGGTTACCCCTTTCTAGAAAACGGTAATCCAGGTCAACGGCGAATTTATGGCGAGGACGACGCAGCAGGCTTCTTTGTGTCTCCCGGTTTTCCGTTTCGGTGTAGGTATAGCCCAATCGTACCGTCAGGTTGGTGGACAGGTAACCACTGGCGACGAACTCCACCCCTTGGGACCTGGCTTTGCCGACATTTTCATAAACAAAATCAAAAATCACTGGGTCAAAATTGTTGACGATCAGATCCCTGAAGTCATTGGCAAAATAGGTTGCGCTGAGGGAAAGCCGATTGGACCACAGCGGCTGTTCCAGCCCCACATCCCAGCCTGTGCTCTTCTCCGGCCGGAGTTCCCGGTTGCCGCCAAAAACCGGATCGTAGAGCTGCAGCAGCGACGGTGCCTTGAAACCGGTGCCGTAGGATCCGCGCAACAGGGTGCCGCTGGCAGGAATCCGATAGCTTGAAGCGACCTGCCAGGTGGTTCGGCTGCCGAAGCGGTCGTGGTCGCTGAGGCGCAGCCCCAGGGTGGTAAAAAAGCCATCCCACCATCGAATCTGATCCTGCAGGTAATAACTGAGGGTGCGGGCCGACCGTTTTTCCAGGCGGGAGGAGGACGATGCGGCGGTGCCCGGAGCCAACCAGTCCTCAAAGGTTCTTCGGTCCTTTTGTCTGGCCGTTTCCCGCTGGTACTCAAGGCCCAGGGTCAGAGTGTGGATTTCCGACAGGAACAGGTTGTGCTGCCAGTCGATTTTATGCAGATAACCTTCATAGCGACTGCGGGAGGAATCGAAAGGCCGAAACGGGTCGGTATCGTCTTTGCTCTTGCGATCGTAATCTGCGAGAGCAAAGCCCAGAGTCTGTTCCCATCGCTCATTGAACAGGGCCAGGCGGGACTGAGCGCGAAAAAACAGCGAACGGTTGGTCAGGGTGAAATTGGGATCATCGCCGCCGGGACCGCCGGAATTGTCCAGATCCGTATCGCTGTCCGTATAACGCAGAATCACATCGACAGCGAATGGCTCCATGGGCGTGAAGCCGATACGGGTCGATAGGGCAACGGTTTCCTGCCCGTCTCTCTCCCGGTTGCCATCTTTGCGCCGAGCGGCGCTGAAACCTTCGCTGTGAGCGTAGGAGGCGGCCAGAGCATAGTTCACCAGGGAGGTTCCGCCGCTGATGCTTAACCGATGCCGGTGGGTGTCGTAGGCGCCGCCTTCCACCGTCAGAGACACCCGTGGCGGACCCTGTCCCTTGCGGGTAAGGATGTGGACCACGCCGCCCAGGGCGTCCGATCCGTGCACGGCGCTGCCGGGTCCACGAACAATCTCGATGCGCTCCACACTATCGGTGGTCAGATCGGCAAAGTTGAAGAAACGGGAGGGGGATACAGGGTCATTCACCGGAATGCCGTCCACCAGCACCAGGGTGTGTTCCGAATTGGCGCCCCGTAAAAAAACCGAAGTCTGCTGTCCGGGACCACCGGCTCGGACAACGTCCAGTCCCGGAACGCTGCGCAGTGCATCCTGTACCGTAGCGTATTGGCGCTCCCTGATCTGCTGTTTGTCAATAATGGTAACGGAGCGGGAGGTTTCTCCAAGGGGTGTCTCAAGTTTAGTGGCGCTGACGACAACCGGTTCAAGAGACGGGAGGGATTGAGACCAGCAAAATCTTACCTGCAGCAGCAGGACAGCCAGGGTCACAACAAGAACTTTGTGCATAAAAAGCTCCTCTTTGTGCCCAGGCGGGGGTAGGCACAAAGAGGAACTCGAAAAGCAACGTCCCCGAAAAAAAGGGATGTGGTTCTGGTCCGCCTCAGCCCACCTTCCCAAAACCCGGGGAAGATGATGTGGGGGATCCGATTCGGCAGGTCTTCTGGCTTGCGCATCGTCCGCAGGACCGCCTTCCCGGCTGAGGCCAGTGGCTTTATGGTCCGTTGTCCGCGCTTACAGTGGCGGGTCCGCGGGGGAATTTCACCCCTCTTCCCGTTTAAGCCCCAAGGGCACCGACGGATCGTATAGAGTATCAATAAAAAAAAGTCGACGTCATCCGGTAGAGATTTTTCATTGTTGACTCTGGTGACACAACCCGGATTACAGCTCCAGGTTGAAGTACCGGTGTGTCGGGGAAAGCCGGTTGCTTGTCAGCCGCCACCAACCTTTGGGAACAGGGACAAGGTCTCTCCGCCTTTCAAAACTTGATCCTTGGCAACATGACGCCCGTTGATCATGGCGACCCCGAGTTCAGGCTCGTTGATCTTTAAGGCGCCAAGGACGTCAGCGACGGTAGCGTTCTCCGGAAATTCCAGGTCGTCTACCTTGAAACGGTCATTGCGAAATCCGGCAAAAAGTTTCACGGTAATCTTCATGGACTGCAGGCCTCGAATAGGATGGAACGTTTGAGTACAAAAAGTTGTGGGCACCCGCAACGGGTGCCCACAACGGTTCTGCCAAGCTGGTCTGAAAAGTTCTTAGAAGTTCCAGAACTCGTCGAGTTCTTCGCCGGTGAAGTCCCAAACCAGGTTGTGGGGCGGCAGCGGCTCATACTCGAAGAACTCGGGGAGACGGTCGTCGGCTTTGCTGAAACCGGCCGCATCGTTGAAGGCTTTTTCCGTCTTCATGATGGTTTTGCCGAGTTCAGTCACGTCGTCACCGCTCAGGTTGATGCCGTAGCGGGCGTTGATCATGTCGATGAGAGACGGCAGACACTCGGCGATGTCCAGGGCCGGGAAGGCCACGAAGATGCACATGCCAGTGCTGTCCACCGCGGCGGTAGCGATGCACAGGTTGCGGGAAAGCTCTACCTGTCCGTCTTTTTTCAGCGGGTCGACATGTCCGCCAACCTGCAGAATGTTGGTGGCAATGGCGTAGCCGGCAGTGTGGTCGGCACCCATGGTGGACATGGCGTAGGTGACGCCGATACCTTTAATAGTGCGGGGATCGTAAGCCGGGATGGCCTGTCCCTTGACAACGGCAACGCGGGTCAGCCCGTAAGCGTCGCCAACGGACTTGGTACCGTTGCCGAGAATGCGGCCAAAAGGAGTGGCTTTGCCGATTTCCTCGTTCATGACGCGGAGACACTCCTTGCCGTCGCCCCAGGGAATCATGCCGGCTTCCATGGCAGTGCCGAGAATGACGGCACCTTCGATGGAGTCGATGCCGATGTTGTCCATGGCGTTGTCGATGCGGGCGCAGTCGTCGAGATCTTCGATCATACAGTTGATACCCAGGCCCCAGATGGTTTCGTATTCAAAACCGGAGGTGATGTATTCCTTGTTTTCGTCAACATACACCTGGGAACACTGAATGATGCAGCCAGGATGGCAGCCGTGCTTGGTGCTGCCTCCGCGGCCGGCGATGACGTCATGCAAGGTTTCGCCGGACACCTTGTCGTGATGCTCGCAGGTGCCGTAGCGGAAGTTTTTGGTGGGCAGGCCGCCAGCTTCGTTGATGATGTTGATCAGAACGGTGGTGCCGTAGATGGGCAGTCCTTCGCCGGTGACAGGGTGGTCGAGCATGGCTTTGGCGAAGACCTTGGCGGCGGCGCGGAACTTCTCGGGATCGGCAATCTCGACCTTGCTGCCGGCGCTGTCGTCGATGGTGATAACCTTGACACCTTTAGAGCCCATGACGGCGCCGAGTCCGCCGCGGCCGTGGCTGCGAAGTTTCTGGTCAGGGTCTTTGACGGAGATGTTGGCAGCCTTCATCCGCTCTTCGCCGGGAACACCGATAGTAACAACGCCGATTTTCGGGCTGTACTTGGCGTTCATGGCGTCGACGACGTCGAAATTCTGCTTGCCTTTGAGGGCGGAAGCGTCATGGAAGGTGACGCCGTCGTTGTTGACGTGCAGCTCGTACAACTTGCCTTCGGCCGGCTGACCTTCGATGATCATGGCCTTGATGCCGAGTTTGGCAAAACTCTGAGCACTGGTGCCGCCGGCGTTGGATTCCTTGATGGTGCCGGTCAGGGGGCTCTTGGCGCCGGCGGACATACGGCCGGACTGGGATGCCGCTGTGCCAGCCAGCAGGCCGGGAGCGAAAACCAGCTTGTTGTTGGGGCCGAGGGGATGGCAGGTCGGGGGTACTTCGGCCGCGACAATGGTGGAGGTCAGTCCACGGCCACCGAGGCCGGCCCAGGCGGCCGGAACTTCTTCGATCTTGCAGGTAAGGTCCTTCATGTTGACGCGGTAAATTTTGTTCATGGTCTTGTTTTCCTCCCAAGTTGCCCTACATTTGGAACGGTCCGGGAAAAATCTCCTTTCCAAGACTGGGAGGCACCGCTGTTTCCGGCGGAGCCCGTCGGCCTGGCACCCATAAGGACCTTCCCCGTAGGTTGACAGGCTCGGAGATTAAAGCGTACAGAATAGCTGCTGGTTTCGAAAAACCGGCGGCCCGAAGGGGACGGCGATCAGGTTCCAGAAAATATAGAATTGCGTTATATCAAAAGCCGAAGCAAAGTTCAACACCAATAATATCGAGTCGTGATGCACTTTTGGTAGAATCAAAAATCGAGCCACCCGGAAACTTTCGGTGGCCATTGTTTCAAAAAAATCAAAAATTTTAATAAAATTAACAGTTTAACTCACCCATGCGAGAC
The DNA here is from genome assembly GCA_003561875.1 of Desulfuromonadales bacterium. Taxonomy (GTDB): domain Bacteria; phylum Desulfobacterota; class Desulfuromonadia; order Desulfuromonadales; family Syntrophotaleaceae; genus SLLR01. The sequence continues at coordinate 59,414 of PWVL01000075.1, read as the reverse complement.
GGTTGTCGGGCGGTATTGGTTTAAATTAACGGACTGATCCGTTCCAAAGTGGAACGAAAGGGTTTAAAGAGGACGGTCCTGATTAAAAAGTGCGTCTGAAATTAATTTGAAAAAAAACAGTTTTATTGTTTGCGGCGCTCGCCGTCCGACAGAGGATTAGAGGCCGACAGATTTTTTTCGGTCGCTGAGGATCAGAAAAAGAAAAAAGGGCCCTCCGAGCAGCGCGGTCAGCACGCCGATGCGCAGTTCCCCTTCGCCGAACCGAACCGCGCAGTCGGCAATTACCACCAGCAGGGCTCCGAGCAAGCCGGCGGCGGGTATCAGGGGGCGATGGTCCGAACCCACCAGTCGGCGCATGATGTGCGGGGCGATCAAGCCCACAAAGCCGATGGTGCCGGCAACGGCAATCGCTCCGCCGGTGAGCGTGGCGGCGATAAAGAGCAGGGTCGCACGGGTGCGAACCACGGTAACTCCCAGATTCGAGGCCGTGTCCTCGCTGAGCATGAGCAGGTTGAGTTCGCGGGCCTGAAGCCTGGCGGCCAGGGTGCCCAGCACGACAATGGGCAGTACGATCTGTACATGCTCCCAGGAGCGGTTTGTCAAATCACCCATCAGCCAGCCGACGATACGATGGGTCATGGCGAATTCATCGGTGGACAGCATGATGACCAGCGATGTCAGGGCGCCGAAGATGGCATTGAAGGCGATCCCTGCCAGCAGCAGGGTATAGCGTGCGGTCAGGCCGCCGGTAGTGGCAATCAGCAACACCACGACCATGGAAAGAAAAGCAAACAGCACTGCAGTGAAGGGAACCGCGAGAATGTTCGTGGAAGAGAAGCCGAAGTAGATGGCGGTGACCGCCCCCAGGGCGGCTCCCGAACTGGTGCCGATGACTCCCGGACTGGCCATGGGGTTTCTGAAAAGACCCTGCATGATGGTACCGGCGCAGCCCAGGGCAAAGCCGACCAGGGCCCCGGTAAGGGTTCGGGGGAGCCGGCCATGCCAGACAATCGCTTCGATGGCGGGATCGAGATCGCCGCCAAGGCCGAACAGCTTGGCGGCCGGCACCCTGAGGATTTCGTCAAAGGGAATATCCCAGGCCCCGAGTCGCAGGGAAAACAACAGTCCGGCCACCAGAATCAGGATGGTAATGGCAAAGGTAACCTGTATGGTATGTCGATGACCTGGAGTACTGTCAGTCATAGAGCAATCCGGCCAGGTAATTGACGCTGGCCACCAGGTACTGAGAGGCGCTCAGCAGGTAGACATCCGGAATGCCGTAAATGCGCCGTTGCTGCACCGCCCGAGCGCCGGTCAGCACCCGGCTTCGGTAAAGATCCCGGTCCAGACGGCTTTCGGCGGGAACGATAATCCTGTCCGGGTTCCACCGCAACAGGGTTTCGTGGTCGATTTGCTTAAAATAATCGATGCCCTGATCGGCGGCGACATTCACGACGCCGAGTATGCGGCAGATGGCGTCAAAGGTGGTTCGGCGGCCGGCAACGTAACCCATGTGGTCGTAAAAAAGAACCTGCAGGGGCACTTCGCTCTTACGGTTTGCAACGTGCACGCGAATGGCCTGAAGGTTTTCATTCATGGTGTTTACGAGTTGCTCGGCAGCGGATTCTTCACCGATGAGTTGGCCGATAAGCAGGATCTGCTCTACGATCTGTTCGAGATCGCCAAAAAAACCCAGCTGCACCGTGGGGACTTGCGCCCGTTGCAGTTGGTGCAGAAAGTTTTCGTCCGAGTAGTAAGTCGTCAGAACCAGATCGGGCCGGTAGCCGATTACCCGTTCCGCGTCGCCGGTGCCATAGCTTGGCAGGGAGTCCGGGAGGGTTTCGGCGATGAAGGAATAGCGGGGATTGCGAGTGCTGCGATGGACGGCCAGTAGCCGTTCCGGAGGACAGATTGCCCAGAGTATTTCAGTAATGCCGATAGATTGGGGAATGATGCGCCGGGGCTGTCGCGGTATGTGGGCTTCGCGGGTTTCCTCCCGCAGACGATCGCCGGCCATGTCGTAAGCCAGATAAGGGTAGACGAGGGTGCGTGGAAACCGGCTTTGTTCCGAGTTTTCCGGTCTGCGGGCATCGCCCAGGGCCGTCAGCAAGGACTCCATTTCCAGGGGAAAAGCGCCCTGGCGGAGAGGCGGTTTGGCGGCGCCGGCCGGTACGGAAAACCACCAGAAGGTCAGTAGAAAAACGGCACAAAAGACGGCAAAAGGTGTCCTTTCCCGGTTGAACCGGGAAAGGGACGGCATTTCGTACTGGCAGGCGATGGTTTGCGTCCCGCCGTTCAGGGCAGATTCCGCTGTTCTGCCGAGGAGGCCGGTTATTGCCGCAACCTTAATAAAAGAGCATGGAGATGCCGCGGTCGCTGAACCGTTCTTCCACTTCGACATCAAAAACCTCCCTGATCCGCTGCCGATCAAAGGCGCACGAAGCTGATCCGTGAAAAAAAATTTCCCCATGGCGCAAAATGGTCACACTGTCGCAGTAGCGCCGGGCCATATCCAGGTCGTGAATGCTGAGCAGGATGGTTTTGCCGTTTTCCCGCAGATATGTCAATAACTCCATGATATCCAGTTTATGCCGAATATCGAGGGCGCTGGTCGGCTCGTCCAGCAGGATCAGCGGAGCCTCCGTGGCCAGTGCCCGGGCAAGGTGGACCAACTGGCTTTCCCCGCCGGAAAGCTCGTTGATCCAGCGCTTCCGCAAGGGGGCGGTTCCGGTTTGGTTCAGTGCTTCGTCGATCACCGTCAGGTCCCGTCGCCCTGGACCCTGCAGGCGCCGCAGGTGCGGGTAGCGCCCCAGGGCGACAAAGTCGGCCACTCGTATTGCAAAATCCACTTGGGTGTCCTGCTGTACCAGAGTAACGCGGCGGCTCAGGGCCTTGCGGCTCAGGTGGCGATAGTCCCGGCCGTCGATGAGCACTTGCCCGGAACGGGGATGCCAGATGCGACAGAGGGTCTTCAGCAGGGAAGACTTGCCCGAGCCGTTGGGGCCAATAAGACCGTGTATGGCGCCTGCGGAATAGCAGGTGCTGATATTCCGCAGAATGGGTTGCCGGTCAATGGCGAAATGCAAATTATCGATCTGCAGCAGGGGGATGCTCTGGGCAGAACGGATTGGATTGCGATCCATGTTGAATTCCGGATAAAGTTCCGCGGCAAAAATTCTTAGGCCGCGGGCGGGATGTCGGCCATGGCCGAGGGGAATTGTCGGAGGTTACTTTAGCACCGCCGGCACTGTTGATGCCAGTGTGGACGAGACCATTTTTCGAGCTGTCGAAACCGGTCTGTGATCAGAACGAATATACAGCTTGCGGGTTTGAAAAGTCCGAAGAAAAGCTTTTTGGCGATCTGGCCGGGACATCAAAGCGGCTCAGAGGAGGCTGTGGCGAATCAGCATAGGACTCCCGGGCCGGGTGAGATAGAGGAAAAGAACCACACCCGCCTCCGGCAAATCGGGACGATGATGAAAGCGGGCTGCCAGGTGTTGCACCTTGAAGCCTCGTCCCTTGAGAGTGGCTTGAACCCGTTGCAGCCGTTCCCGAACCCGCTGTTTTTCCTCGGCGGCGAGGTCGGTGGTGAAGAAATCCGGGGCTTTGTCCTGGGCAATGCGTTCGCTTGTTGCCAGTCCCCAGGCCAGACTTTCGCCCAGATGCTGCTGTTGCGCGGTGGAGAAATGGCAACGGGAAAATTCCCAGAGTCGTTCGAAAAGTTCCCGCTGGGCAAGGGGGCGGCGGAACAGGTCCTGCGCCCGCCAGAAGGCCTCGAGGCGTTCCAGACCTTCGCCGAGGGAGCCGCAGATGGAGCTCAAAGCCTCCAAAAAGGGTTGCCCGCGTTGTTCATTGTAAACCAGGTCGAGCAGTCGGCCGATGCCTCGCAGGCGTTCGAGTTCGGCAAAGCTCAGATGGTTGGTGACGAGGGCCCCGTAGGGCGGGTGGGGGTCGAAGCGGATGCCATAACGGGCTGCGTCCCGCCGCAGGGGAGAACCGGGGAGCAATTTCACCGGTTCCAACTGCAGGTGGTGGGGACGCAGTGCCGCGACCCGGTCGATGGAACGCAGGCACTCCCCGAAACCTTCTCCCGGCAGGCCGGCGATCAGATCAAGATGCAGTTCGATGGCGCTCATTTTGCGCAGCTGCCGGACATTTTTTTCCAGCAAGTCCAGTGCCGCCGGACGATGGATGGCCCGCAGGGTGTCAGGCAAAGTCGACTGAACGCCGATTTCGAACCGAAAGGTGGCGGGGGGCACTTCGGTGAGCAACTGCAGGGTTTTTTCGTCGAGAAGGTGGCCGCCGATCTCGAAATGAAAATGACTGCCACGGTTGTGGCGCAGGATATGTTCGAAAATCTGCCGGGCTCTATCCGGGTCGTAATTGAAGGTGCGGTCCACCAGTTTGATTCGGGATACCCCTTGGCCCATCAGCAGGTCCAGGTCGCGGCGAATGCGCTCCATGGAATAGGAGCGCACTGTCGTTTCCAGGGCACTCATGCAAAAGGCGCAACGATAGGGACAGCCACGAGATGTCTCCAGGTAGACAAAGCCGCGGGTCAGATCGACCAGGCCGAGTTCAAAGGGAGATGGAATCCGGTCCAGCACCGCCAGAACCGGACCGTCGGGATTCTCCCGGATGGTTTCGCCGTCGCGCCAGGTCAGGCGCGGCACCTGCTCCGGGGCGCGGTTCTGCAACCAGGCGACCAGCAGCCCGCGCAGAGGTTCTTCGCCCTCGCCGCGCACCAGGGCATGGAGAGCGGAGTGCCTCGCCAGCAGTTCCGGCCCGTCGAAACTGACTTCCGGCCCGCCGACGACGATGCGCAGGTCGGGACGAACCGCCACCAGCATGTCGGCCAGTTCCAGGGTCTGGCGACGGTTCCAGATGGCGACGGAGAAGGCGATGGCATCGGGGGCCTCGGCAAGCAGGGCGCCGAGAATCTGTTCACGGGGCTCGTGAACGGTAAATTCCCGAATGCACAGCTCGGCGCCAAGATCCCGGCAGTAGGCGGCCAGCAGTGGCAGGGCCAGGCTGGCGTGGATATATTTGCTGTGCAGGGTAGTCAGCAGAATTCGCATGGGGTCAGCATAAGCCAAGCGGGAGGCCAGATAAAAGCCCTTTTTAACGACGGCCGGACGATTGCTCTGGCCATGGCGCTGTGCTATGCTGGCTGCCAGCGCAACGGCCGGATAGCTCTTCGCAAAAGGTCACTGTTAAGCCAGATCCCGAGGCCTTGGCGCCGAGGGTGTCCGGTGGGCCGAATCCCTTATTCCCGCAGTGGCTTGTGTCTGTTTGCGATTTATTCGTTGGCTTGCCCTTTACCAACCGTCGCGGATCCGGTCTGAGACGCTTTGTGCCTTCCCATGCCGTCGAACAAGGATTCTCTTATGCCCCGAAGGCAAACCATTCTCGCGGTCGTGGCGGATCGGGACGGCGAGGTTTTTGAGCATCCCGATCTGCTCATGGTCGGTATGAACGGCATGGAGAGTCGCCGGCCCCGGCCCTCGGAGCTGATTCCCCTTCCAGAAGGAAGCCGCCTGTTTACGGTTCCCGATACGCCCCCCATCGGTTTTGACCCCCGCAGCGGCCGCACGACAACCCTGCGACGTCTTCCCCGGGCCTTCGGGGGCGGGCCGGTGCAGGCCGTATCGGCGTTTCTGACCCCCGGGTTCACGCGCACCCTGATCCCCGCCGCCGATTACGGTCGCAAGCGAGTGCAGTTGCCCCTCTGGGCTTACACGGCGGTGGGCTGGTGCGTGGAAGAACAGCGATTCTACGCGGCGGCGGTGCGGGTGGATCGCAATACCCAGTGGCAACCCGATCATTTCGACGACCGGCAACTCGATCCTCTGGTGCGGCGTCTGCTTGCGGAGCAGCCGGACAACCGGCTTCTCGAACAACTGGCTCGTTGTGCCCTTGACTACCACTGCTTTGCCGCCAAGAATCTGTTTTTCCGTCGCTGGGAAGCGCCGCTGCCGACCTCCCCTCAATGCAACGCCCGTTGTCTCGGCTGCATCTCCCTGCAGGAGGCGCCCGAATGTTGCCCCGCAAGTCAGGAACGGATTAGTTTTGTTCCCACCGTGGAGGAACTGGCAGGTATTGCCGTGCCCCACCTGGAGCAGGCCGAGAACGCCATTGTCTCCTTTGGCCAGGGATGTGAGGGGGATCCGATTCTGCAGGCCGACCGGATCTGCGACGCGGTTAGGGAAATGCGTCGTCGCACCGGTCGGGGTACCATCAACTTCAACTCCAATGCCTCCGATCCTGACGCTGTGGAGCGCCTCATCGAGGCCGGTATCGATTCGCTGCGGGTCTCCATGAACTCGGTTCAGGAGGCATTTTACAACAGCTATCACCGGCCTTGCGGCTATCGCTTTGCCGATGTTCGTGAATCCCTTCGTCGGGCCAGGCGAGCCGGACTTTTCACCATGCTCAACTATCTGGTGTTTCCTGGAATCACCGACCGGGAAGATGAGGTGGAGACCCTTATCGAACTCCTTGAGGAGACCGGTATCGACCTGATCCAGATGCGCAACCTCAGTATCGATCCGGCGCTTTACTGGAAGGCTCTGGGGGGCGAGGGGGAAGGCATGGGTATGGCGGCAATGCTGGACCGGGTGAAGGCACGGATTCCGCGCGTCCAGTATGGCTACTTCAATCGTACGCGGGACAATTTTTTTCCGCAGGGTTTTGAGAGCGACTGGCCCTTGGCCCCGTAACGGCCTTTGGTCGGGAACAACTCGCAGGGCTCCTCCGGTGAGTTCCAGATGTCCGCCACCTTGCTCTCAGCCGGGGGTTGCATGCGTTTTTACCGTCCCAAATCGTTTTTGACACTGGTCCTGATCGGTTTTGCCGTGGTTTCCCTGCCGTTGCTTCTGGCCCTGGTCAACGCGGAGATTTTCATGTCCCGGCTGGCCCGTCGCAGCAGCGATGCGATTCACCGTTCGGTGGCCATGATCCAGGGCAGCCGCAGCCTGTTGGATGAATTGCTGTTCATGGAGCGTCGCGCCCGCCAGTATCAGGTCCTCGGGGATCCCGAACTGCTGCAGGATATCAGCGCCCGCCACCTGCAGTTTGTCCAGACCATCGACCGGATGCTTGATTTGTCCGGGGATGAGGAGCAGCGGCGGCGACTACTCACCCTCAAGGACGAGGAGGAGGCTCTCTATCTGCACTGGCTCAAGATCTTTCCCGATCTGCCGGTGACTGAACAGCCCCCCATGGATCGTTTTGCTCAGCTCAGCGCCCAGGCCCGGCAGATTTATCTGGACAGCCAGGTGCTGGTTGTCAGGGAAGCGGAGGCCATGCAGGAGGCGACCCGTCAGGCCCGAAGTTTTCTGGCCTGGCTGCCGCTGCTGCTGGTGGTGGTCACGACCGTGATCGTGTCGCTGTTTACGACTCTGCTGGCCAAGCCCATTCGCCAACTTGCCCAGGCCATTAACCGCCTCGGTGAGGGGGATTTTCAGGAACCGGTTCGCATTGGCGGTCCGCGGGACCTGGAATATCTGGGCCTGCGCCTTGACTGGCTGCGGGTGCGTCTTGGAGAAGTGGAGCGGGACAAGAGCCGTTTTCTGGCCCACGTCTCCCATGAACTCAAAACCCCCCTTTCTTCGCTACGGGAAGGCTCGGAGTTGCTGGCCGATGAGGCCGTCGGTCCGCTCAGTGAAGCTCAGCAGGAGGTGGTCGGCATTCTGCGCCGCAACGGTTTGCAGTTGCAAAAACTTATCGACAATCTGCTCGGCTACAGCAGGGCTCAGGCGGAAAGACCGACCTGCCGCCGCGACCGGCTCGATTTCGCCTATCTGGTCGAAACGGTGGTGGCCGATCATCGTGCCATGATCATGAAAAAACAGATTCGACTGGAGTTGAAGCTGACGCCGCTGACGGTGCGGGGCGACGGTGAGCGGCTGGCGGTGGTGGTCGACAACCTGCTGTCCAACGCAGTTAAATTCACTCCGCCGGAAGGGGAGATTCGGGTTCGTCTGGTCGGCAACAAAAATCAGATTATGCTTGAAGTCAGCGACAGCGGACCAGGCATTCCCGAAGATGAGCACAGTAAAATTTACCGGCCTTTTTATCAGACGGGAACCCCTCATGTCGGTCCGGTCTCCGGAACCGGTCTCGGCCTGTCCATTGTCAAGGAGTATGTTCGGGATCACAACGGCCACATCCGCCTGTGTGCCGGTCTGCTGGGCGGTGCTTGTTTTCAGGTGTTGTTGCCACGGGAAGAAGGAGAGTTGAGGCCATGACGGGTTGTTTCAGGTGGTTCGCGGTTCTCTTGACGCTGGGGATATTGTCGGGTGGTTGCGCTGCGATGGGTGAACGCAGGGATTTACGTCCGGTCGGGTTGGAAAGGGACGCGGCCTGGGTGCTGCGGGAGAGCCGGCGGATCGGGCGGCTGCCGGAGGCGGAGCGGCGTGTCGAGTATCGCCGACTGCAGGAAGACGCCGCCCTCCCGGGCGGTGAAGGAGCAGGGCTGGTGCTGGCTTGCGTTGCTTTGCGGCCGGAAAGTTCATTCAACGATTCGAATCTGGCGTTGCGCCGGGTGCAGGAGGCGCGGCAGCGTGCCGAATTTCCCGAAGATCTGCTCGCCCTGGCGGAATTGCTCGAGGCAATGATCTTGCATCAGCAGCGGTTGAAGCGGGAACTGGGCGCGGAGCGGGAACGCTCCGGGTCATTGGCCGACAAGCTCAGAGCATTGGAAGACATCGAAAAAATCATACAGGAGCGGGAACGGAAGGCTTTGCCTCTGCCGCAATAAGAACTATGAAAGAGCACGATCACTATCGCCTGTTGCTGGTAGATGACGACGTCGACCTGCTGCGGCTTTTGTCCATTCGCCTCAACGCCGCTGGCTATCAGGTAACGGTGGCCCAGAGCGGCGAACAGGCCCTGGCTCTGCTGCCGGTGGTCAGACCTCATCTGCTGCTCACCGACATGCGCATGGAGGGGATGGACGGAATGGCCCTGTTTGAGGCTGTTCGCAAGAACTACAGCGCGTTGCCGGTCATTATCATGACCGCCCACGGTTCGATTCCCGATGCCGTCGAGGCTACTCGCCGGGGAGTTTACGGATTTCTTGCCAAACCTTTGCAGAAGGAAGAACTGCTGGCGGAAATTCGCCGCGCCCTGAGTTTGTGCGGAGGGGCCGGGGCCCCTGAAGCCGACCGGGAGGGGCCGGAGCACTGGCGTCGCGAAATCATCACTCAGTCGCCTCGTATGCTCGATTTGCTGTCCCGGGCCAAACTGGCCGCCGAAAGCGGTTCGGCGGTTCTGATTCGCGGAGAGAGCGGGACCGGAAAGGAGATGCTGGCGCGGGCCATTCACTGGGCCAGTGTCCGCTGTTCCGGGCCTTTTGTGGGAATCAACTGCGGGGCGATTCCCGATACCCTGCTGGAGTCCGAACTGTTTGGCCACAGCAAGGGCGCCTTTACCGGTGCGGTCAAGGACTATCCCGGCCTGTTCCGCTCGGCCCATGGGGGTACCCTGTTTCTCGACGAAATCGGCGACATGCCGCTGAATCTTCAGGTGAAACTGTTGCGGGTACTGCAGGAAAGGCGCATGCGCCCCGTCGGAGTGGTGGCGCCGGTGGATATTGATGTGCGCATCATTTCTGCCACCCATCGTCAACTCGAAGAGGAGATCAGCGAAGGCAACTTTCGGGAGGATCTATACTACCGGCTTAATGTCGTAGCGCTGGAACTGCCTTGTCTGGCGGAACGCCGTGAAGACATTCCCCTTCTGGCTCAGCATTTTCTTCAGGAACTGATGGCCCGCTCGGGCAAACGGCTCAGCGGCTTTTCGCCTGAAGCCATGGAGGTCCTGGTCAACGCCGCCTGGCCGGGCAACGTGCGGCAGTTGTGCAACGTGGTGGAACAGGCGGTGGCTCTTTCCACCAGCCCGATTATTCCGGCCGAACTGATCAGTAGTGCCATCAAGGAAAGCCGGGATCAGATCCCGCCTTTCAGCGAGGCCCGCCGGGAATTCGAACAGCAGTATCTGGTGCGTCTGATGCAGCTGACCAAAGGCAATGTGTCCTACGCCGCACGTATCGCCGGCCGCAATCGAACCGAATTCTACAAGTTGCTGGGACGTCACCACATTGTTCCGGGTCTTTTCAAGGAGTGATAACGAGCTCTGTTGCCACTGAGCGACATCTACAACGGTTGTTTTGTCCGGGGAGCTTCATGTTCTGGCAGTCCGGACTCCGGCCTGGTATCTGTGCAGGGTTTTTTCCAGCCGACATCTCAGGTAATGTCGTTTTCTGACGACGTAAATCGGTATTTTGCCCAGAGAGAATGCGGGCGATAAGGTGTTTAAGGGGAAAATTCTGCGGTTGGTACTGAGATTGCACGTTGCTTAATCCCTTAAATGTTGTTTTAATCCCTGATGACATTGCTGTGATGCAGCCGTTGTGTCATCCTCTTGAGCAAGGAGTGTACATTTCTCATGGCAACCGACACGAATGTTTCAACCGGTGGGATTCGGGACCCTTATCGTTCACTGCTGATCCTGTCCGGGGGCATTCTGCTGGCCTTGGCCCTGCTGGCCGGACAGGCGGGCTACCGTGAGGAAACACCGCCAGCCCCTCAGGGTACTGCAAAAACCTCCTCTGCCGGGGGAATTCAGGCCAGCCGGTGAATCTGTTAATGCGGGAATCCGGGTGGTTTGCGGATTTCGGCCTACGGGGGCAGAACGGGGTTCGGCTGTCGCCGAAAATTCCATCATTTCGGCTTGTGGTCTATAATCCCAAGCGCTTCAGTAAAGGAGTTGTCATGCGGGGCCTCACCTTCTGCTTTCTGCTGTTTGGTGTCTACCTCCTGGCGGTGGTGCCGGCACTGGCCGATACGCGCTATGTGTCCGACCAGATTAGCATCACTTTTCGGCGCGGGCCGGGAACCCAATACCGGATTCTGCGGTCTTTGACCACCGGTACGGCGCTGGAGGTTCTCGAAGAACATGGGGACTACCTCAAGGTCCGTACTCGGGATGGTCTGGAAGGCTATGTGCTGAAGCAGTATATCAGCGCCCAGATTCCCCGAGCCCTGGTTATTGCCCGCCTGGAGCGGGAGTTGACACAGATCAGGGAACGGCAGGCCGAAATGACCGCGCAGGCTGCCGCATGGGAAAGCGAAAAACGAGCCTTGCAGCAGCAACTTACAGAGTCCCGGCGATCTCTGGACCGGGAGCAGAAGGCTCGGGTTTCCCTGGAGAAGGAGTATCAGGAGTTACAGGAAAACGCCAGCAACGTGTTGGAATTGATGGAAGAGCGGGATCTTCTCAAGGAAGAGAACAGCCGTTACGGCAGTGAACTGGAACGCCTGCGGCAGGAAAACGAAAATTTGTTGCGCAAGGCCATGGTCAAGTGGTTTCTCGCCGGTGCCGGCGTTCTTTTCGGCGGCTGGCTGTTGGGCAAAAGTTCGCGGACCAAAAAACGGCCCTTTTAGGGGGCTGTCGGACGCTTCAGGGAAAACAAACGGCACAAAAAACCCGTCGCAAGACGGGTTTTTTGTGCCGTTTGTTCAATCGAGACAGGGAATGGCATAACGCCGGGCCAAAGTTTCGGGGAGGCCGTGACGATCAGCCCGCAGCGCTTCGGGCAGATGGCGCAGCACATCCTCGGCGCTCATGCCATCTTCGCCGATCGCCAGGGCAGCCAGGTCGCCGGCCAATCCGTGAAGAAAAACCCCTTTGCAGATAGCCTCGATAAACGGCAGGCCAAGGCCAAAAGCGGCGGCGATGGTGCCGGTAAGGACGTCGCCGGTGCCCGCCGAGCCCAGGCCGCTGTTGCCGCTCGGGTTGATAAAAACCTCACCCTCGGGCGTGGCGATGAGGGAGTGGGGGCCCTTAAGCACGATAACCGATCGCGTCTGCTGGGCGGTCTGCCGCACAACAGGGATGCGGTCTCTGATAAGCGCCTCAATGGAAAGACCGGTGAGACGGGCCATTTCGCCCATGTGCGGGGTGAGAACCGTCGGGCCGCGGCGCCCGGCGAGCCGTTGGCAGTCGGAGCCCAAGGCCGTGAGGCCGTCGCCGTCAACCAGCAGGGGGCCCTCGATCTGTTCGACCAGGGTTCGCATCAGTTGCTGGCTTTCCGGATCGAGAGAAGTCCCCGGCCCGATCACAACGAAATCCTGGCTGGCGGCCAACTCCAGCAGGGCTTCTCGATTGCAGAGAGCGAGGTTTCCTGTCGAGGTCTGACGCTGGGGAATGAAGACGATTTCACCGGCCTGCACGGCCAGAAACGGAACAAGGGATTCCGGAGCTGCAAGTCGGCTGTAACCGCCGCCGGCTTTGAGAAAAGCCAGAGCAGCAAGGCGCGGAGCGCCGAGGTAGCCCGCCGCTCCAGCGACGAACAGGGCCTGGCCGAAACTGCTCTTGTGTCCATCCGCCGCCCTGGGCGGTAGCGGTGGAGGATTGTTGACGGAAACCCGTAGTCGGGGATCTTCGGTCAAAGCCCTGGGAAAGGAAAGATGGCTGACATAAAGCCGGCCACCCATAACAAAGCCGGGATGAAGGAAGTTGCCGATTTTGGGAAGGCCCAAGGTGACCGTCGCGGTGGCCTGTACCGCGGTGCCCATGATCAGTCCACTGTCACCGGACACTCCCGAGGGGATGTCCAGGCTCAGTATCGGCCTGCCGCTGCGATTCATCAGGGTGATTACTTGCTCGTACAAGCCTTCCACCGGGCGCGAAAGGCCGGTCCCGAAAATGGCATCGACCAGGATGTCCCACCGGGTTAATTCTTCGCCGAGACCGTCAGCGCTTGGGATTGTCTCCATGTTCAGATTCAGGCGCTGTACGATGGCATGGTTTCGTCGCGCCGCGCCCTGAAACCGGCTCGGATCGCCCAGCAGAAAGAGACGCACCTCGGCCCCCAGCGCGTGAAGTTTCCGCGCCAGCACCAGACCGTCGCCGCCATTGTTGCCGATCCCGCAAAAAATCGCCACGCGCCTTCCAGAGACCGGCTGCAATCGTTGAAGGGCTGTGCAGGCCGCCTGTCCGGCATTTTCCATCAGCAGGTCTTCGGCAATGCCATAATCCTCAATGGCCTCGCGATCCATGTTGCGCATCTGTTGCACTGTGCTGATTTTCATCGGCAGGTCTCCAGAACCGGGCGGGCCACCATCACCCGCACAGTGAGAGGCAATCATAACCGAAGGGTTACGGGCGCTGGCGACCCGTGGGGATCCTTATGGTATCGGCGTGGAGGGACGGCGCCCCTTCAACATCACCGGTTATGATCGGCCGAAAATTGGTCCCAGTGGGATTCGGTCTGGCAGCGGCTTCGGGCGGCGTCCAGCAATTCTGCGGCACTTTCGTCGCGTGTCGGCACAGCAGTGGCCAGGCCGATGCTTACCCTTATACAGGATTCCGGCGGCTGGCCGCAACGGACAATATCCAGGCCGGCAATAGCCTGCTGAACGGCGGCGGCCACCTTACGACTTCCCGGGGCGTCGGTGCCGGGCAGCAGGACCAGAAATTGGGATCGACCGTGCCGTGCCACCAGGTCGTTGTGATGCTGAAGTGCCGATTGGATGGCTTGAGCGATCTCCCGCAGTCGATGATCGGCGGCCTGCCGGCCATAGGCATCGCTGTACTGGCGGTGGCAATCGACACTGCAGGCCAGTATGGACAGGGGACGTTTTTGCCGCAGCAACTGCTCCCAGAAAAGTTGCAGCTGTTCCTGAAATTTTCGGTAACTTGCAATCCCCGTCAGACCGTCTACGGGCCAGAGTTCCCGCAGTTCCAGGTTGAGCCGGTTCAGAGCGGTTTCTGCTTGCTTTCGTTCCGTCATTTCCTGCCGGTAAGCAAGGGAGAGTCGCTCCAGTTCCATGGTACGTTCTTTCAATTGGCGATCGAGGGAGGTCAGGTCTTTCCGTTCCTGCAGGATGTGGCTTCGATTTTGGCTAAACAGCAATTCCACACGTTGAAACCAGGGGTGCCAGGCACCCTTGGGCAGGTCATCCAACGGGCATGGCTTCCCTTGTTCGAAGGCATGGAAGCATCGAAGAAGTAGCATCGAAGGAAGAATCACACGCCGGTGATTGAACACGCAAAAGCCCACGACACAGCCGAACCCCAGCAGCAGAAAGGCGAAAATGCCATGTGCAGCAGTGAAAGTGCCGGTGTTGTTCAGAGCTTTCGAGGATTGGGCCAACACCACTTGCCAGGCGGGATTCTGCAACGGAGCTCGAATCACGAAGTGATTTTCAATGGGGATAAGCCGCCAGGGCGGCAGGTCGGCAAGGCGGGCCGCGACAGCTTCGCCTTCCAGGGAAAAAATGCCGGCAAGTTTCTCCGCAACGAAACGGACGTCCCCGAAAGCGGAAACGGGCCGGATGGTCCCGTCCTGATGAATCAGCAGCAATTCCGGAAGCGGAGTCTGTTGGCCCGGGATCCGGTGCCCGATACCGGCCGGGTGTTCCCGCTTCTGGAAAAGCGTCTGGTCAATGCCCCGATGTTCGATTTCGCGCACCTGGTCCCGAAAGTAGGCCATCAATTCCAGCGCGGCAACCTGCCGGCGCAATGACTGTTGCTGAACTAACAGCCAGCCGAAGATCACCAGCGGCAGAAGGAGTAAAAAACCGGTCAGCAGAGTGTGTCGAAAGAGAAAGCCGGCGCCGGAGTTGTCTTGGGCATTGATATGTTTCACGATGGAAAAGGCCTGCTGCTCAGAGGGTTGGTTCGGGCAGGTTGGAAGAAAAACCGCCTGCCAAAAGTTAACTGCTCATGATAGTAAAGCGCTCATAAAGCAAAGTAAACCCTTTTAACTTTTTTTTGCGGTTCTTTTTCCGTGTCGGGCAGTAAACGGGGCGTGGTTTTTTTAAGGTTTGTCCGCGAGTATCAGGGAAGGGAGTTCCCGCAGGTCGCGAAGAACGCGAAATGCGCCGTCAAAGCGGGTGTCCGGTGCCAGGTGATTGGGCAGTACGACGCAGCGCAGGCCAGCCCGGCGGGCGGCCTGCAAACCACGTTTGGTGTCCTCGACCACCAGACACTCCTCGGCGCAAAAGCCGCTCATTGTCAATGCCTTCAGGTAGGGCTCCGGATCAGGCTTGCTGTTTTGATAGTCCTCACGGGTCAGCACAAAGTTGAAATAACCCAACAAGCCATTGTGTCGATGAATAAGATCAAAATGCTCGCGTTGCGAACTGGTGACGATAGCCATGGCTACCCTGCCGTGAAGGGAGGTCAGGGTTTCGGCAACCCCCTCCATTGGCAACGGCCCTTCCCGCAACAGTTGCGAGTAGCGTTGGTTTTTGTAGCGGCGCAGAGTCTGCAGAGTGGCTTCGGAGACACCTCGTTCAGTGGCAAGAGTCAGCGGGCTTTGCCCGAGATTCAGAGAGCGATGAACGAACTCCTGCAGAGAAAGTTCGACACCAATCTGACGCAGGGCGTCTCTACAGGATTCAAAATAAAGGTGCTCGGTTTCTACCAGAACCCCGTCGTTGTCCCAAAAAACGGCTTTAATCATGAAATGTCCTGTTGTGGCGGCGAAGGTCAACCGTTAGTAAAAACTCCCTGCCTGTGCATTGCTGTTGCCGGGCGCTGGTCAAGGTCAGCGCAAAAAGGTAGAATGGCTGACCGCGTCGCCGGAACAGAAGACCGTACACGGTTCGCGGCTCGCGGTTCTTCCTCCGTTCAGGCAAGGGTGCACTGTGCCGGGGCTCAAGGCTTCGATGGCAGGTCAAAGGTCGCCAGTTCGCCGGAGAAAATCCGTTCCGCGGGACTGTAGCAGCGATAGCGGAGACTGTCGATGTTGAGGATCCCCTGGTTGCGTTTTTCGTCGATTCTCAGGCGCATGCGTCCTTCGGCAAGAATGGCGTCAATGGAATAGTTGAATTGGCGGAAATTCTGTTCCGGCGACAGGGTCATGCGGGCGAAGGGTTCCGTGCCCAGAACGAATTCGATCTGGACCGTGTCGCTGTTCGGTGGAATTCTCCATTGCAGCTCGATGCAGGCAAAGCGCCTGTGGCCCAGGGTTCCGGCTTGGGCCGCGACCGGGGCCAGAGTTGTCAGGAGCAGGATTGGAAGAAGCAACGAACGCAGAAGCACGGGAAATCTCCTTGAAGCGGTTAGGGGATCGACGGGTCTGATTCGCCGGTCCGGCAAACAAAGATACAACCATTAATTTCAGTGCGGCTTCCGGGTTGTGACCATGTTTCCGGTTCTTGACAATCAACGTGGTTACCGGTGCCTGGGAATGGCGCGCGAAGAGCAGGTCATGGCCGAGTCACAGGCCCATGGCGTTATTCATATCGGTGGCCTGCGCGGCCAGAACCGAGGCCTGTCCGATGAACTTGCAGGAGGGGTCACTCTCACCCGGAGCAAATGCTGCCGCCGGAATGCGGCAGACTTTGCAGTCGACACACGTTATGCGAAAGTGTTTGCCCAACCGTTGAACGAGGCGCTCCGCCTCCTTGCCGACGGCCACACAACAGGCGATACCGATATGCTTCCAACCGGCGGCGGAAGCAAAACGGGCGATTTCCTCGATGCAGTCCGCGTCCCGCGCCTTGAAGGCGGCGGCCAGCGCCATAAGGTAGGGATCCCGGTCGTCGTAAAGGGCAGCGGCATCCGGCTCGTTACAATCGGAAGCAGCGGCAATACTCGGGTCCATGTCGGCCTCTGGATAAAAAAGATTGCGGGCAAGGCGGATAGTTTCGCCAATAACCTGTTAGTTTTTGCACAAAAAGTCAAGAATTGTCCCGACGGGTGACGCCGCTTTCAGGCGGATCGGACTGGACGGGACCGAACCGAACCGTTGATGTCAATCAGACTTTTAACAGGCCGGACCATAGAAAGCTTCATCCGGAAACGGCCCTTTTTCGTCGTGGTGGCGACAATCTGCGACCTTGTTTGTGACTCGGAATATTCCTGGCTTTTGCCCTTCGAGCAGCCAGAGGCTGTCCATTTCCTCTATCTCGAGGAACTGTGCGGCGCCTCTGCACAAGGCTTTGATTTTTTTGCCACAACGAAAAATTGCTCGTTTCACATAGGAAAACTGCGCTTTATCGGTCTGGAAAGTCCGGAAGGATATTAGAAAGAAAACGTTGCCATGTTTCGAAAAAAAGATGCCCTGTTGCTGCTGACCAGTTACACTACCATGGTGGTCGGCATTTTTCTGCCTCAACTGGCTGAACCTCTGCGGGTCGTACCCATGGCTTGCGTGATGTTTATGCTGTTTCTGTCTTTTCTGGCCGTCGATCTGGGCCGGGTGGCGGGCTGCGCCCTGGAGGCGCCGCTGGCTACGGCGCGACTGTTGACAGCGAAATGTCTGCTGCTACCCTTGGTGGCCTTCTCGTTTTATCGGATTTTCTGGCCGCAGTACGAACTGGCCGCCCTGCTCATGGCCGGTGCCTCGACTGCGGTGCTGGCGCCTTTTTTTGCTCGTCTGTTGCAGGCCGACGTGGGGCTGACCACGGCGGGCGTCATCCTTTCTTCCATGGCCCTGCCCTTCACCCTGCCGCCCCTGGTTTCATGGCTGGCCGGTGCCACTCTGCAGGTCGGGGTGCCGGCCATGGTGCAGATGCTGGCAATGATGATTTTTGTTCCGGCTCTTTCCGGTCGGGCCTGCCAGCGCTGGCTGCCCCGATCTGCCGACTGGATGTTGCAGCGGCACTATCCTCTGTGCCTTGGGGCTATCGCCCTGACCAATGTGGGAGTATTTTCCCGTTATTCGGAACATTTTCGTCGGGACCCGGTTCTGGCCCTGGAAGCGATGGCCGCCGCCGGCCTGCTGGTGGGGCTGGCTCTGCTGGTTGGAGCCCTGCTGATACGGGGGATGACACCCCGCTACCGGTCGGCTGCTCGTGTGTGTATGTCCTTTCCTAACTACATTCTGATCCTGGCCTTCAGCAGCCAGTTTTTCGGTCCTCAGGAAGCGACTTTTGCTGCCACCTACAGTGTCCCGTTCTTTTTGCAGTTGCTGGTCCTGCGTCAATGGATCGATGAACCGGCTGGTGGTGTCGAGAACGGGAGTTAAAGCGGTCTGGTGATAAATTCCGGTTGCCCGAATAGTCCGCTGCTTACGCTGTCCGGCGGAATGTGTCGAAAGTTCCCTGTCCCTGAGGGAAAGGCAAAGGATCGGCGCCTTGCCGTCCCCCTGAAGCCGGGGGCTGGCTGACACGACGGTGGTCGGGTTATCTCGGGGCAGGTGCAAAAAGGCACGGGCAGTGGCGGGGCGTGAAGGGGAAAATTGCCTCCGCAAGGTCGGTACTCGCTGTCTTTGTGGTGTAGCAGGTCAGGTAAATCCGAAAATCCCTTGTGCTTAAAATCGGTAGTTGATGCCGAGAGCTATCACTGGGTAATACCTGTAGTCTTCCAGTCGCTCCTTCAGGTTCCGTTTTTCCCGTTCCAGATCGGCCTGAAAGTTGGGGTCGGAAGCGATCGGACCGCTGGCGAACATGTCCACCCGAGCCTTGCCCTGGAACACTACCCCCACATCGCAGCTCAGGGACCAGCGTCCGTTTTTTCCCAAAGGATTTCCCCAGCCAATGCCGGCGTAGGGCGCGATCTTGTTGAAATCGACCTTGCCGGTGAGTTTTCCCACCTGATCTGCGGTATAGGTGTTGGAGCCGATGGTGATGCCATCGCGGGTGTTCCCCCGGAAATCCGCTTTGTTGTAATTGAGCACCATGCCGCCGGAGACTCGTAACGCCGAGGTTTTGAAGGGGTGCCAGTCGGCAATGACAGGAAAAGAAAGCAGCCGGGTTTTCATACGGTACTCGTTGTCCCGGGACGATGTGTCAAAGTTCAGCCGAAAGGTGTTGGCAGCGGCCCTGAAGTTGATCCTTGGCAACAGACCGGCGGTTCCCTCCAGCCCCGCTCCCAGGGTGCCGGCCTTGACACTTAGGGCCAGCCCTCCGGGGTCGGAGAGGCCGGGCGTCGCCGTCAGCAGCAGCAGAATCGGGGCCAGCAGCAGAATCAGGCGGTTCTTTCCGATCATGGGAGACATCCTTTCGAGCAAGCCGGAACCGTCGGAGCAGCCGGGAAAGCGGGGCAGGCAGGTGTGACATTGAGGGTATACGCAATCAGCGGACCATCTTTTTCTGTCCGCGCCGGTTTTAATGGAAGGGATAAATGCCTGCCTCGGAAAGGTGTTGAAATGACAAGCAGTGAGGGGACTATTCGAGTCGTCGCAAGCGGGGGAAAATTAACGAGACAAGCGCCCCTCGGCGGCCTCTGGTAGCGCCTTTGTTCACTCTTCGGGTCAAATCGCCTGCATCACTGTCATTTTTAAGCCCCGCCGCCTGTTTGACTTTTTTTCTCATTTTGCGCTATGATCCGTCATCCATCGGGCCTTTCGGCCCGGTTTTTTTATTGGGTTTTCAACGGCTCCAGGCGGTTTCCGCCGGTTCCACAGATCCGTTGGGTTGCCGTGGTTTTTTTGATGGTCCGGATTGACATGGGGTTTTTCCGCACTGTTGAGATTCCGTCATCCCTCAAGAGGTTGTTTCGTGAGCAAGAATCATCGCAGGGAAGTCGACAGCCGACGCACTTTCGGCATTATCAGTCATCCCGACGCCGGCAAGACTACCTTGACGGAAAAATTGCTGTTGTTTGGCGGGGCCATTCAGATGGCCGGTTCGGTCAAGGCCCGCAAGGCCTCGCGCCATGCTACCAGCGACTGGATGGCCATGGAGCAGGAACGGGGCATTTCGGTCACCTCCTCGGTCATGAAGTTCAATTATCGGGATTATGAGATCAACCTGCTGGACACTCCCGGACACCAGGATTTTTCGGAAGATACCTACCGGGTTCTGACCGCTGTCGACAGCGCCCTGATGGTGATCGACAGTGCCAAGGGTGTGGAAACCCAGACCCGCAAGCTGATGGAAGTCTGCCGGATGCGTAACACACCGATCATGACCTTCATTAACAAACTGGACCGTGAAGGACTGGCGCCCCTGGACCTGCTGGCCGACATCGAGGAAACCCTGCAGATAGAGTGTGCTCCCCTGTCCTGGCCCATCGGCATGGGCAAGCGCTTCAAGGGAACCTACAACCTCTATCGCAAACGCCTGTCGCTGTTTACTCCCGGTCAGGAAACTCGACACCGGGACGCGATTGTCATTGAAGATCTGGCCGATCCACGCCTTGATGAATTGCTCGGCAGCCAGGCCGATGAATTGCGTGAAGACGTTGCCCTGCTGGAGGGAGCGGCCAATCCTTTCGATCCCGAACACTACCTCAAGGGCAATCAGACACCGGTCTTTTTCGGCAGCGCCATCAACAATTTCGGTGTTGAAGAGTTGCTGGATGCCTTTGTCGAGCAGGCTCCGGCGCCCCGTCCGGCCCGGGCCGTGACTCGAAAAGTATTGCCTCATGAAGAGGCGTTTTCCGGTTTTGTGTTCAAGATTCAGGCAAACATGGATCCTGCCCACCGTGACCGTATCGCTTTTCTGCGTATCTGTTCCGGGACTTTCCGGCGAGGTATGAAAGTCCGCCACCACCGCATCGGCAAAGAGGTGACCTTGGCCAACGCCACCATTTTCATGGCCCAGGATCGCAGTCACGTGGAGGAAGCTTTTCCCGGAGACATCATCGGCCTGCACAACCACGGCACCATCAAGATCGGCGACACCTTCAGCGACAAAGAACCGCTCAAGTTTGTCGGTATTCCGAGCTTTGCTCCGGAGCATTTTCGGCGGGTGCGGCTGAACAATCCTCTCAAGACCAAGCAGTTGGAGAAGGGACTGACCCAGTTGGCAGAGGAAGGAGCCGTGCAGTTGTTTCGGCCTCTGATCAACAGTGATTACATTCTGGGCGCTGTGGGAGTGCTGCAGTTTGACGTGATTTTGTCCCGGCTGAAGAACGAGTATGGAGTCGAAGCCCTTTTTGAAGGAGTGGAGTATGCCACAGTCCGCTGGGTGGAGAGCGACGACGGCAAGGAACTCAAGGAATTCGAAAGGAAAAATCAGCCCAGTTTGGCCTGGGATGCGGAAGGGGGCCTGACCTTTCTTGCCTCCAGTGAGTGGCGTCTCGGGCACACCATCGAACAGTGGCCGAAGATCCGTTTCAATAAGACCCGCGAGCAGCGTTAGCGGTTTGCGGAAACCAGCTACCAGCAGCGAGACGGCCTTGTGCCGTTTCTTGTTTTAACGGGCAGGAGAGTTCGCCAGGTCCCAGTAATAGCGGCGCCTGAGCCCCTGGTGGAAGGATCAAACAATGGTGGAATACAAGGTAGTGGAAACCAGTTTGGTGACGGACGAAGCCCTGGAGGTGATTCTCAACCGGTGGACCGGGGCTGGCTGGAATTACGAAAGCATGCTGTTCGCCATGCGCGAGGCCAGCAAGCGTCCGGCCATGGCTTTTGTGCTTTTTACCCGGGCGGCAGTCGATGGTGACTGCCGCGAACCCGGGCTTTAGCGCGTAGAACGGAGTCTGTCGCAATCTGCCCTTTCAGTCGTCCCATTCTTCGATGTCCTGGTAATGAACAGTCCTCTTTGGGTCGGATGAAGGAGTCGCTCCACAGATCTGGCAAGCTGGTTCCAGAGGCTCGTCCTCTGTCAATTCCGTGGCGACAAGTTCAACTGGGGTCCCGCTGCAGCTGCAATACCATTTGCGAACGATGCTCATAGGTCCTCTTTTTCTTTAAGGGAATAAACGGTTTCGGTCGGGCTATCGTGCCCGGCAAAAAGGAGCAAAAAAACAAAGAGCACCTTGCTCCCTGTTGCTACTATAACAAAAGACTGCAGGGGGTCGAACAGAAGATCGAACCGGTGCTGTCTGTTGCTTACGGGCGGGGAGCTTGTCTGTTCAGTAGCTCAAGCCGGTTTTTTTTCGGACTTTAGTCAAGGTCCGGGCGGCTACTTGCCGGGCCTTTTCAGCGCCCCAGGAAAGAATGCGCCGCAATTCCTCCTTCTCGGCCAGCAGAACCCTGCGCCGCTCGGTGTAGGGGGCGAAAAAGTCGCGCACCGTTTCGAACAGTTCCTGCTTGACCTCACCGTAGCCGAGGCCGCCGACCAGGTAGCGTCGTCGCAGGGAGGACTCCTGCTCTTTGTCGAGAAACAGCCGGAAGATCTGAAAAACGTTACAGGCGTCCGGATTTTTGGGTTCCTCCACCGGAGTCGGATCGGTGACGATGCGCATGATTTGCTTGCGCAGGGGCTTTTCATCGAGAAACAGGTCGATGGTGTTCTTGTAGCTCTTGCTCATCTTCTGGCCGTCGAGGCCCGGTACCGTGGCCACCTGGTCGTCGATCTCCGCTTCCGGCAGGGTGAAGATATCGCCGTATTCATTGTTGAATTTGATGGCGATGTCGCGGGTGACCTCGACATGCTGCTTCTGGTCCCTGCCCACGGGAACCTTTTCACTCTGGAACAGCAGAATGTCCGCAGACATGAGCACCGGATAGGCGAACAGTCCGTGATTTGCAGCAGCGCCTCGGGCAATCTTGTCCTTGTAGCTGTGGCATCGCTCCAGCAGTCCCATGGGTGTGAAGTTGGACAGGATCCAGGTCAGCTCCTGGACTTCGGGGACGTCGGACTGGACCCAGAACATACTTTTTTCCGGATCCAGCCCCAAAGCCAGAAAGTTGGCTGCCGCTTCCAGGGTGCCGCTGGCCAGGGTCTTGCCGTCGCTGACACTGGTCATGGCATGATAATTGGCAATAAAACAATACAGTTCCTGCTGCTCCTGGTAGGCGATCATTTTTTGCATCATGCCGAAATAGTTGCCCAGATGCAGGGAGCCGGAGGGTTGGATGCCGGAAAGAACGCGCATGGTCGATACCTCGTTGCCGGTTTACGGAGAGCAAGGCGGTGGCGGTCCGGCCCATCACCCTGTGACTTTCAGGTAAAAGCAGCAGAAGTTAAAAAGCCGCGGTCCTTCAGGGCCGCGGCTTTGGTGTTTGTTTCCATCGCCCCATGGCACTGGCGGCGTGGTCAGGTCGCGAACCGTGTCAGGCCAAGAGGCCTTACCGCCACCAACAGGGCGCAGGGACTGTCCCAATGCGATGAGTTTTCAGGGTAATCGGACAGGACCCGCGATAGGGTGCAAAATCCTCAAAAACGGCCGGCCAGAAGGCTCCGGAGAAACCAAAACACTGTGTCATCGGCTTGCGACGCCGACAAATTACCAGTTCCGGAGCAGATCGTCAATGATCAAATCTCCCTTAAAGGCCCCTCAAGCCTGCCGAATCCGAGGTGGAAATCAGACCGGCCATTTGCAGCAAATGTTGGGGATCGAGCCCGCTTTGTTGCAGCAGTTCGAGAAATACGGGAAACAATCGCAGCAGAAAGGCCTGATCCTGGAGGGCCTCGCGGGCCAGGTCGGGCAGGATCTCCAGCAGCAGGGCCTTGCGGCTGTCGCTGTCAAGATTTTGCAGCGCGACGGCGAGTTCTGCAGATGTCATGATCAAACCTCCTGGCGGCTGCTGACAGGGCAGTTCTCGCCGAAAGCGATGCGGCAGACGTCCTGATAGTCCCGGGCGAAATGTACTTCGAGTCCTTCTTTGAGATATTCGGGTAGCTCGTCGAAGTTTTTCCGGTTTTCTGCGGGGAAAATAACGGTTTTCAATCCCGCCCTGCGCACCGCGATAGTTTTTTCCTTGACCCCGCCGATGGGCAGAACCCGCCCGCAAAGGGTCAGTTCGCCGGTCATGCCGAGCTTCGGCAACACCGGCTTGCCGGTGATCATGGACAAAAGCGCGGTGGTCATGGTGATTCCCGCCGAAGGACCGTCCTTGGGAGTGGCTCCGGCAGGCACGTGCAGATGCACGAAGTGCTTGTCAAAGTAATCGGGGTCGGCTCCGAAATCCTGCAGGTGAGCCATGATGTAGGAGTAGGCGATCTCGCTACTTTCAACCATGACGTTGCCGAGTTGGCCGGTCTGTTTGAAACCCTTGTTTTTGCTCGGCATGGCGGTGGCCTCGATTTGCAGGGTGGCCCCCCCCATGGCCGTCCAGGCCAGCCCGGTAACAACCCCGGGAACCCCTTCAAAAAGCTCTTCCTTAGAGAAAACCGCCTTGCCCAGATACTCTTCCACCTGCTGTTTGCCGATGACCACCCGTTCGGTCCTGCCTTCGGCAAAAGCCATGGCGGCTTTGCGCATGATTTTCTTGATCAGGTTTTCCAGGGAGCGCACCCCCGCTTCCCGAGCATAGCCGTCGATGATGTAACGCAGGGCGTCCTTGCGAATGCTGACCTGGGTCTTTTCCAGACCGTGGTTTTTCAGTGCCTTGGGGATCAGATAACGGCGGGCGATCTCAAGTTTTTCCTCGAGGATGTATCCGGCCAGGCGAATGACCTCCATGCGATCGAGAAGCGGCGCGGGAATGCTGTCCAGGGTGTTGGCGGTGGCTACAAACAGCACATTGGACAGATCGAAGGGCACGTCCAGGTAATGATCCCGGAAAGTTACGTTCTGCTCCGGGTCGAGGACCTCAAGCAGGGCCGAGGCTGGGTCTCCCTGGAAAGAGGCGCCGATCTTGTCTATTTCATCCAGCATCAGCAGGGCGTTGGCGGTGCCGGCGCTCTTCATGGCCTGGATAAAGCGGCCGGGCATGGCGCCGATATAGGTGCGGCGGTGCCCCTTGATCTCGGCTTCATCTCGCATGCCGCCGAGGGAAAAGCGGTAGAAGGAGCGATTCAGGGCGCTGGCGATGCTTTTACCCACCGAGGTCTTGCCAACTCCGGGAGGGCCCACCAGGCAGATAATGGAACCGGAAATGTCGCCCTTCATTTTCCCCACGGCGATGAATTCCAGAATCCGGTCCTTGACATCCTTGAGTCCGTAGTGATCCCGGTCGAGAATCTTGCGTGCCCGTCCCAGATCGTAAGAATCCCTGCTGAACTTGCCCCAGGGAAGAATAGTCAGCCAGTCCAGATAGTTGCGGCAGACATTGTATTCAGGGGAAGAGGGCTCCAGAAGACGAAGCTTTTCTATCTCCTCGGCGATGGTCTTGGCTGCTTCCTCGTTGAGTTTCAACTTCTCCAGACGTTTCTGGAATTTTTCAATTTCGCTGGTCTTGCCCTCTTTTTCCAGGCCGAGTTCCTTTTTGATTTCCTTGAGTTGCTCGCGTAGGAAGAAATCTCGCTGCTGCTTGGAAACCTTGGCTTCGATCTGCTTGGAAATCTTGGTCTGCAGTCGGGAAACCTCCAGCTCTTTTTTCAGCAACACCAGCACCTTGTCGATGCGTTTACGGACATCGAAGGTTTCCAGAATCTGCTGCAGTTCCGGTCCGTCGCTGGAGGTAAGGTTGGCGGCAAAATCAGACAGTCTTCCCGGATCGTCCATACTCTGGCGGTTGAGGAACAGCTTGATCTCCTCCGAGTACAGAGGGTTGATCTGAACCAGTTCCTTCAGCGCGGTAATGATGGCCATGGAATAGGCCTGCAGTTCCGAGTTGACGGATAATTCTGCGGCAAGATGATAGTGGACACGGGCGAACAGACCCTGGGGAGAAGGAAGCACTTCGGTGACGCTGAAGCGCTCCAGGCAATTCATCAGCAGGTGAATGCTGTTGTCGTCCGAATGCAGCACCTTCATGATCTTTCCGACCACGCCGATGCGGTACATGTTGTCGGGTGAATCGGGCTCTTC
Organism: Desulfuromonadales bacterium; assembly: GCA_003561875.1. Classification (GTDB taxonomy): domain Bacteria; phylum Desulfobacterota; class Desulfuromonadia; order Desulfuromonadales; family Syntrophotaleaceae; genus SLLR01. The sequence continues at coordinate 33,866 of PWVL01000075.1, read as the reverse complement.
CGGGTCTCTGGCCAGCACGAAGCCGAGGGTTTTGGCAGTACTCTCCGCCGCCTGCCGGGCCATGGCCAACTGCGGTTTGCCGCTCAGCACCATGGGAACCAGAGTACCTGGAAAAGCGGGACGGGGTCGCAGCAGAATGATCGGCAGAACCGACGGTAGCGAGTCGCTGGCCAGCACCAGGGCATCACCCTGGTGATCCGCTTGCTCGTCTTCCGACTCCGGTTCGATATAGTTGCCGTCGCTGTCGAGATAAGGAATGTTGTCTTCCGGCGTTTCCTGTTCGTCACTCATGAAATCTGATCTCCTTGCAAGTGGCATTAATGCGATTGCAGGCAAGCTAATCATTGCGAGCAGGAAAGTCAACCGCCGGACTCCGGAATCTCCGGGTCCGCTGAAAAACCAACGGTTCAGCGCAGCGCCGGCTGCCGCAGGCTTCCCGAAAGGCGCAGAATGCGACCGCCATCCCCGGTGCCGCTACCGAGCAGGAGCAGCAGCTCCCGCAGGCTGGCATCCAGCGTGTCGCCGGGACGCAGTTCCAGGGTCAGGTTGAGGCGCGTGGCGGCCGGGGAAGGGCCGAGGAGCAGGGTGCCCTGCCCCCGACCTTCCAGTGCGCCCCCTTGCAGAGACATTTCCCGCACGTTCAAAGTAGCGCCTCTGCCTTCGACCTGCAGGTGCAATCGGCCCAGGTCAAGGCGGCCCTCGGCGACACCATAGGTTTCCAGTCCGGTCAGCTGGATCTGCTCCAGGGTCAGTTCCAGCAATCGGTCGCCCGGCAGGTCCAGGGGCAGCATTCCCTCAAAGCGGCCGCGACTCACGGTCGCCTGCAGGAGCGGGCCGGATTCGTCCCGAAGAACTTCCCGCAACGCAATCCCCTCGGCTTTGAGCTCTGCTTCACCATTGCGGCGCAGATTGCCGCTCAGAGTTCCCCCGTGAAGCTCGGCGCGGAAGCGCAGCCCGGGACGATCCCCCACCAGGGAAAACCAGAGGGGGATGACACGTAGCTGTCGCAATGGCAGTTCCCGACGGGGTGTTTCGCTCACCAGCAGATCCGCCCGGGGAAAGTTCAGACCAGGAGGGAACAACAGGGTCGGAGTCGCCAGGCGGATTTCCGCCAGCCCAGCCTGGGCTATTTCCTGTTGCAGACGGTCCCGGAGGGTCTGGCGGGGAAAGGTTCGGTAATAGACGGCCAGCGCGGCAATCAGCAGCAGCACGCACATGCCCAGCCACCGGCCGATGCGGCGTCCGCAACAACGGCGCAGGATAGCCATGAAGGTCATGAGATCCTCCGATAACTGGCAAAGACAAGGGTCACATCAAGCAGCGCTCGATCATCAAAGCGGGTGCGAAGGCGCAAGGATTTGACCTGCATCGGTGCCGGCGCCCGGTCGGCGGCTATCAGCAACTGCACCAATTGATCGAGGCGTATCCGCTCCAGGCGAACCTCCACCGCTTCTTCACGGAACTCCTCCAGCATGGCTCCCGGTTGCGGACGCATGGATATGAGACGGTCGCGGCCCGCCAGGCGAATGCTGGTGGCCTCGACGAACGTCAGCAGGGAAAAATCTCCGGCCGCGGCCAGGCGCTGTTCGCCGGCCGCTGTTTGCTGCTGCAAATTCCGGTATTCACGGCTCAGCTGCTGCAATTCCGAAAGCTGTCGACGACGGGAGGCGATCTGAGTGTCGAGACGTGAAAGAGCCGCTCGATAAGGTTGCACGATTCCGAAGGTCAGCACAGTAAGGAAGATGACCAGGGCGGCCGCCAGCAGCATCAGCCGCTCCCTTTGACTGAGATCCTGCAAGGGTTTCAGTTTCATGGCAGTTCCTCCCCGGCCAAGGGCAGATTCAGGCGGAATTCGACGCGCTGGTTATCGGCGGCGGTGCGGGCATCGCCAATCTGAGCTTCACCGAACAGCGCCGATTGCTCAAGACTGCGGGCGATACGGTTGAGGTCGTCGTAGGAATCGGTTGCCCCTTCCAGGCGCAGGCCCTCGGCGCCGTAGTTGAGGGTTGTGATGTCCACTCGGACCTGCTCCGGCATCCGCGCGGAAACCTCAAGCAGGGCGAACAGGGCCGAGGCGCTGCCGTCGATGCCGAGCAGGCGGCTTCGGGTGCGAAGGCGGGCGATGGCCTGGCGCAGTTGCAGGGGCATGTCGACAATGGCGCCGGCTTCTGGGAGGGTTTCACGGAACTGGGCGGTGAGCTGCTGCTGCAACATGCGCGCCTGGCGCGACTTGTGAGCGTAGCCCATCCAGCCGGCCAGGACGAACAGCGCCAGAGCGGTCAGCAGGGCGGTACCGGCCAGCAGCAGCTTTTTCTTCAGCGCAGCCCATTCTCCCTTGAGAGCGAAGGAACCGCGGCGAAAGTTGCCGTCTCCGTCCCGTCCCGGACGCAGGGCGCGCCAGGCCAGGGTCACTGCCGGAAGGAACTCCGCGGCCACCGGCTCGCCGTCCAGAATCCAGAGGGGAATTTGCGCGGCGTAGCCTTGCTGACAGAGGCTTTCCACCAGATCCTCGTCGGCCCGGGGGCCCAGCAGATACAGGGGAAGCTGTTCCAAACGGTGCTGGGCCTGCAGCTGGCGGCTCTGCTGTATCAGTTCCTCGGCCGGATCGGCGGTGTCCGCCAGAGGCGGAGAGAGACGGTAGTCGCTGGTGCATCCCCCCTGCAGCAGGGCGATCACCGTTTCCTCGTTGCGCAGCAATGCGACCACCGCCGCTTCGCTGCGATCCGCCAGCGCCGGGGGCATGGCAAAGGGAACCAGATCCAGCACCTGCAGGGGAATGTTCTCCTGGTCGAAGGCTTCAAGAAATGCCGCCACCGCAGTTTGCGGAACGGCGCTGGCGCCGACCTGGCAGCCCTGGTCATCAACCTGCCGGTGGTGCAGGACCATGACGCACTCCTGGTCGGCCACGGGCAGTTGCGTCGCCAGGGAAAAAGCCATGGCGGCTTCGATCTTTTTCGGATCTTTGAAGGGATAGCTGAGCCGGCGGCTGAAACCACTGGAAGCCGGCAGGGCGGCGGCCAGACGGTCGCCGTAGATGCGCGTGCCCTCGGTCAGTTCCCGCAGGGCCCGATGCAGTTCTTCCCGGTCGGCCCAGGGACGTTTGTCCACAAGTCGCAGTTCGGGACCCTCCGGCGCCTGCGTGACAATGGCCAGCCGTACCCAGTTCCGGTCGATGTCGATGCCGATGAAGCGTTTTTCCATGAGCCTTAATCCACCTTGAAGTAGAGAACCTGGTTGTCGTCCTTGCGAATATCCGCCTTCACCAGGCTGCGGCCGGATCCCACTTCGGCCCGCGCCGTTACCCGGTAACAGGAACTGTCGAATTTAACATAACGGAAAATGAACCCGTAGGCCCGCTCCAGTTCCGGCAGGTCGCGCAATTGTGTCAGTGAGGTCAGAGGACTGCGCTGCCGGGCGTTGAGAACGGCGTCGACCGCCCGCCCGTCCATCTCTTCCGCCAGAGCCATCAGCAGTTCGCCGGGAGCGGTGTTGACATTGACCCGGCGGTCCCCGTAAAGGGTCACGTAGGGAGCCAACCGCTGCAGCAGCCGGGGACTGAAGCCCCGGACCCGAAGCATTTCCTCCATTGTGTCGAGGGGAGCGTTCTTGGCCCGGTAGGGGTCGGGCAGGCTCAGATAATAGTCGCTTTCCGCCCCCAGCGGTTGCGGCTCGTCGTCGGGGTCGATCCAGTCGATAAGTGCCGCGGTCAGTTCGGGTCCTTCGGCAATGTCCAGATGCTGAAACAGTCGCAGAAGGCGATCCCTGATCACCACGTCGATATTGCCCTGGCCGGTCACAAGCCGGTTCAGGTTGAGACGGCCGTCGTGGTCCTCGATAAGGATGGAAACCGCTCCGTCTCCTACCGGGTAGTGATTGATCGGCTGGGCCCAGAGGTCGTCCAGGCTGTCGTAAGTGTTGGTGTCCTCCTGCAGCAGCATGCGTCCGAAACGGACGCCGCCCTTGGCCAGATAATAGGCCTTGGTTCGGTCGCGAAAACTTTCCGTCAGGCGCAGATCGACCAGGGTCGAAAAGGCGAAGTCGCCCAACAGGGCGCTGAGCAGGGCCACCACCACCAGTACCAGCAGCAGCACCGTTCCCTGTTCCTGTCGCAAACATCTCATAGTCTTTTGTGCAGAGGCGCCAGCTCAATTACGGTCATGAACGGCAGCGGGCCTCCATCCGTCTCGATGGTCAGATTTACCTCCACCAGATCGGGCAACCCGCCCTGTTCCAGACTGTCCCAGGCGGGCTGCCGGTCCGTTGCTTCGCCGAAGCGCAGCTCCAGGCTTTGAATGTTCGCCGCCAGACGGCGGCGAGGCGGCTCCGCGGGGCTCTCGTCGTAGAGGGGGTGCTCGTCCCGCATGAGCATTCCGCTCGCGCCGTTCTCCTGCACGAGGCGGTAGCGTACCCGGACCAGCCCCCCCCCCGAAGCAGTCGGCGTCGCCGCCGTGGTTGCCAGTTGCAGAAAGGTGGCTCCGCTGTCGTCTGCGCCGCCCATGAACCGGGTTTCAGGCCAATGGCTGCTGTAATAGGCGCCCCGAAGTTCTCTGGCCAGCCGCTCGGCGATGACTCGGGCCAGGTGAAACCCTTCGCCTTCTGCGGCGAGCCGATCCCGTGACAGGCTCACCGAGCGGACCACGCCGTAGGTCGTGCCCAGCAGCAGGGCGCTGACTGTAATCGCCACCAGCATCTCGATGAGAGTAAAGCCTTTGTTGGTCATGCCCTTTTCTCAGCGCAGTAGAAACGAGGTCAGAGACACGGACTCGTTGCCCCGCTCCTCTCCCCAGGTGACGGTGACCTGGACCTCGATGGTTGAGGGTAGCGGGGTTTCGGCTGTGGTGTAATGCCAGCGGAACTGCTCGAAAGGCTCGGAGAAGCGGTCCGAATTCCTGTCCCTGGGCAATCCTGCGGTCTCGAACTCGGACATCTTGGCCTGCGCCAGCAGAGTAGCCCGCGTGGTTTTCTGCAGGCGGTCGTGAACCGCGATGGACCGGTTGCCCAATCCAAGCAGGGCCAGCAATGCGGTCGCCGCTATCGCCAGGGCAATCATCACTTCAAGCAGAGTAAAGGCCTTTTGACAGCGGAACATGATCATCATCTTTTCAGAACTCAAGGAATCCTTCGTGAATTTCACTGGCTCCGGTGAGAGGCATCAGGCGCAGGGTGAGGCGCGCCTCTTCGCCGGACTCGAGGTGCACGACCGTCTCTTCCAGCCAGCCGAGGGGCAGAACCCGCACCGCAACGGTCTGTTCACCAAAGGGTCGTTGACCGCCGACGATCACCTCGACAATACGGGATCTGCCGGCGGCGGAGCGTTCACGCCCCGGTCCGCTCAGGGCTACCTGCTGGCCGTCAGCTTCCAGGCGGCGAGCGAAAAAGACCTGCCGCTGCAGATCAAAGACCAGTTCATGTTCCCGGCCGCTCAGGGCGGCCTCGCTGTACACCCAACGGGTCAGGCCACTGATGCGACGGGCCGTCGAGCGTAGTTCGCGGTGTCTGCCCTGGCCCAGCAAAGGCAGGGTCAGGCCGGCAAACAAGGCTATGATCAAGGTAACCACTGCCAGTTCCACCAACGTGAAGCCGCTGCATGCCCTGTGTTCTGCGGTCCACTGCGAAGGGAAGGTCACCCCGGTTTCGGGACGTTCCACGCCGTCAGTCCAGTTCCCAACTGCGAATCTCGGCATTGTTGCCCTCACCGCCCGGTTCGCCGTCAGCACCATAGGAAAGGAGATCGTACTCGTCGTGCAGGCCGGGGGACAGATAAACGTAGGGATTACCCCAGGGATCCAGTGGGATTCTGCGCAGATAACCGTTGTCCGGATAGCGGGTCGGAATTCGGCCGGTTTGCGGTTTTTCCACCAGAGCCCGCAATCCCTGCTCCGTCGACGGGTAGAAGCCGTTGTCGAGCCTGAACATGCCCAGGGCTTCACCGATGCCGCGAATATCCGCTGCGGCTCTGGTGCGTCGGGCTTCCTCCGGCCGGTCCAGAATGCGCGGTACGACAATGCCGACAAGGATGCCGAGGATGGTCACCACCACCAGGATTTCAATGAGGGTAAATCCCCGACGGGTATTAAGTCTGGAGACAGGCATGACCGATACTCCTTGTTCAAAAAGGTCAAAACAAAACGTGAATCACTTCACCCCAGCCGGTGAGGCGGACACTTAGCCCATACCCTGGCTGGCCTGAAAGATGGGAAGCAGAACGGCCAGCACTACGGCGCCAACCACGCCGCCCATAAACAGAATCATCAAGGGTTCGAGCAGCGGCAATAGGGAGGCAATGGTGCTCTCTACCTGGTTTTCATAGCTGCGGGCCGCCCGAGCCAGCATGTTTTCCAACCGGCCGCTCTTCTCGCCGGCCGCGGCCATCTGAATCAGCAGCGGTGGAAACACGCCGCTGCGCTGCAGGGGTGCAGCCAGGCCTTCGCCTTCCCGCACGCAGATTGCAGTGTTTTCCAGCGTCTGACGCAGAATCCGGTTGCTCATGAGTTCGCGGCTTATATCAAGTGCGGTGAGCAGCGGTACGCCGCTTTCAAGCAAGGTGGCCAGAGTGCGGCTCAGGCGGGCGGTGGCGGTGTACAGGACCAGTCGGCCGATTAAGGGCAGTTGCAGAATCCGGCGGTGCAGTTCCAGAGCACCCCGTTCACTGCGCGCGTAATGCCGCAGCACGGCACCCCCCGCCAGCACGACTAACATCAAAAGCCACCATCCCCCGGAAAACAAGTCCCCGGCCCGAATCAGCAGACGGGTCATCAGGGGCAGCTCCATATGCAGATTGTCGAGCATGCGGGTGATCTGCGGAACCACGAAAGCAAACAGCAGCAGCAGCACCGCGCTGCCCACCAGTCCCATGAGGGCCGGATAGGTCAGAGCTGCCTGAATGCGGCTGCGAATGCGGGCCTGATTCTCCAGCAGGTCGGACAACTGAGCCAGCACCCGGTCGAGAGTACCGCTGCTTTCGCCGACTTTGACCATGTTGACGAACAGGGGCGAGAAGATTCGGGACTGGGCTTCCAGAGCCTGGTGCAGCGATCCTCCCTGCACCAGATCCTCCCGGGCCTGGTTCAGGGCGCGACTGAGCAGGGTGCGATCGGTCTGTTCGGCGACGGCGGAAAGAACCTCGTCAAGGGGTAGTCCGGCTTCCAGCAGGGTGGCCATCTGGCGGGTCGCAGCGGCCAACTCCAGCGCCCCGACCCGACGCCGCTGCCAGCGGAAGGAACGCCGTTTTGAAGTCGCCATCTCCTGGATCTGGGTAGCAAAAACCTGCTGTCCGCGCAGGGTTTCCAGGGCGGCCCGGCGACCCGGAGCCTCCAGGGAGCCGCTGACCCGGGTGCCGCTGGCATCGAATCCTTCATAGTCGAAGCGGGGCACGGTCAGACCTCCTCCTGAGTAACACGCAGCACTTCTTCAAGAGTTGTTTCTCCGGCCAGCGCCTTGGCGATTCCGGCGTCACGCAGAGAGGTCATGCCTGCCGCCAGAGCCGCTTTCTTGATGCGCGCGGCATCACGTTTCTGCAGCAGCAGGTCCCGCACCTGTTCATCGACGGTGAGCAGTTCAAAAATGCCTTTGCGGCCCCGGTAGCCGATGCCCATGCAACGGTCGCAGCCCACCTCCCGGTAGAGTACGGCGCCTTCCGGCAACCGGGGCGGCAGTCCCGCTTCCCGCAACAGTTCGACGCTCGGCTGATAGGCCTGGCGACAGTGGGGGCAGAGTCTCCGCACCAGTCGTTGGGCCAGAATGCCGACGATGGACGAAGCGGCCAGAAAGGGCTCGATGCCCATTTCCACCAGGCGGGTCAGGGCGCCGGCGGCATCGTTGGTGTGCAGGGTGGAGAAGACCATATGGCCGGTCAGGGCCGACTGCACGGCCATCTCCGCCGTTTCCCGGTCGCGAATCTCGCCGACCATGATGATGTCGGGGTCCTGGCGCAGAATCGAGCGTAGACCAGCGGCAAAAGTCAGCTCAATTCGCGGATTGACCTGGATCTGGCCGACCCCGTTGAGCTGGTATTCAATGGGGTCCTCAACGGTGATGATATTTTTTTCCCGGCTGTTGAGAAGGCTCAAGGCGGCGTAAAGGGTAGTGGTTTTGCCCGAGCCGGTGGGACCGGTCACCAGGAAGATGCCGTGGCTTTTGCGGATCATGGCCTGAACCTGCAGCAGCAGGCGGCGGTCCATACCGATTTCCTCCAGGGTCAGGACGTTGCTCGACTTGTCCAGCAAACGCAGCACGATGCGTTCGCCAAAGGCGGTAGGCAGGGTCGAGACGCGCACATCCACATCCTTGCCGGCGATGCGCACCCCGAAGCGGCCGTCCTGGGGCAGACGCTTTTCGGCGATATTCAGGTTGGACATGATTTTGATGCGGCTGCCGATGCTGGCCTGGGCACGCAGCGGAGGGCGCAGCACATCGTACAGGATGCCGTCGACCCGATAGCGGATCACCAGTTCCGTTTCATAGGGTTCGATGTGGATATCGCTGGCCCGTTCCTTGTACGCCTGGGTCAGCAGGCTGTTGACAAAGCGGATGATGGGGCCTTCATCGGAGGCGTCGAGCAGATCGGCGGGTTCCAGCTTGGTGGTTGCAGTATTATCCGCGCCACTGTCGATTTCTGCCACCACGTTCTGGGTTTTGCCGGCGTGTTGTTCGTAGCTGCGGTTGATGGCGCGCAGGATTTCATCGGCACTGGAGACGGTAATCCGCAGCTGGCAGCCGGTCAGCACGGTCAGGTCGTTGAGGGCCCGGTTGTCCAGGGGATTCGCCACCGCCAGGGTCAGACAGTGAGACTGGCGACTGATGGGGAAAATGCGTCGTTCCTTGGCGAAAGCAATGGGGATCAGATCGAGCAGATCCGTTTCCGCCAGCATTTCGAGGTGCTCGGTAAAGGGCAGGTCGGACTGGAGTGCCAGCGCCCGGGCCAGCACCGCCGCATCGATGGTACCGCTCTGTAGTAACAGTTCACCAAGCCGCAGGCCACTCTGGGGCTGGCCGGCAAGGGCCTGCTCCACCGCCGATGCCGGGACGTTGCAATGAAGCTGCAGAATTTCGCCTAAAGGCTTCCAGCTTTTCATATCCGTAACAGCTTGTGAATTAAGGGACCGCTGATTCCGGCTCGTTGTACTCAAAGGGCGCGTAAAGCAGGTCGTTGCCGAGCAGTTCGGCCGGTATCAGGGGCGGAGCGCCGTCGGGCCGAAAAGCTTCCATGGCCCGGCTGCTGCGCCGGGTCACCGCCGCCAGGTCGTCCCGGTTGCTGATGATGCGCGGCGTGATGAAGACCAGCAGGTTGGTCTTGTTCTCTCTGCTGCGGGTGTGTCTGAACAGGTGACCCAGCAACGGGATGTCCCCAAGCAATGGAACCTTGCTGACCGAACTCTGCTGATTGTTGCTGATCAGGCCGCCGAGCACCACGGTCTGGCCGTCTTCCGCGAGAACCGTGTTGCGCAGCAGGCGCTTGGTCAGGGTCGGGCCGACCTGGTTGATATCGCCGACGGCAGCTGCTTCTGGAACAATGTCGGTGATTTCCTGGTAGACGTTGAGCCGCACCAGGTCACCTTCGGTTATCTGCGGAGTGAACCGCAGAATCAGGGCCACGTCCTTGCGTTCCACCGAAACGCTCTGGGCGAGGCTGTTGCCGCCGCCGGTGTCGGTCAGTCGCTGGGTGATGATGGGCACGTTGGCACCGACAATGATCTCCGCTTCCTCGTTGTCCGAGGTCAGCAGCCGGGGCGCGGAGAGAATGTTGACGTCGCTGTCGGTTTTGGACAGGTCGATGAGGGCCGAAAAAGCCGGCACGGTGATCAGGTTGCCGTCAGGACCCGTCACGGAGATGGGGCTGAACAGACCGCCGAGCAGGATTCCGTCGATGGCTTTGCCGAGCACGGTGGGCAGGGTGCCCCCCTCTGCAGGCCTGAAATCAGCCAGGGAAGCGGGTCCGATACCCTGGCCGGAGCTGATGGACACCACGCCACTGCCGGTGCGGAAGGCCCCCTGCAGGGAAGCACCCAGCTGTTTGGTAGCTTCCATGGAAAGTTCCAGAATCAGGGTCTCGACATAGACCTGCTTGCGCCTGATGTCGAGCCGAGCGATGATTTCGCGCACCTGTTCAAAATCTTCAGGCGTTCCATGGATGATCAGAGCGTTGGTGGGTTTGTCGGCGGTGATGCTTAAACTATCGCTGAGCCCCTGATAGAGGGAGACGCTGCGGGGATCGCGGGCTACCCCCGGTCTGCGGGCGATGATGGTGTTGAGGGTTTCGGCCAGCCTTTCGGCATCGGCGTTTTCAAGGTAATAAACATTGATGGGGGCCCGTTCCCGCAACGGCTGGCGATCGAGGCGCTCGACCAGCTGGCGAATGGTCCGCAGGTCTTCCAGGCTCGCCACCACCAGCAGGGAGTTGGTGCGGGGATAGGCAATCACCTGGCTCGCCGGAGCGCTTTCGCCCGGTCTTGCGGCGCGGGCGGCCGCCTGTCGGGCGTTCTGACCGAGGACGGTGCGGCAGATTTCGGCGACTTCCTCGGCGTTGGCGTACTGAAGTCGCAAAACCTCCAGCTGATCCACGGAACTGGGAAGGTCAAGCCGCCGAATGATCTGCACCAGCCGTTCGATATTGGCGGCACTGTCGGTGATGATCAGCGTGTTGGCCGGAGCATAGGCAATCACGTTGCCGGTCCGGGGCATGAGCGGAGTCAGAATTCTCTCCGCCATCAGTTCAGCACTGATGTGTTCCAGGTGCAGCAGCCGGGTGACGAATTGTTCCCCGGCAATCTGGCTGTCTTCGGTAAGCAGGGGCAGGTTGGTTTCCCTGGCAGTAGCTTCGCGGACGATCTTGTGCACCCGGCCCGAAGGAATTACCGTAAAACCCTTGATGCTGAGCACGGTCAGGAAGAGCTGATAGGCTTCTTCGGTGGAGATCTGATCCGGGGTCATGATCGACACCCTGCCCTTGACGGTGTCGTCGTAGACGAAATTGCGTCCGGTAAGGTCACTGATGGTTTTGATGAGGTCGGCCAGTTCGATGTCGCTGAAGTCAAGGGAGACACTGCTCGGTGAGGCAGGCCTGAGCGGTTTGGAAGTGGAATGTTCGGGGGCGGCCGGCGGTTGGGGTTGCTGTTCGCCGGATGCGGGTGTCAGGTGGCCCCAATGGATTTCAAGGGAGCGATTGCCGGTGATCAGATGGTGCTGCGGGACGGTATCCGTGGCGTCGAGGACGAAACGGGTTTTGTTTGGATAGGTGCCGAGTCTCAGCCGCCGAAAGGCCCCCTGCATAGGCAACTCGGTGTCGTCAAAGGTCGGATGGGCACCGTAGACGTCGACCACCAGTCTTTCGGGGCCAGACAGGGGGAAGTAGCGGTAGGTGGAGATGTGTCCATTGGCACGTATGATGGCGCTCCAGGGCCCGATCTCGACACGCTCTATCTGGGTGGCCGGCGACAGATCATATTGTGCCGCCGCGCCACTGGCGCCTGCGAACAGTGATCCCGTGAGAACCGCAGCCAGCGGTAGTAACAGCAGGAAAAACCGAAAGCGGTTCGGCGTCCGCAACTTTTGAGACAGAAGCCACATCGTATCGCGCTCCTTTTCGGTCATTGTAACCACAATGAATAATTCAAGGGAGTCGTAAACGAGCGCCCGCAACGAGCCGACGGGCGCTCGTTTACGACCGTCCGCAAGAGCAGGGAGAAGGTTTTTTCAATTACAGATTTAATCGATTTCATAAGTGTGAGACCGGGGCTGCCCCCGCCGCAAAAGGTTAACGGTGACTCTTCGGGCTTCCCGAAGTTGTTGGAAGACCTGCAGGGCGCGTTCCGGACTGTCGAGAGGCACCCCGTTAACTTCCTTGATCAGATCACCCCGCTGAATATCGAGGCGGGCCAGCAGGGAGTTGGGTCGTACCATGTGCACCAGAAAACCCTGGGTTTGGCCTTGTACGATTTTCGGTTCCAGCCGGGCCGAGGTCATCAGTTGATTGAAATTGGCCCGCGCTTTTTCGATTTCCGTACTGCTGATAAGCCAATGATTGTCGCCGGCGGAACGGATGTCCTGGCCACTGTCGGCTGCCGGTCGGCCCTGGTTGGGCAGGGACGCCCCGGCAGCGAGCAACTCTTGTTCCGCTCCGTCGGGCCAGCCTATGACGACCCGCTGCCGTTCGATATGTTTGATCCGTCCGCCACCGGGCAGCTCCTCATCAAGACCCAGAAGGGTCGTCTCCCGGTCTGCGAAAAGCAGCGCTCGGGATCGATCCCCCGCCACCAGGGTGCCCAGCAAGGCCAGATTGGCGGGACGGACCGCCGACTCTGCCGAAGTATCCGATGCCGGCGTCAGAAAACCGGCGGCGGGCCCCCTCGAATCAAAAATATTGCGTTGCAGAATGGGTTCGTAAGCGTGCATGGGAAGGCCGCCCGCCGAAGCTGTCGGCTCAGGACGACGCTGCGGAACCTCGGACGGTGGTCCGGATAAGCGAATCTCGGTGATAACGGCAGCCAGGTGTCCCACGGCGCCGCCGAGCAGCAACGGTAGAAGCAGGCCGCCAAGCCAGAAATATTTGTGGATGCAGGCCAGCATGAAAGTGGTTCGTTCCCCTTTAGATTGTTTGATCCTTCGCCCCGGACCGAAAAAAGTCGCTCGCAAATCGATGTGGCTTCTGGTCTGCCCTCAAAACTGATGCCGTCGCCTCAAATCCAAGGACTTCGACAACCTCCCCGCGACGCGTGAGCTTTCAGTATCAAGAAGTATACCGAAAAAAACCGTTCGCAAGGTGCCGAAAAGTTTTCGGCAAAAATTGGTCCACTGCTGGTTTCAACGGCCTGCTAATCCCGATGTTGTGTTTATCTCTGGATTAAAGCAGGTAGCAAAGACTGAACATCCCGGACTGGGATCGCCAGTGGACCCTGTTGAAGCGGCTCTCCGCCCTGCCGCCGTCGACTCGGTAAACCCGGTGGATGCCCTTGTCCGCCACCCAGTCCTGGTACTGGTAGTTTAGGGCGAGCCGCCAGTTGGGGGCAACACGGTACTGCAGACCTAAGCCCAGCACAAGGCCGCGGCCATCGGCCCAGTGACGAAAACTGACCGGGTGAGCCAGGTCGCTGCGAAGGTTCCAGTTGGCCTTGGCCTGGTAGTCGGCAAAATGCCAGGCAAAGTTTCCCAAAAGGGATAATTTTGCTGTCGGCAGCCAGCGCAGGTCCGTTCCCAGCCAGGGGCCCCACCAGCGGGAATCGTAACGGCTGTCGAGCCCGGGGAAAGGTCCGAGGGGCTGCGGAAGAGATGTGTTGGGGGTCAGTCCGGGCTCGGACAGGGTCTGTCGCCCCCGACGAATCCTAAGATTCTGTTCATGGTAGGACCATCCCGCCAGCAGAGCCAGCTCCAGGGTGTCGTTGAACAGTTTAAACTGCGGTCCCACAGCCACGGAGAGATCCAGCAGATTGCCGCCTTTGCCGCTGTTTTCCGACCGTGAAAACTCCAGCGTACGGCCATCGCCGGCATAATCGCTGTCGCGATTGTCGCCCGCGACAATCCACCCCCAGGTCAGCGATCCCCTGAGCAGCAGGGAAAGGTTGGGAAATTGGGAAAGCCCAAGTCTCAGAAAACTTTCGGCCCGGGTTTGGAAGATTTCAAGATGCTTCCATTCGAGCTCGGAAAGCACGTCGGGACTGGTACCCTTCCGGTTACCGGCAATATTCCAGGACAGCTCCGCCTTGCGATAGCCGCTGCCCAGGCCCAGCCCGGTTTCACGCAGCAGGTCAGCCCGGGCGGTGCCGCTGCCAAGGAACAGGCACAGGCTCGCAAGCCCGGTCAGGACGAAGTGGCGGAAGAGTGGCATGGACAGGCCTTTTTTATTAGGCACCCGGGCCGTTTATGCGCCGCTGAGGGTGAAATAGTTGAATTTAGACTTCTAACACTTTGGCTCGGCTCATGCAAACAAAACCCTTCTTTTCTCTTGTAAAAATCGGGTAATAGAGTTGAACTGGCGGAGCGGCGCCCGCGGCGCTCATCATTGTGAAAAAAAGGCGACGGCTGGTTGTTGTCAAGAAACTGTCGGACAAGACTGCCGGCTGCTGGTAAAATCGAGAAAAATCAGTTGGACGACCAAAACTTCACTCTGTTGAACAATGGTTGCCAATCAACACGCGTATCGGAAGGGTGACAATCCATGGAAGACGAAAAAATAAAACTTCGGGTGACAGAAAGCGGCCGGCTGATCGAGGTGCTGGTGTTGAACAAGCATGCCGACCGCATCGACGTACTGCTCGGCACCGGCGCCGACAGCGTCCGCTGCCGGTTGTTGTTGACACCCAGTGGGCGAGCCTACGCGGGAAGTATCATGGGGCGGGAGATCGTCTATGAACGCGGCCGGCGGGAGGTCCAGGGTGATCTTGAACGGTCCCGGCAGTCCCGCCGGCAATCCCGGCGATCCTGACCCGGGTCCAGCGGTCCACTCTGCCGGCAGCGAAACCTTCGAAAGCGATGCAGGAGGAATTCATGAACTCAAAAGACGACCGAAACCGGAGCGGCCCTTACTGGATTCCCGAAGACGCCGAACTGCGCCGCAGGCTGACCCCCATGGGGTACAGGGTCACGCGACACAATGGTACCGAACCCCCATTCAGAAACGCCTACTGGGACAACCAGGAGCCGGGTATTTATGTCGACATCGTTTCTGGCGAGCCTTTGTTCAGTTCCAGGGACAAATTCGAATCCGGCACTGGCTGGCCGAGCTTTTCCCGGCCCCTGGTTGCGGACAATATTGTCGAGAAGGAAGACCGAAGAGGGTTCTTGGTGAGAATCGAGGTGCGCAGCAGGCATGCCGATTCCCATCTCGGCCATGTCTTCAAAGATGGTCCTCCCCCCACCGGATTGCGCTACTGCCTGAATTCGGCAGCCCTGCGCTTCATACCCCTGGTCGATCTGCAAAAAGAAGGCTACGGCGAGTTTCTGTCGCTGTTCCAATGAGCCTTTTTGCAGAACTCCTGCGGTTACCTTCGGCAGACTGAGTAAAAATCTGAGCGCCAGGCAAAGAAGTTGGCCGCTTGTTCCAAAAGAACGACACCACCAAGCCCTGCTGGGCTGCAAAGGATACCGTTCACCGAGCGGAGCACCGATTGACAGGCCCCGAAGAGGGGTACATAATAACCGGTCCGCGAAGGTTTTCTAAATTCTCATTGAAGTCGGTTTTTTTGATGGCTGGTCTTTTTGCCAGAAGTATTTTTGCCAGAAGTATCGGCCTGCCTTTCTCCATGAGTTCTGTCCATGCCCCGGATAAATCAGGATCCCCTGGAAACATTGCAGAGTGTCTTTGGCTTTCGCTCCTTTCGGCCGTTTCAGCGGCCGATCGTCGAGGGTCTGATTCACGGTCAAAGCGCTTTCGTGCTCATGCCCACCGGCGGCGGCAAATCCCTCTGTTATCAACTGCCCGCCCTGCACAGACCCGGCACCGGCATTGTAGTATCGCCTCTGATCAGCCTGATGAAAGACCAGGTCGACGCACTGCGGATCAACGGCGTGCGCGCGGCCTTTTACAATTCGTCCCTGCGCGGTGCGGAAGCCCGTCAGGTTCTGGCCCGATGGCATGCCGGTCAGCTGGACCTGCTCTATGTGGCGCCTGAGCGTTTGATGAGCGATGGCTTTCTGGAGCGCCTGCGAACCCTGCCAGTGGCTCTATTCGCCATCGATGAGGCTCACTGCGTGTCCCAGTGGGGGCACGATTTTCGACCCGAATATGTGCAGCTCGGTCGGTTGCGCAAGTTGTTTCCTGAAGTGCCGGTCATTGCTCTGACGGCCACCGCGGATACCCAGACCCGACAGGATATTCTGCAGCGTCTCGATTTGGGCGGGGCGGCCCATTTTGTCGCCGGTTTCGATCGTCCCAATATCCGTTACACGGTGGTTGAAAAGAACAAGCCGGCTCGTCAGTTGGCAGATTTTTTTTCCCGCCAGGGGCGGAAGTCGGGGATTGTCTACGCGCTGAGCCGCAAGCGGGTGGAAGCGGTGGCGGAGAAATTATGCCATCAGGGGATTTCCGCGGCCCCCTACCATGCCGGATTGAGCGATGAGGAACGACGGCGGGTACAGGAGGCTTTTGTACGGGAAGATCTGCAGGTGGTGGTGGCCACCGTGGCCTTCGGTATGGGGATCGACAAATCCAATGTCCGTTTTGTCGTCCATTACGACCTGCCCAAAAACATTGAAAGCTATTATCAGGAAACGGGGCGCGCCGGTCGTGACGGTCTGCCTGCGGACGCGCTGTTGCTCTTCGGTTACGGAGATATTGCCATCAGTCGCGGGCTCATTGAACAGGGGCGCAACGAAAACCAGAAACGGATCGATCTGCACAAACTCAATGCCATGGTCGCCTTTGCCGAAGCCAGACTCTGCCGCCGACGGGTGCTGCTCGGCTACTTCGGCGAGCCCTTGGCGACGGACTGCGGCAACTGCGATAACTGCCTTAATCCCCCCGAACTCTACGATGCCACTGAAGATGCCCGAAAGGTCCTTTCCTGCGTGTTTCGAGTCGGACAGCGTTTTGGTGCCGGCTATGTGATTGACGTGTTGCTGGGAGCCAAAAACCGGCGCATAGAGCACTTCGGGCATCACCGACTGTCGACCTACGGTATCGGCTGTCACCGAAGCCGTGAGGACTGGGGTAGCCTTTTGCGACAGTTGATTCATCTGGGATATCTGGAACAGGATCTCGCTAACTATTCGGTTCTGAGGCTGACGGAGGCCGCCCGGCCTTTGCTGCGCGGCGACGAGGTTGTTAAGCTGGCTCGTCCCCGAATACGCGTTTCTGCTTCCAGAAAGTCGACCCGCAAGAACCCCGTCGAAGTGGAAGCCGATCCGGAAATGTTTGAAGCCCTGCGGGCTCTGCGCAAGACTCTGGCCGAGCGTGATCAGGTGCCGCCCTTTGTGGTCTTCAGTGATGCGACCCTGCAGGAAATGGCCGGTCTTCGACCGCAGGATGAAGCCGCCCTGCTGGAAATCAACGGCGTGGGTCGCCGCAAACTGGAACGTTACGGCAGGGAAATACTCGAAATTCTTCGAAGTCGTTGATTCTTTATTCGGCCCCAAAGGGAGTTTTTGGTGAAGATTGTTTCCTTCAATGTCAACGGAATTCGTGCCCGTCTGCATCAGTTGCAGAGTCTTGTCGAACGCCACCAACCTGATATTGTCGCGCTACAGGAAATCAAGGTGCGAGACGAGGAGTTTCCAGCCGACGCGGTAAGGGAGATGGGTTACCATCCGGTCTGTTTCGGACAGAAAAGCCACTATGGTGTGGCTTTGCTGTCCCTCAGGGAACCGGCCCGTGTGCAGCGAGGATTTCCCGACGAGGGCCAGGAGGCCCAGCGGCGGCTGCTGGCGGCAGACTACCGACTCGACGACGGTCGATCTCTTTGGGTGCTCAACGGCTACTTTCCCCAGGGGGAGAGACGCGACCATCCGCAAAAATTTCCTGCCAAGGCCCGCTTTTTCACCAAGCTTCATGCCTTTATTCGGCACCATTTTTCGCCGGAAGACCGGCTGCTGGTTCTCGGAGACTTCAATGTGGCACCGGAGGAACGGGATATTGGTATCGGCGTAGAAAACGCTCGGCGCTGGCTGCGCACCGGCAAGTGCTGTTTTTTGCCGGAAGAGCGCCAGTGGTTTCAGGAACTTCAGGACTGGGGGCTAGTCGATACCTACCGCCTGCTTCATTCGACAGGGCCGGATCGTTTCAGTTGGTTTGATTACCGCAGTCAGGGTTTTGAGCGGGAGCCGAAACGGGGCTTGCGTATCGATTTGATTCTTGCCAGTCGGTCGCTAGCGGCTTGTTGTCTGGCGGGAGGCATCGACTATCACATCCGCGCCATGCAACGACCTTCGGACCACTGCCCGGTATGGGTCGATTTTGCTCTGCCGGACTTTTCGGCCAGTGCCGGAGGCTGACCATCCCGGACCGGTTGCGAGGAAATTTTTAAGACTGCAGGGTTCTTGAAAAACAATCTGTGGATGCCCGGTGGGTGACTTTGCCAACATCCCGTTGAAGGTAATTTAGGGCAGGCGGTTACAGAAACAGGTCGGACCGTAAAGGGAAATGCCTGTTTCGGTTTTCGACCCGCAGGTCGTTTGTGGCGGTCTCAGCGGGGAGCGGCGCAACAGGCCAGTTCCACCCGGCGGTTGAGCTGGCGGCCTTCAACGGTGTCGTTGCCGGCGATGGGGGTTGTTTTACCAAAGCCCCGGGCCAGAAGTATGTCTCCGTCGATGCCAAAGTGGTCAATGAGATAATCGCGGACGCTTTCGGCGCGGCGCTGAGACAAGGCTTCGTTGTAGTTTTCGCTGCCTGTGGAGTCGGTGTGGCCGGCCACCAGGATTTTGTGCTGAGCAAAACGCCGGACGAAGTTGGCACCCCGGTTCAGTTCGTCGTGGTAACGGGGCTTGATGTCGTACTTGTCCACATCAAACTCCACCGAAAGGGTCAGGGATACGGGGCAGCCCTGATCATCGACCAGCAGGCCGGGAGAGGCGCCGGGGCAGGCATCACGATAGTCGGAAACGCTGTCGCCGTCCGCGTCCGGTGGGCAACTGTGTCGGACCACCGGGACTTTCGAAAGAGTGTTCGGACACCGGTCATCCCGTTCGTTAACACCTTCCAGCTCTTTATACGATGGATTCGGGGCCGCCGATTTGCGAGAGTCGGAGGGCTCCGCAGCTGCCGTCGGCAACCCCGTCGAATCGGCCCGTAGGGGCCTGGGCGGCTCTGCTGGGCGGCCTCCCACCAGATAAGTCAGGCCGGCGCTGTAGGTGAAGTTGTTTTCGGGGTCGCCAAAGGTCAGGATGTGGCGAATGTCGCCGCGAAGTGCCAGATCCTGAGTGAGGAAGTATTTGAGGCCAATACCGTAATCCAGTAGAAAATTGGTACTGGAACCACCACGCTCCGTGTCGAGATATATGCCTCCGAGGCCGCCGGCAACGTAGGGAACCAGTGTTCTGCCCGGCATGAAATGATAGAGAGCGTCCAGACGATACACCAGCCCGTCGACGCTGGAACGATGGTCTTCCCGCGTGTCGGTGGTGCTAAAGTAGTTGAGAACGAATTCTGTGCTCCAGGTGTCGGTCAGGTTATATCCCAGCCCGAGACTGTAGGTCAGGGAGTTGTCCAGATCCTGGTTGCCCTCAAAAACGTAGCCGCCGATCATGGGGGAGATGCTGAAGCTTTTGCTGCGGTTGGCGGCCACAGAAGGCGAAACTAACAGGCAGCAGGCGAGCAGCAGGCCGGTGATGCTGGTCAGCAATGTTGTTGATTTTTTCATTTTCGGCCGTCTCCTCATGCCTCTCCGCACCTCAAGAGCGTCGGTATCGGCACAGCACAGTCCTCTGAATGATAACATTGCCGAAGGCCAATTTAAAGATGAAATCGTTTGTAAAAAGGCTTTGCGAAAATCGTGCCTTGACGCAAGGCCCTGGGTGACCTATTTTAACGGGTTTTACAGCCAAGGGTGATGGTGTTGCCAGCGAAGACCAGTGGACGGCCTGCCTGGTTATAGGGAGTCATCTGCCCTCTCACCTTTCAGGGGAAATACCAAAACGAATTTTCGGGAGTAACGAATTAGTATGGGTCAGCGGAAAATTACAGATGGCGAGGGCAAAGTAGTTCGGTTTCTGCCACGGGATAACAGGGCTCTGCGAGCCCGGGAATTGAATGCCCTGCCCGCAGAGGAACGTCTTGCGGTGATTCATGCCGCCCGGGGGCGGGACAAATACGATTTGCTGCTGGACGCCGAGGATGGACAGCAAATGGTCACCCAGCTGCCGCCGCAGGACCTGTTTCTGTTAGTCAAGGAGCTTGGCAGGGAAGATGTCCAGGAATTACTGCCCATGGCAACGCCGGAACAGATCGCGGTCGGCATCGATCTGGACAGTTGGCAGGGCGACCGGTTCGACGGCGACAGCTCTCTGGAATGGCTGTTGACCAGCCTTGATTGGGACGGTGAAGACCCCGTACAACGCCTGCTGGAATTTGATTTCGATCTGCTGGTGTTGATACTGCAACGCTCCATCACTCTGGTTCGAGGACCGGAAGAGTTGATAGGTGATGAATGGAAGCCGAATTCGGCAGTGATGCCCTACGAATTTGCTTTCGGCGATGAGGAACGAGCCAAGCCTCTGGAGGCGCTGTTGCGCTCCCTGTTTGAGCAGCACAGGACTTTCTTCTTTCGTTTGGCCGAGGCGTTGCGGAGCGAATTGCCGAGTGTTCTGGAGGAGGAGGTTTACCAGCAGAGACGACTGCGACTCCTTGAATACGGGTTTCCGGATTTTTCCGAGGCCCGGCAGGTTTATGCCCGGCTGGATTGCGACACTTTCGATGTCGCCCGTTATGCCCGTCCTTCGTCGCTGAACGAACCGTACCCGGTGGCACCGGGTTTTGCTTTGACCGAAATCCCTTCCTGTCCTCTGCTGACCGCGGTTCTGACCTCCGGGGTGGATTCCGTGACGGCGTGGGATCTGAGTTATCTGCTCAACCGGGTGATGGTGGCCGACGGTGTGGATGTCGGTGATCGCGTGGCGGCACAGGAGACCCTCGAGCGTGTTTACGGATACCTGAACATTGCTCTTGAACATCTCTGCGGCTCGTCTCTGGAGAAGGCCCGAGAGCTGTTTGCGGGCATCTACCTGCAGGCGTTGTTTCAGTTGGCCCACAATCTTGTTGAGCGACTCCGCCGGGAGGCGGTTCGGTTGTTCGAATCCTCCATCGGCTCATTTCTGGACGGTCCCTATGCGGCGCTGATTGGCTCCTTACGGGGGCGTTTTCCTAAATATTGCCGGTCTTTTGAAAGCGACCGGTGGGCGGGAGAAAGTCCCTTTGTCGAATTGCGACAACTGCGGAAAACAGAATTGCGACTGGCTGAAATTGAAATACAACGGCGTTTATTCGAAGAGCATTTTGGTTTTGAGTTGAGCGGGTTTGCTGCCGCGACGGACGAGACCGGAGGGCAGCATGACGAAGCCATGACGCTCTCCGACCTGTTTCTAACCGCCCTGGCCAACCGGACTCTCGGGCGCGATTTTGCGCCTCTCCCGCTGAGACTTTCCGAGGTGTCGAAGTTGCATACCTGTATTTCTGAGAACGGGAGCGTTTCTGAGGTGTTGCGTAGTGAGACGAGAGCCTGGTTGGAGTCCCTCGAAGAAGGTGCCGGACTTTTCGGTGACTTTTGTCTCGACGTCTGGGATGAGGAATTCTGCGGACTGGATTCCGCCGCTCTCGATCGGCGTCATATCGGCGGCTTGCTGTTGAAGTAAGGTCTGCGGGAAAAATCAAACGCTGTATTGCAGCAGATCCGTTGCAGTGAAAAAAATTCCCAAACCGGCTTGATTTCCCTTGCCCTGCATGTTAAAAGGGATGAATTAAGCGGCGGTGGTTTCCGGACCTGGCGACAGCAATGGGTTGTTCGGGTGGGCCGGGGTCATCACGGCCTGTCTTTTTCTAACGTTGCCGAGGGGCAACAATGCGTCCGGGCGCGTAGCGAAAAAAGGAGTCAAAAAGATGGCAGAAGGTGTAGTGAAGTGGTTCAATGACGCCAAGGGATTCGGTTTTATCGAGCAGGAGGGAGGCCCCGATGTTTTTGTGCACTTTTCCGTAATTCAGGCCGAAGGTTTCAAGTCCCTGGCGGAGGGCGAAAGGGTGCGTTTTGATATCACCGAAGGCCAGAAAGGCCCCCAGGCCTCCAATGTGATCAAACTCTGATGCTGCCCTTTTCAGCTGATTTCCGAGGCCTTTCGGCAGTTGCCGAGGGGCCTTTTTTAACTTGAAAAAGCAGGCTGTCGGCCGCTGTCGGCTTTCAGCGTTTGCGGTGCAGGCGCACCACGGTTTCAAGATGGGCGGTCTGGGGAAACATGTCCACGGGCTGCAGGTTGATGATATCGTATCCCCGGGACCGGAACAGGTCGAGGTCGCGGGCCAGGCTGGCGGGATTGCAGGAAATGTAGATCAGGACCGGCGGCGCCAGGGTGACCAAAGTCTCGATCACCTTCGCCTGACAACCGCTTCGAGGGGGGTTGAGGATTGCAGCCGCGATGCCCCCGGGAACCAGGTCCTGAAGCAGATCGGCGACATCGCCGGCCACAAAGCGGCAGTTGTGCTGCTGGTTCATGCGGGCGTTCTCCGTGGCGTTGCGCACCGCATCCTCCACCACTTCGATGCCGATGACTTCGCCGGCATCCCGGGCCAGGTGCAGAGCGATGCCGCCGATGCCGCAATACAGGTCCAGGGCGGTCTGATGCGACTCAAGCCGGGCCCACTTGCGGGCCAATTCGTAAATTCGTGCAGCCTGTTCATGATTCACCTGAGAGAAGGACGCCGGTGAAATCCGCAGGCGGACTTCACCGGTCTGGTCGATGAGATCCGGCATACCGAGCATGCGGATGGTTTCCCGGCCCAGAATTACATTACCCGAAGAGCCGTTGACGTTCTGGTGAACAGAGATGACCTGGGGGATTTTGCGGGACAGCCATTTGGCGAGATGGGTGATCTCTCGATAGTTCCGCTCAGCGGTGACGAACGTGACCATGGCCTTCTCTGTTGCGGGGCTGATTCTTACCAGCAGGTAGCGCAGCAGGCCGCGGCGAGTGACGGGGTCGTAAATGAAAACATTCTGCCGCTGAATTTCCTCCCGGACCACCCGTACAATTCGATTGATGAGAGGGTGGTGCAGCGGACAGTCGCCGATGTCGACGATCTGGTGGGTGCCGCGTCGGTACAGACCGACCTGGACCCGTCCCCGTGTCTTGCCCAGGGCCAGCTTGGCGCTGGTTCGATAACCCAATGGGTTGGTGGCGGACCAGATGGGCTGTGGCTGCAGGTTTTTCAGGTTCTCATAGTTGCCGAGGGCCTGTTTCAGGCGGGCTTCCTTGTAGCGTAGCTGGGCTTCGTAGCGCATGGGAAGCAGAGCGCAGCCCTGACAGAGGTTGGCGCAGGAGCAGGGAGAGGGACGTCGAAGCGGACTTTTTTCATGGATGCGCTGCAGGGAGCCGATGCTGCGCCGTTGACCGGCGTGTTCGACGGTCACAAACACCTTCTCGCCGGCGAGGCTGCCAGCAACCAGCAACTCACGGCCTTCATGGCGGGCAACGCCGACGCCGTCGTCGTTGAGGTGGCTGATGGTGACTTCGATGCCTGGCTGAACCTTACGGCGGCGCTGCGGACCGGCTTTAAACGGCTGTTTGGGCATAACGAATCCCGGGAAAATGCGCTTCAAGCGACGTCTGCGCACAGTACTCCGTTGCCGGGTCCCTGTCAACGACTCCGCCGTCTCCAGGGTTGTTCCGGGCCTTCGTGGCGACAGAGGCCTGCCGGTCTGCCGCGTTGACAGGCTTGCTGCGCGGGTGCTAAACTTGCGTATTTGAAACGGTTCTGCCCGGTGGAGATTTGTCCTTGCATCAGAAACTGCGGCTGCTTTGCGACACGGTACGACGGCTGATCCGGCGCGATGCTTTCCCCAATCCTTCCAAGGTGATAGTCAAATCCCATCCGGCGGACAACGTTTCGAGCCCACTTCTTTGAACCGCCAACGACATCACCGGGATTCTGATCTATTTCGGCAGGGCGACGCTGTCTCTAAGTCAGCTGGGCTAATGACCCGGCCGGCCGTTGACAAAGACCGGAAGCGGTTTTTCGGGTTGCGACAGAAGCTGCGGGCAAGAGGTTGTTATTCGTGCGTTCGGTCACCATGAATGCCGCCATGGCCGGACGGGGAAAGACAGGTGGCTAGCCGTACAGGGCATTGAATTTATGCGACAAGAAGAGTCCGAAGCTATTGTTCTGCACCATCTCGACTACAAGGATGCGGATCGTATCGTCAGTTTCTTTTCTCTGGAACAGGGACTGCTCAAGGGCTTTGCCCACAACGCCCGCAAGAGTCGCAAACGGTTCGGTTCGGCACTGGAGCTGTTTGCTTACGTTCACCTGCGCTGGAGCGGCAGGACTTCAGGCGACCTGGTGTCCTTGCAGGATGCCGAACTGATCGACCTGCACAGTGGCGTTCGGCGGGATGTCGGCGCCCTGGCTCTGGCCTCCTACGGCTGCGAACTGGTGGAGGCGCTGACAGCTGAAGCTCAGCCCTGCTCCGAGATTTTTCACCTGCTCAGAGCGTTTCTCGGTCATCTGTCCAAGGCCGGACTGTCCCTTGAGGCGCGGCTGCTGTTCGAGCTGCGTCTTCTTTCGCAGCTTGGTTACGCTCCTCATTTTGTCCACTGCAGCTCCTGCAACTTTCCACTGGATAGCGATGAGGTAGCCTTTTCCGCTGCAAACGGCGGTGGTCTGTGTCTGGAGTGTGCCCCCGCGGCGCTTCCACTGCGGGTCTCTGCGATGACCCTGGGTACCCTGGGGCGTTCCCTGCAGGCACCAGTGACCCTGTTTGAGGGATTCCGCTTTAGCGAAAGGACCTTGCAGGAGGCCGGCGGGATTTTGCAGGACATCCTGCGTCAGCATCTTGTCCGGCCTTTGAAATCTCAACCTTTCATGGAGCAGATGCTGGCCGGAAAGGCCCGGGTCAAAGCGATCCGCTAGTCTTTCCAGAGGGGCTGAATTGGGTTGACAGGCTCGGATAAAAAGAGCTACCTTGGCTCCCCTGAAAATGCTAATCTCTTGCCCTCACGGTCGTTTAACCGCGGCGGGCGGCAAATGCCTGGAGGCGTTGTGACATTTCAAGAGCTTATCCTTTCCCTGCAGACCTTTTGGGCCGGACAGGGGTGCGTGCTGCAACAGCCTTATGACGTGGAAAAAGGTGCCGGCACCTTTCATCCGGCAACCTTTCTTCGGGTACTAGGGCCCGAACCCTGGAAAGTCGCCTACGTCGAACCTTCACGGCGTCCCACCGACGGCCGCTACGGGAAAAATCCCAACCGGTTGCAACACTATTACCAGTTTCAGGTGATCATGAAGCCGTCGCCCATGAATATTCAGGACCTCTATCTGGAGTCCCTGAAAAGTTTTGGTATCAGCCCTTCCCGCCACGACATCCGCTTTGTCGAAGATGACTGGGAATCCCCGACCCTGGGGGCCTGGGGCCTCGGCTGGGAGGTCTGGCTGGATGGTATGGAGATCACCCAGTTCACCTATTTTCAGCAGGCAGGAGGGCTCGACCTGAAGCCGGTTTCCGCTGAAATCACCTACGGATGCGAGCGCATTGCGATGTATCTGCAGGGAGTCGACAACGTCTACGACCTGGAGTGGACACCGGGCATTCGCTATGGCGATGTCCATCATCAGACCGAGGTGGAGTTTTCGACCTACAATTTCGAGGTCGCCGACACCGAGATGCTGTTCCGGTTGTTTGAGATGTACGAAAAGGAGTGCGCTCGCCTGGTGGAGCGGCAGCTGGTCTTTCCGGCCTATGACTTTGTACTCAAGGCCTCCCACGCTTTCAATCTGCTGGATGCCCGGGGGGTTATTTCGGTCACCGAGCGGGCCCATTACATTGGTCGAGTCCGCACGCTCTCCCGGCTCTGTGCCGAGGGCTACGTCGCCCTGCGGGAAAAAATGGGCTTTCCGCTGCTGAACCGCTAGCGGATTCAGGCTCCTGTGACCTGCGCCACGGACATCAAAAGGGTTTCGTGGTCTGTCTTTTCGTAGAAGGAGGACGGAGTTTTCTCTATGTCTGCTGAGCTGTTCCTGGAGTTGGGTACAGAAGAGATTCCGGCGGGTTTTTTGCCGGCGGCGATGGCCGATCTGGAACGATTGTTGTTTAAAGAGCTGAAAAACGCCCGCATCCATTGCGGGGAGGTCCGTACCTTCGCCACCCCTCGACGTCTGGGTATTGCCGCCGTCGGAGTCGCCCTGCAGCAGGAGCGGCAGGAACTGAATGTGGCCGGCCCGTCGGTGAAGGTCGCTTTTGACGGTGATGGCCGCCCGACCAAGGCGGCCCTCGGTTTTGCCCGCAGCAACGGCGTCGAGGTAGCCGACCTGAGCCGAGTGACAACGGACAAGGGGGAATACCTGCATCTTTCCCGAGTAATCGAGGGCCGGCCGACAGCAGAACTGTTGCCGGAGATTCTGCCGCGTCTGATCGGCAGCCTGAGCTTTCGCAAGTCGATGCGCTGGAAAGACCTGGAAATTCGTTTTGCCCGTCCCATGCACTGGATCGTGGCTTTGTTTGACGGCGCGGTGGTGCCCTTTGCGTACGGCAACCTGACCAGCGGCGACCGGTCTCGCGGCCACCGGTTCATGGCCCCCGAGACCTTTAGGGTGACCTCCTGCGAGCAGTTTCTAGCCGCGGCGGAAAAACACTTTGTGATCGCCGAGCCTGCCCGGCGCCGGACCTTGATCGCGGCAGAACTGGAGCGGGCCGCCCGCGAGGCTGGCGGGCGTCTCAATCCTGACCCCGAGTTGCTCGACGAAGTCTGCAACCTGGTGGAATATCCCGTGGCGGTGTCCGGTTTTTTTGAAGAACGCTATCTGGCTCTGCCCCGCGAACTTCTCATCACTACCATGCGTGAACATCAGCGCTACTTCACTCTGCTCGACGAACGGGGCGCCCTGCTGCCCCGCTTTATCACCGTTTCCAATACCCGGGTGGAGGACCCGAAGGTGGTCAGCCGCGGGAATGAACGGGTTTTGCGGGCCCGCCTGGCTGATGCGATGTTCTTCTGGGACGAAGATCGCAGGATCCCTCTGGAGAGCCGCCTTGAAAACCTCAAAAACGTGATCTACCAGGCCAGCCTGGGAACCAGCTACGAAAAGGTGATGCGCTTCAGGGAACTGGCGGTGGGGCTGGCACGCCGGCACGACCCTTCCGTGGAGAAGCTTGTCGAGCGCGCGGCTCTGTTGGCCAAATGCGATCTGGAAACCGGAATGGTCTATGAGTTTCCCGAGCTGCAGGGGGTTATGGGCCGGGAATATGCCCGTCTTGAAGGAGAAGATGAACGGGTCGCCCGGGCCATCTTTGAGCATTATCTGCCGGTTCAGGCCGGTGGCGAACTCCCTTCGGATTCGGTCGGGGCCTTTGTTTCCATCGCCGACAAGATCGACACGATCTGCGGCTGTTTCGGAGTCGGACTGATCCCCACCGGCACCGCCGATCCCTATGCGTTGCGACGCAGCGCCCTGGGGATTCTCAACATCGTTCTTGAGCAGGGTTATCGTCTGTCTTTGCCTGAACTGATCCGCCAGAGTCTGGCGTTGCTGGAGGACAAACTGCAGCGATCCGAGCAGGAAGTGGCGGCCGAGGTCGAGGCTTTCGTGCGTCAGAGATTCTTTCATCAGCTTGTGGCCCAGGGGCATCCGCAGGACCTGGTGGATGCGGTCCTGAGCGCTAATTTTGACGATCCCGCTGATGCCCTGGCCCGGGTGCAGGCCCTGGCCGCGTTTCGCGGTCGGGACGATTATCAGCAGTTGGTGGTTGCTTTCAAGCGGGCAGGCAATATTATTAAAGGCGGCGTTGAGGGGCCGGTGGAACCGGCTCTGTTTGAGGGGGACTGCGAAAAGCAGCTCTTCGCAGCCCTTGAAAAGGCTGCCGCCGAGTGCCGGCGGCGCGTTGCCGCAAGCGACTACGGCACCGCGCTGCAGGTGGTGGCCGGACTCGGACCCTTCGTCGATGCTTTTTTCGAGGGAGTCATGGTCATGGTCGAAGACGAACAGGTCAGGGTCAACCGTCTGGCGTTGTTAACGGCGGTGACCCGATTGCTGGAACAGATAGCCGACTTTTCCAGGCTCGCTGAATAAGCGGCGCCGATTTGGTGCAGATTTTGTCCGGGCTTCGCCCGACTAACCCATATTCAGGAGGATAGGCCCATGGCGGTCAAATATGTGTACTACTTTGGTGCGGGCGAGAGCGAGGGCACCGCGGAAATGAAAAACCTGCTGGGTGGCAAAG
This sequence comes from Desulfuromonadales bacterium, assembly GCA_003561875.1. Classification (GTDB taxonomy): domain Bacteria; phylum Desulfobacterota; class Desulfuromonadia; order Desulfuromonadales; family Syntrophotaleaceae; genus SLLR01. The sequence continues at coordinate 6,027 of PWVL01000075.1, read as the reverse complement.
GAGCCAATCTGGCCGAAATGTGCTCCATCGGTCTGCCGGTGCCCCCCGGTTTTACCCTGACCACGGAACTCTGCACCGAGTTCTATAAAAATGAACGGCGCTATCCCGCAGGAGTTGAAGAAGAAGTTGCCACCCACCTGGCCCGACTTGAAGTGGCCATGAATAAAAAATTCGGCGACGGTTCCAATCCCCTGCTGCTTTCGGTTCGATCCGGCAGCCGGGCTTCCATGCCCGGCATGATGGACACGGTTCTCAACCTGGGTCTCAACGACACCACGGTGCAGGGGTTGATTGAACAAAGCGGCGATCCCCGTTTCGCCTATGATTCCTACCGACGGTTCATTCAGATGTACAGCAACGTGGTCATGAACATGGACGGTTCCCAGTTGGAGCATCTGCTGGAGAACATGAAGGAAATGCGCGGCGTCAGCCTCGACACGGAACTCTCCGCCGACGATCTCAAGCAGCTGGTCCACCTGTTCAAGGCCAAGATTCGTGAATTCCTCGGCTGTGAATTTCCGGACAACCCCCAGCAGCAGCTCTGGGGGGCCATCAACGCCGTATTCGGCTCCTGGATGAATCCCCGCGCCATCACCTACCGCAAGCTCAACAACATTCCTTCCAACTGGGGCACTGCCGTCAACGTTCAGGCCATGGTTTTCGGCAACATGGGCAACACCTGCGCCACTGGAGTGGCCTTTACCCGCGACCCGTCAACAGGGGAAAATTACTTCTTCGGCGAGTTTCTGCTCAACGCTCAAGGGGAGGATGTGGTAGCCGGGATTCGTACCCCCCAGCCCATCAACAAGGCCGGTGGTGACAGTCCCCTGCCTTCTCTGGAAGAGGTCATGCCCGACTGCTATCAGCAGCTGATGGACATTCAGAAGACCCTGGAAAAACATTACCGGGACATGCAGGACATTGAGTTCACCATCGAGAAAAACAAGCTTTACATGCTACAGACCCGAAACGGCAAGCGGACCGCCAAAGCGGCCATCAAGATTGCCGTGGACATGGTTCAGGAAGGTTTGATCAGCGAGAAAGAGGCGGTTATGCGGGTTGCGCCAAGCCAGCTCGATCAGCTGCTGCACCCCTCCCTGGATCCCAAGGCTCGGCGGGAAGTGATTGCCACCGGGCTTCCGGCGTCTCCGGGTGCCGCTTCCGGCGAGGTGGTTTTTTCCGCCGAAGACGCCGAGGAAGCCAGCAAGCTGGGCTTGAAAGTGATTCTGGTTCGTATTGAAACCAGTCCCGAGGACATTCACGGCATGCACGCCGCCCAGGGAATTCTTACCGCCCGTGGCGGCATGACCTCGCACGCCGCAGTGGTTGCCCGCGGCATGGGCAAGTGCTGCGTCGCCGGCTGCGGCGGCATCAAGGTGGACTACGGGACGCAACAGTTCGTGACCGGCAGCGGCGAAATCTTCAAGAAGGGCGACGTCATTACCCTCGACGGTTCCACCGGGGAGGTGATGAAGGGTTCGGTAGCGACTGTGCAGCCACAACTGACCGGCGAATTTGGGCTGCTCATGACCTGGGTTGACAGGTTCCGCCGGCTACGGGTGCGGACCAATGCCGACACCCCTCAGGACGCGGCTGTGGCGCGCAAGTTCGGCGCCGAGGGCATCGGTCTGTGTCGAACCGAACACATGTTTTTCGAGCATGACCGTATCATGGCGGTGCGGGAAATGATTCTCGCCGAAGATGCGGAGGGCCGCAAACGGGCACTGGCCAAAATTCTGCCTATGCAGAAAGGCGATTTTCTTGGCCTGTTCCGTGAGATGAAGGGCCTACCGGTGACGATTCGCCTGCTCGATCCGCCGCTGCACGAATTTATTCCCCATACGGACAAGGATATCGAGGAACTTGCCGGAGTCATGGAGGTTCAGCCCCAGGTGCTCAAGAACAAAGCCGAGTTCCTGCACGAGTTCAATCCGATGCTGGGTCATCGCGGCTGCCGCCTGGGCATAACCTTTCCGGAGATCTACGACATGCAGGTTCAGGCCATCATGGAAGCGGCCTGTGAACTGGTGAAGGACGAGGGCTACGAGATTGTTCCGGAGATCATGATCCCGCTGGTCGGCCATGTCAACGAACTCAAGGTGCTGCGCAGCAATGCGATACGTGTGGTGGAGGAAGTTCTCGGCCGTTACGGCATTCGGGTGGAATATCTCATTGGCACCATGATCGAACTGCCCCGGGCGGCGCTCACCGCCGATGAAATCGCCCGGGAAGCCGAATTCTTCTCCTTTGGCACCAATGACCTGACCCAGACCGCCTTTGGCCTGTCCCGCGACGACGCCGGCAAGTTTCTGCCCTATTACGTCAATCGCGAGGTGCTGCCCGACGATCCTTTTGTGGTGCTGGATCAGGAAGGGGTGGGACAACTGATCCGGATGGGCTGCGAGGGGGGCCGCCGGACCCGGCCGGACATCAAACTGGGGATCTGTGGCGAGCACGGCGGGGAGCCCAGCAGTGTCATTTTCTGTCACAACAACGGTCTCGACTATGTGTCCTGTTCCCCCTACCGGGTCCCGGTGGCCCGATTGGCGGCGGCCCATGCCGTTCTTCTAAGTTCCTAGGCCATCTGTTTACCTGGCCATTTGCGACTCCCAGGCCCCCGGGGAATCCCGGGGGCCTTTCTGTTGCCGTTTTTTCGGCGCCATATAGAGGAATTATGCCCAAAACGGAAAAAAAAGCCGGCGACCATATCGACGCACGCTGTACACGTTGCCGAGAGATCACCAATCACACCATTATCGCCATGGTGGCGGAAAGCCCGGCGCGTGTGCGCTGCAATACCTGCAGTGGTGACCACAATTACCGGCCGCCGGTTTTGACCGAAGCTTCCCCTCCCAGGGTTTCCCCGGCCAAGCCCGGTCGACGCACCAGGGTGGACCGCCGGTGGAAGGCCCAACAGCAGGAATGGCGGGATGCCACTGAAAAAGCCGACTCCGGCGTAACTGTCGCTTACCGCATGGATCGGAGCTACCGGGTTGGTGACCTGGTGAATCACCCCACTTTCGGGGTCGGCATGGTTCAGCAGGTGGTCAAGCCGAACAAGATGGAAATACTGTTTGCCGAAGGCATCAAGTCCCTTCGCTGCCGCTTGTAGTTTTGCTTTGTGATCGACGGGGGCCGGTAAGGGCGGGTCCAGGATCGGGGGCGCCTTGGATTGGGGGAATGCTTCGCCGGCCAGGATATGGTAGCATGACAGGATAAACCTGTGGAGATTTGAGGCCGGCGTCCGTTATGCAGGAACACTGGCTGAAACCTCCGCTGTTAAGGACAGATCATGTTTCTACCTTATGGGGACACCCCCAATCCTCCCGGATTTTCTCCCGTCAACAGCCTGCTCATCGCCGTCAATGTCGGGATCTTTCTTTTTATCAGCCTGCCTCTCAGCCTGAGCCGGCCCGACCTTGGCGACCCTCTTCTGCTTGAATATCTGCGTGTCATCGGAGTGCGCGGCCACATTTCCGCACAACAGGTTCTGGAACATCTCAGCGCCTACGACCTGTTTGTGTTCCGCTACGGATACCGCCCTGCAGCGGCCAGCCTGACTACCCTGTTCACTTCCATGTTCCTGCACGGCGGCTGGCTGCACCTGGCCGGCAACATGCTGTTTCTGTATATTTTCGGGGACAATGTCGAACACCGTGTCGGACCGGTGCGTTACCTGCTCGGTTATCTGATGGCCGGGGTCGCCGCCACCCTGTTCTTCGCCCTGTTCGTGCCCGGTTCGCAAATCCCTCTGGTGGGAGCTTCCGGTGCCATTTCCGGGGTGCTGGGCTGCTACTTTGTGTGGTTTCCCCGCAATCAGGTCAAAACTCTGGTACTGCTGTTTCCGATCCTGGTGCAGACCCTCTATCTGCCGGCCCGGCTGGTGCTCGGTTTTTATCTGATTCTCGACAATCTGATTCCTTTTCTGCTGACCACCGGTCGCGGTTCCGGCGTTGCCTATGGCGCGCATATCGGCGGGTTTCTGTTTGGCGTGATTGTGGCCTGGGGGCTGGACCGACGAAAAAAACCCGTTTCGGCAGACACCGTCGGAGGCGCTGCCCGATGGGGTTGGGGCCGGTTGTGGTCACGCCGTACAGGCGGCCGCAAAGACGCCGCAGAGCAGATTGCCGAACTGCTGCGGAAAAACCGCCCCGAAAAAGCCGCCAGGCGTTACATGGCTCTTTCCGACGAGAGCGAGCGTCTGACCGTGGCACCGGAGGCGGTTATGGCCATCGGCACATATCTGTTGCAGAATTGTCAGTATGAGTCGGCGCTGAGCCTGTTTCGACGTTTTGTGGTCGAACGCCCGGCCAGCTCTTATATTGACCGGGCCTATCTTGGCGCGGGCAGGGCCATGCTCCATCTTCCCAGGGGGAGGAACAGTGCCCGCCAGTACCTGCTCGCCGCCATTGACACCACCCGCAATGTGGATGTGGCCCGAGCCGCCCGCGAATTGCTGCATCAACTGGAAGCCACTGGAGGTTTTTGAGGCCGCCTGACAATTCTCTCTGGTATCTTCAACCCTATCTACCCCGCTTCAGGGAAAAATATCATTTTCTTTTTAGGTTTTCTTCAGCTTTTCGAAAAGCCGTCGCCGGAAAAAGCGGCAGGGTGCCGCATGCGCAGGGCCAGAGCAAGCTCTTCGGCTGTCTTCCGGGGGTTGTCCGCGCCGAGAATGGCGGAGATCAGGGCGATGCCGTGGGCGCCGGCGCGGCGGACTTCGCGCACCTGGCGAATGCCGATGCCGCCCAGGGCAAAGATCGGCAGGGGGCTGATCCGGCAGGCAGCGGCCAGTTTTTCCAGCCCCTGGGGGAGGCCGAAATCGGCTTTGGAGGGTGTAAAGAAGACCGGACTGAAGGTGGCGAAATCGGCCCCCTGTTCGTGGGCTGCGCGCAGTTCGTCGGGGTGATGGGCGGAATAGCCGATCAGCCTGTGCGCACCGAGTCGGCGCCGCGCTTCGGCGACGGGCATGGAGGAGGCGCCGAGATGGACCCCGTCGGCCTCCACGGCCAGGGCGATGTCCACGGCGCCGTTGATGATCAGCCGGGCCCGGTGGCGGCGGGTCAGGAGGCGCAGCTGCCGGGCCAGATCCAGCCGTTTGGCTGGCGGAAGGTCTTTATCGCGCAACTGCACGGCTTGGACGCCGCCCTCCAAGGCTTGCGCGATGGTGGCGAGCAACTCCCGGTTTTGCGGCACCGCTTTCCGGTCGCTGATCAGGTAGAGGGAAAAATCCACGGAATGGTTCCGGTCCACCTCAAGCTCCCCGGCGATCATCAAGAAAGGCCCGGTCCCAATCCTTGAAGACCGGGTCGTAGCCGGCCCGCTTGAGCATGGCGCAGATCTGCTCCGGAGTGCGGTCATCGTCGATGGCGAACTGCCGACTGGCCTGCAGCCGATGGCCATAGCCCCCCGGCGAGGTACTGGAACCGGCGCTGATCTGGGTAATTCCCAGGGGCAAAAGGCGATCCCGCAAGCTCGCGCTCTCCCGGGTGGAGAGCACCAGGGCCGAATCGGGCATCAGCAGCCGCAGGGTGCAGATCAGCTGCACCAGGGCCTTGTCCGAAACCGGCCGGGGCGGCGCAAAACCGCCGTCGGCGGGGCGCAGGCGCGGAAAGGAGATGTTGATCCGGCTGCGCCAGAACTGCCGGGCCAGATGCCGGGCGTGCAGTCCCACGTAGAATCCTTCCCGCCGCCAGTCGCCGAGTCCGAGCAGGGCGCCGATGCCCATGGAACGCAACCCGGCGGCACCGCCCCGCTCCGCCGCCCCCAGCCGCCAGTCGAAGTCCTTTTTGGGTCCGAAGGGGTGCAGTTCAGCGTACAGTGCCCGGTCGTAGGTCTCCTGGTAGATGGTCAGATTGTCCACCCCGGCGGCCACCATCTGCGCATAACCGGCGGTGTCCATGGGATAGACCTCGATGGACAGGGAGGAAAACAGCGGCCGCAGGCGCCGTACCGCCGCGCTCAGATAGGCATTGTCCACGGCCTGCGGCGCTTCGCCGGTGAGCAGCTGCACATGCCGAAAGCCCC
>PWVL01000146.1 GCA_003561875.1 Desulfuromonadales bacterium | reverse complement strand
GGAAATGTGCGGCGTACCGATGTACGCCTCCGCGCAACCCTTTGATTTCCTTGCCACAACGAAAAATTGCTCGTTTCCCATATGAAAACTGCGCTGTGTCCATCCGGAGTTTCCGGATGGATACCAACTGACGGGCACTGTCCGATCAGAAGCCGTCGATAAAGTCCTGGTAGTCGTCGTAATCCATAAGATCTTCCAATTCCCCGGGGACGGTTATTTTCAGGCGCAGCAGCCAGCCGTCTTCGTAGGGGGATTGACAGAGCCACTCCGGCGATTCCTTCAATGCTTCGTTGACCTCAAGAACTTCTCCGGACAGCGGTGAGTACATTTCGAGCAGTGCCCTCAGAGAGCGGGTTGTCGCCATGGTGTCGCCCGGTTCCAGCACGTCACCCTCCTCGGGGAGTTCGATCGTGGTGATTTCTTCCAGATCCTCCTCGAGATATTCCGTAACGCCGACCGTGGCAGTGTCTCCCTCCACCAACAGCCAGAGATGGTCTTCCGTATAAAGCAGATCTTCTGGTGCTTCCATGTTTTCCTCCAGGCCTTGTCATCAATTCAAAAAAAGCGCACTCGTTCAGAACAGCCGGATTAACCCCGTTTGTCGGCCCGGACCCTGTGAGAGTGCGTACAATCGAGAAAACTATACGAAAAGGCTCGAAGGCTGTAAAGCCGGAAAAACCGCATCCGTCAACACCGCAAACATATCAGAACCGCGGTGGCAGGGACTTGCGGGACAGCGGCAGCCCGTTGCATTGCGTACTTGGAGTGAACACCATGGCGGGACTGGCAATGTCGGGAGTTTGGCTTTGAAAGGAGGCAGGGAGAGCGCAGCCTGTGCCAGGCCCCCCGCGGGTCAAGGGGCCTGGCACACGGTCAGGGGTTGGCAGCTTTCGGGCAACCGCTGCAGGCCGAATCCTTGGCTGCTGAGGCGCAGGCCGGTTTTTCAACCTTTTCGGAATAGCCCTGTTGGTACCAGCCGCTGCCTTTGAGCGCGAACGCGGTCTGGGAAATCATTTTTCTGACCGGCCCGTGGCAGGCCTCGCATCGGGTAAGGGGGCTGTCGGAAAATTTCTGCCTGGTCTCAAACACCAGACCACAGGTTTCGCATTGGTATTCGTATATCGGCATGGGGGTCACCTCCTGGTTTTATTAACGCCGACAATCTAGTGACTTAGGGTCCGTTTGTCAAGAGTTCAGAATTGATTGTCCGTTGCGAGCGGCCAAACACTTTTTTATTGTCAGTCAGGGGGTTGTTTGTGCTATAAGTGCCATCTAATGGTTAGCATTGTCGGATTTTTTCTTCCTCATGGTCCGTGCCGCCATCGGATCTCCCGCCTGCCGACACCCTCGACACCTTTCGGCTTTCAGAGTGTGCCATGGCTCCTGCTGCTGTACGACGACCGGCAAAATACAATTTATGGCTGTTTTTTTTGATGGTTGTCTTTCTTGTCTGGTTTCCGGGAGGCCTTACGCGCGGGCGTGCCGCAGAGCCGGTTTTACGGCTTGCCGGTGATGCCGAGAGTTACCCGTTAGGTCCTTTTCTGCAAATCCTCGAAGATCCGGAAGGTCAATGGAGTATTCATGAGGTTCTCGAACCCTGTTTTAGCGCAGCTTTTTCCGGAGTCAATTCCTCAACCCTCAATTTAGGCGTCAGTTCTTCCACCTACTGGCTGCGTTTTTCCTTTGCCCCCGGCCAGGGAGGAGACTCGAGTGCTCTTCGAGACGATGTCTGGCTGCTCGACCTCGGTTGGCCTTTTTTTGACCGGACTGAGGCTTATCGGGTCATCGAAAAGTCCGAAAAAGCAGAGAAGCAGATCCAGGCGATCCCTTTCAGCAACATTCTTCGATCCGCCGTTCAACATTCACCGGAGACGCGCGGCATGCTGGCGATTCTGCCGGAGATTGGGGAGTCCGGACAGACCTTTTATCTGCGTCTGAGTTCCGGCGGCGTGTTCTTTCTCCAGCCTCGTCTTCGCACCGTCGGCAACTACCTGGAAAACTCGGTTGCGCGCATGCTCTGGTTCGGCATTTATCTCGGTTTGTTGGGTGGGCTGTTGCTGTATAACCTGTTTCTGTTCTTCTGCCTACGGGACCGAAGCTATCTCTGGTATGCAGCCTCTGTGGGGGCCATGGGGCTTTATTGCCTGGGGGTCAATCGTCTGACTTTTGAATTTCTCTTCCACCTTCCACCGACCATGACCTTGCGCCTGAGCCTGGCCGCACTGGCGATCAGTTTGCTGGCCAGGGTTCTGTTTGTGCGCTCTTTTCTGCAGACCGGGGTGCGCGTGCCCCGCTTTGACCGGGTTGCGCAGGGGCTGCTGCTGCTGTTGGTGGCGGTGTTGATTCAGGTGCCTTTTGTACCGGTCAGTTATCTCAACCGCTCTTTTCTGCTGGTCGGCGGCCTGGTGCCCTTTCTGCTGGTGGCGGCGGCAGTTCTGTGCCGCCTGCGAGGTTATCGCCCGGCTCGCTTGCTGATTTTCTCCTGGGTTCTCTACGGAGCCAGTGGCCTGGTCTATGGCGGTACATTTCAGGGTTGGCTACCCTTCCACTATCTGACCTTTCACAGCCTGATGATCGGCTCCGCTCTGGAGGTGATACTGCTTTCCTTTGCCCTGGCGGACCGTATCGACCTGCTGCGTCGGGAGCGGGAACAGCTCAGCTTCAGCGAGCAGCGCCACAAGGAACTGGCGGTTACGGACGCCCTGACCAATCTCTACAACCGGCGCTATTTTGAAACCCAGATCGGCATGGAAATTGAGAAGGCAGATCGTTTTGGTCAGCGCCTGACCCTGATGATGATGGATGTGGACAATTTCAAGCGATTCAACGACCGGTATGGTCACCAGCAGGGCGATCGGGTGCTTACGGCCCTGGGACGGGTCATGACGGCCTGCGTAAGGGACAAGGACGTTCCCTGTCGTTACGGCGGCGAAGAGTTCGCCATCATTCTTCCCGGCGGTCAGAACTCGACGGCCGTGGAGATTTACGAGCGCATCAATAATGAGCTTGAAGCTCACCTTTTCGGTTCTGGGGGGCCGGGCATCGGCGGCGTCACCATGAGTATCGGTGTGGCGGAACATCTGCCGGGAGAACCGGTCGAAAGTCTGGTGCGGCGGGCCGATCAGGCCCTGTATGAAGCCAAGAACCGCGGCCGGAACCAGATTGTCATCGCCAGCCGTGAACCGGACGCGGTGTTTTTCTCCTGCATCGACTGGCCGTCGCCCGACAACCAGCCTTCTCCCTGAAACCTCCCCCGACGCACAGTCCATCTCTGACGTTCGCCGTTTTTCAATGGTCTGCTTTATCCGATTCTTCAGGTGGTTGTTGTGAGGCCGCGGCAACCGCCACCCGAATGGCCGCCTCGATCGCCTGCTCCTTACGGTTTTCGACCACAGCTTCGCTGTGTCGGCGATCGGCCAGCACAGCACAGATACAGGCGGCGGCAAAGCCGTAAACGCCTGCCATCTTGAACAGGGTGCCCGCCTCCATTTCGTAATTAAGGATGTTGAGCCGCCGGTATTCCTCGGTTATACCCTGCAGGCGGCGCAGCAGATGAGGGTTGGCCGAGGAGCGACTGCGTTCCTGACCTTCGTAAAAGGTGTCCACCGAGGCGGTGAGGCCGAGATGCCAGGTCACGCCGAGTCGGCGCGCCGCTTCCACCAGGGCAACGGTCAGAAAGGGGTCGGCGGCGGCTGGATATTCGGGGGGCGCGATGTCGTCGGCGGCGCCCTGACGGCAGAGTGCGCCACGGCTGATGACCAGACTGCCGGTTTCCACCCCGTCGGCAATGCCGCCGCAGGTGCCGATGCGAATAACCTGGCGAATTCCGGCCTGGATCAGCTCGTTGACCACGATACTCAGAGACGGAGCGCCCATGCCGCTGGTGGCGACCAGCAGGGGTCGGTCGTCAGTCAGTCGCACCAGGAAACTGTCGAGGCCGCGGCGTTGCGAAAGCGTCTTTACCAGGGTCAGGCCGGGAGTGGCTTCGGCGATCTGGCGACTGCGTCCCGGGTCACCGCAAAGCAGTGCCAGACGCGGAGTCGGACTGCCCAATTGCCGGCGACTGAAACCGAGATGGTAGAGGGGGGTGTCCTTCATGCTCCGAGCTCCGGCGAGTTCTGCCCACGGAAGGGTGCGGGCAGCAAAGTCTTGAGGAATTTTTCCAGAGGATCTTCGCCGTCGCACACACTGATGACAAGACAGTCGGCGGCGAATTCCCGCAGCACCTGGAGACAGGCACCACAGGGCAGGGTGGGGCCGGCGGTCGGAGTATATATGGCCAGCGCCACAATCTTTCCCAGTCCTTGGGAAACGGCGCTGAAAAGGGCCGTCCGCTCGGCGCAGCAGCTGAGCCCCAGGGAAGCGTTCTCGACGTTGCAGCCCGGCACTATCCGGCCTTCCTCGGTGAGCACGGCGGCACCGACCGGAAATTGACTGTAGGGAGCGTAAGCGCAGGCACATGCCTGCCGGGCGGCGGCTTCGAGGGCCTGTCGCTGGTGCGGTTGCAGGCGGTGCATGGCAGGCAGCGTCTCCTCACGGTTTTTTGCGTCGGAACAGGTCGGTTTTCAGACTCGATATTCGGTCCAGAAACAGCCGCCCGTCCAGATGATCCAGTTCGTGTTGAACGGCCACCGCTTCAAAACCTCTGCAACGGATGGCGCGGGAGCGGCCGTTACGATCCAGAAATTGTACCAGAATCTCTTCGGCCCGGGCCACGTTTCCGGTATAGTCGGGAACACTCATGCAGCCTTCACGCATGGTCATGGTGCCCGAGCGTTGCAGAATGATCGGGTTGATCATGGTCAGCAGGCCGTGGTGATTGTCCCGCCCCTGTCTGCTTGCGGAAACGTCAACCACCGCCACCCGCTGCGGAACTCCGATCTGGGGAGCCGCCACCCCCACCGAATGGCCCGCTCCGTACATGGTGTCGACCAGGTCCTGAATCAGGGCATCGCAGGCCCCATCAGCTTTCTCGACAATCTGGCACGGGCTTTTCAGCCGGGGATCGGGATACAGCAGGATTTCGCGAACCGCCATCGCCTAGAGCTCCACCGGCGTAATATCCCGCACCGAAATATCGACCTGCAGGGATGACCGAAGGGCAGCCATCCAGCCCGCAAGATCTTCCAGGGAAATCTGGGGTGGTAAAACCACTTCGATCATCATCACATAGACCGGATTTTGCGTGGTGCCCACCAGTTTGGTGTTGAGATCGGTGATGTTGATCCGGCGGTCGCCCAGTTCCTTGACCACCGGATAGACGATACCCGGTTTGTCTGAGCCGTATACGGAGATAAGGCAGAGCGAGCCCGACAGGTCGGGGGCTTGTTCGCCACCGGGTGGCAGCGGGCGAAGGGAGACGGCCAGACCTTCTGCCTCCAGGGGAGCAAAGGCGTTGCCGAAACCGGCCACGCTGTCGATGCTGGGATGGGAAATGATCAGGATCATGGCAAACTGGCCGCCGAGCAGGGTGCAGCTGGAATCGGCGATGTTGCAGCCGCGCCGAAAGAGGATCTCGGTCACCTGCGCGACAATGCCGATCCGATCCTGGCCGATGAGAGTCAAAGAGAAGTGATGCATAAAGGCTCCTGTGGAGGCAAAAGCAGGTTAGAATTTTGACGGACGTTCCGAATGCTCGGCAGAGCTAAAGCGGCTCCTGTTGTTTCAGTTTTTGCACGACGCCCGCCTTGCCGATGAGTATCAGGCAATCCCCGCCCTGTAGCACAAGCTCCGGCGTGATGGAGGTGATCTGCTGTTCGCCGCGGCGTATGCCTATGAGAGTGGCGCCGTACTGCTGCCGAAAGCGCAATTCGATGAGGTTTTTTCCGTCCAGAGGAGAATTCGCCCCGAGGCGCACTTCCTCGATCTTGAAGGGATCCTCATCTTCCGGCCAGTCCCGGGCCTCAAAATGGTTGAGCATCTTCTGGGCATCATTGAGAACCTCCGGCGGTCCCATGATCAGCAGCCGATCCCTGGGGAAGACTCGAAAGTCCGGGGTAGGATCGTAAAAAACCTGTCCTCCTCGGGTAATGGCCAGAATCGATACGCCGGCGATGGTACGCAAGGGAATTTCACTAATGGTTTTGCCGGCTACCGCCGCGTCCGTGCGCAGTTGGACTTCGATAAAGGCGATGGGCCAGTTGGTGTCCTGCGGAACGAAGTGGAGGGTATCGGTGAGGGCGTCGACGGCTTGCTCCGCGGCGTCGGCAAAGGGGCGAAAGACCAGATTGGCCCCGGCTTCCCTGAACTCCTGGGCTTCCGCCTCGTTGGTTGCGGTCAGGGCGACTTTGCAGCAGCAGTGGCGTTCACGAATATTGTTAACAAAGGCCAGGTTGACCTCCTTGGAACGCACCGTACTCACCAGCCAGCGGGCATGGTCCAGGGGCAACTGCTCGGTAAGCTCCGGGTCCGCCATGTCGCCGTAGAGCACCGACAGCCCTTTTTCCCGCCATCGGTCCAGAGCTGCCGGGTCGAAGTCCACGCCCAGCAGTTTGCGATTGCGGCGCAGCAGATGGCGGGCCAGTCCGCTGCCATAGTTGCCCAGGCCCACCAGGACCACATCGAGACGGGTCGTCGGGCCGGCGCTTTCCGTCGCGTCCTCCCGATAGGGATTACGTCGTTCGAAGAGCTTCAGAGGCTCGGACAAAAAGGCGTAGAGTTGGCTGGAATAGAGGATCATGTAGGTGGAAGTGAATATGGTCACCACCCCCACCAGGGTGACCAGGCCGACGGTTTCATTGTCAATATGGCCAAGGCTCAGACCCAGGGCTACGACGATGAGGGAAAATTCGCTGATCTGGGCGACGGTCAGTCCGGCCAGCAACGAAGTGCGCCGCCGGTAGCCCATGAAGCCCATGATGGCCAGCACGATCAGCGGATTGCCAATCAGCACAAACAGCGAAAAGATCAGTGAATGGCCGAGCTGGGCGCCGACCGTGGACCAGTCCAGCCGGGCGCCGAGATCGATAAAGAAAAACAGCAGCAAAAAGTCCCTGAGTCCGGTGAGGCGGGCGCCAATAGAGTCGCGATACTCGGTGGAGGCCAGGGAGATTCCCGCCAGAAAGGCGCCGACCTCCTTGCTAAAGCCCAGGACTTCGCCGGTCGCTCCGAGAAAAACCGCCCAGGCCACGGCAAACAGGGTCAGCAGTTCCAGGGAGTGGGCCAGGCGTCGGGTCAGGGAAGGCAGGACATATTTTATCAGCAGGCCGATGGCCAGCAGAAAGCCGATGCCCTTGGCGGCAAAAAACAGCGCGTCCCCGTAGGCCGAGCCCGGATCGGCGATGGATGCGCCGAGGGTGGTCAGGGCGACCAGGGCGAGGACCGCGGCGATGTCCTGAATAATCAGAAAGCCGATGGCGATCTGCCCGTGGAGTGAATCGATTTCCTTCTTGTCCGAGAGCAGCTTGACGATAATGATGGTGCTGGAAAAGGTCAGGGCTACAGCGACGTAGGCCGCGTTGATAAAGGAGAGGCCCAGGGCCGTGGCGATCCCGAAGCCGACCACCGAAGTGAAGATGATCTGTCCCAGACCTGTTGCCAGAGCGACGGGTCCGATGGTGCGGATCAGATGCAGGTCGAGTTTCAGTCCGACCACGAACAGCAGCAGGGCGATCCCGATGTGGGCCAACAGATCGATCTGCTCATAGCTGTGAATAATGCCCAGCAACGAAGGGCCGGCGAGAATGCCCGCAGCCAGAAACATGATGATCAGCGGTTGGCGCAGTTTCTGGCCGAGGATGCCCACCAGGGTAGCCAGGCTCAAGAGGGCGGCGATTTCAGTAAAGGTGTTTCCAGTGGGCATTGCAGGCTTCCTCGCAGGGGTGACGGGCTCCGGAAGGTTAACGCGAGGTCCGCTGTGACTCTCACGAAGCACGGAAAGGTTTGAGGGGCCCTTCTTCCGGGCGGGGCCTGGCCAGAGAACTGCGTACCGGGAGTTTGGGCGCGGGTCTCGTCACCCACCGCTGCCCATCCGGAAATCCCGGATGAAACCCGATTGGCGTGGTTACGGCATTGCCGCATCAAAGTACCACAAACAGGCTGATTCTTGCATCAGCAATGGCAGCCTGTCAATCCACATGCTGCACTCCATGACGGCACCGTTGCCGGGAGGTTCGCAATCTGCTAGCATCCGGAAACTGGAATCCTGAACTGGAGAAATACATGCCTCGTGATGAAGAGCGCATAACGGAACTGGAGATACGGTACACCCATCTGGTTCATCTCATTGAGGAACTCAACGAGGTGGTGATCGCATGCAACCGGCGTATCGATCTGTTGGAGAAAGACAACCGTCGCCTACTGGAAATGTTGGGCTCTTTTGCCCCCGACCTGGCCGAGTCACCCGATGAATAAAGTCGTGGAGGGCTTCTCACGTTCATCGAATCGGTTTGGTCGCAAGCTGGTTTTCATCCGGAAACGGCCCTTTTTCGCTGTAGCGGCGTCAATCTGCAGGTTTGCTTGTGCGGCGTACCGATGTACGCCTCCGCGCAACCCTTTGATTTCCTTGCCACAACGAAAAATTGCTCGTTTCCCATATGAAAACTGCGCT
>PWVL01000140.1 GCA_003561875.1 Desulfuromonadales bacterium | reverse complement strand
GCCCGCAGGCCGGTGCTGTTCTCCGGGCCGCAGACGAAGCAGGCCCGATCATTTGTCACATCCATCAAAACCGCCTTTTCTTATGACTTCATACGGGCACGTTCAACTCGGAGATCTGGCTGTTAAGGGTCCAGAAATCGTACAGCAGACCGAGCAAAAACAGCCCGCCGGTCAGCAGATACAAAATGCCACTGAGCCACTTGCCTAGATAGAACCGGTGAACTCCAAAAATGCCCAGAAAAACAAGCAGAATCCAGGCGACCACGTAATTGAAGCGTCCTGCCCGGTAGCGCAGGTCGGCCTGGCGGTCCATGGAAGGAATCAGAAACAGGTCGACGAGCCAGCCGATCAGAAACAAGCCGAAAGTAAAGAAATAGAGGGTAGCAGAAACGGGGCGGCCGTAGTAAAAGCGGTGGGCGCCGGTAAAACCGAACAGCCATAAAAGATAGCCGATGGTTTTGCTATGGGTATTGGCAGTACTTTGCATCAGGCCCCCTCCTAATAAGATAAAGTAAAGTATGAACTTTACATGATAACTACCCGTTTCTGTAAGACTTCATTGTGTCTTGAAGCGCTCCCGATGAATCTGACTCCAAGGCAGGTTCTGCCTGTCGTGGCCCGCCTTCTGTTCGGCAGGATAGCCGATGGCGATGACGGCTTCAACTTCATAGCCGTTCGGCAAATTCAGCACGCTCCTGAGATAATCTGACGCTCGCCCGCCTTTTTCGTGGTCTCTGCGGCGAATCTGTGACCAGCAACTTCCAAGGCCGAGTTCCTGGGCCGTCAATTGCAGTATAATCGCGGCTATGGAGCAGTCTTCAATCCAGACATCGCATTTTTCCGGATCGGCGCATACGACCACAGCCAGCGGCGCTTCGGCAACAAAACTGCCGCCGCGAGGTTTGGCTTCGGCCAGAAGTTTCCTCTGTTGCCGATCAACCACAAAAATAAACTCCCAGGGGTTGCGTCCCTTGGACGAAGGGGAGCGTAAAACCGCTTCCATCATCAGGTTGATTTTTTCCTGCTCTACCGGACGTTCCGTAAAACGCCTCAAGCTCCGTCTTTTCCTTAACAAATCCAGAATACTGCTCATTTTATTAACCTAATCCCATGAGTGTCTGGAAGTTTTCGCGGCCAATTTCGACTGCCCGCCGATGTTTATTGATCCAAATCGGGAGCATCATACCGGTGTAGGGAAGGTTTTTCAACCGCGGCAGGGGGCCGATGTTCCCATGACGCTGAAGTTCCGCACCGCTGGCGGCTGTCCAGGACGGGCAAAGGTCCTCAGCCGGCACGATGTTTCAGCAAGCGAGCTCGTTTCATTGACAGAGGTCAAAGAAAATTATGCTACTGGCGGGAACTGTGCCACACCGACTTCACACTTTTGTCATCCGGACATGCCTCTTGCGGAACGCTACGCACCACTGGCAGATCTGGCTGATCAGGCGGTAATCGCGACGCCCCACATGCTTCTTCAGAAGACCATGGTGTGCGCCGCGCATCTGTCCGTCAGTTTCCCAGGAGTGAAGCAACGGGCGCTCAATGAGCTGGTGTATGCGGTGGCAGGAAGACGGGTCCTTCTAAGGACTTTTCCAATTTTGCGGAGGACTTCGGCGTGGGAACATAGCCAAAGCGACTCATGGCCCTTCAACCGGTTCGGCGGCCTCCAGCAGCTTCTTCAGCTTGTCAATTTTTACCTGGATGGCACGGTCTACCTGCTTCTCGCCAAGCATGTAAGAAAGCTGGCCAACGATCAGTGCGACATCCGCCAGTTCATTAATGATCTGTTGTCGATCGGCCCTGTTCCGCCTGAAGTGCTTCAACGCGATAATCAGTTCCGCGCACTCCTCGACCGCCTGGTCAAACTGGGCCTCCTCGCCCCATTTTTCCAGAGCTGCCCGGTAAATTGCGTGATGTTTATTCATCATATCCCGATCGGTGCAAACGCTGTTTTTACACAGATATTGGCCCTGAGCCGGGGCTCCAGGGCCGCCGCCTCGCAGACAAAATCAAGGTCATGACATTTTTCAACCGAGCCGTGTTGTCCTCGGACCTAATCTTTCGAAGCAGCGCCCTGATCTGCTCCTAGCCTATTTTACGGTCATTGATCGGTTCGAGATCACCACAGCGCCAGATCGAGGGAGGGTCGAAGAGAGGCAGATTCAGGATTGAACCGTCCTTGTCCCGCAGGCTTATAAACAAAGTATCAATTTTCACCATGGAACAACACACTTTTGATGGAAAAGATGGCGACCTGTTGTGTGCCGGTCAGGCATTCATCAGGCGCTGACGAATATCAGCACCATTTCGGGCACCCTTCAGCAGCGCTTCACAGGAAGCCCTTGATTCAACCAAGGTTTTTAGTCGTGGCGCCGGGGTAACGTCTCCCATCAGGATGGCGCCAATCAGAGAGTCATCCTGAAAGGCAAAGAAATAATAGCCATCCTCCGTGTCTTCCTCGAGGGTTTTGACATTTTTCTGCTCCGGGGCGATATCACCGATGCTGTACAGGTCAATGTCGAGAACCCGCAAATTGTTGGAACGGGGAATAGCGGAAAAAGATGCCTCCAGCCCGGCGGCATTGCGGCCGGCCACGACACCTTGAGCCTGGGCGGGGAACCAGGTGCCGTAGATGGTATCGCGGTGTTCGGCCACATCACCGGCTGCAAAAATACTCGGGTCAGAAGTGCGCAACTGGTCGTCGACCAGAACACCTCTGCGGGTTTTCAAACCCGCTGCAACAGCCAGCTCGACGGCACAATGAACTCCGATGGAAAATACCAGGAGATTCGTCACCAGTTCTTCGCCGGATTCAAGAACTACCTTCTCAACGGATTCGCCACCGAAAATCTCGGCCACACGTTGGCCACAGAGCAGGCGAATTTCCTGTTGCTCCAGACGTCGGGCCAAATGGCGACCGGCAGCCGGGTTGGCCTGGCGAGGCAGCAACCAGTCAAAGTCTTCGACAACCGTGACCTCCCCTCCCCTCGAAGCCAGTGCCGCAGCCACCTCGAGACCCAGAACACCGCCGCCGACGACAAGGGCTTTTGTCCCCCTATCACAGGCCTTTATCAGAGTCTGAGCATCATTAAGAGTTCTGAGGGTAAAAATCTGTTTTTTTTCCGTTCCGGCAAGGGGCGGGACCGCCGGCCGGGACCCTGTCGCCAGTACCAGCCTGTCATAACACCAGTTCCTTCCCTTCGTAGTGAGAATCGTTTTGTGAACCGGATCCATGCGGATAACAGATTCTCCGGTGAACAGTTCGATACGGCGGTTCTCGTACCATTGCCGGGGATGAAGTGGCAGTTTTTCCATGGGCAGCTCGCCGGCCAGAAACCGCGTCAGGTTAAGGCGATAATAAGGCAGTTCCCGTTCCTCGCCGACCAGCACAATTCGAGCGTTTTCATCGAATTTGCGAGCGGCTTCCGCTGCTGCAACCCCGGCGATCCCGGCCCCTACGACGAGAATTTCGGAGCGGTTGTCCCCTGCGTGACGGGACGTGTTACCAACGGGTACCGATTGTGGAGCCGATTGATCCGTGCCACAGACGGGACAACGTGCCGTAGAGTTGTCGGGCTGACCGCAAACCGGACATTGCCAAAATTCATTCTTCATCCCCTGTTCCTTTCCCGTATCTCGACACGACACATTTCCGAGCCTGACGTGGAAGGGTAACAAACTGACGGTAAAAAACGAATCACTTTTTACGCAGTCGAAAAGTTCGTAGAAAAAGGATCCGCCACGCTTTTTGTCGATGAGCAAATCCGGAACCGATCGGTTGTTTCTTTGATTTTGGCGTGAAGTACGCTATTCATAATACTGGTTCATGCAGGTTCCGCATGTCCGTTCCGTGGATTGCTTGAATAGATACTATTTGTTCCGGCGTGTGCCGTGCCGCGGCACCATTCTCCGAAAGGTATGGAATTTTATGTTTACAAAAAACGAATCGTTTTTCTGGCAGGCGGTTTTCTGGGTGGCGGTCTACATTCTTCTGACCACTCTACCGCTGTTTTTGCTCTTGTTTGATACGACGGTTGCTTCCCGTGGTTTCTGGCGGGATTTCTCCGCCGCCCTGGGATTCGCCGGCCTGGCCATGATGATGTTGCAGTTTGCCCTGACCGGTCGACTGCAGACGATCAAAGCCCCCTTTGGCAGTGACCTGGTTTACCATTTTCATCGGGAAATCTCGCAGATGGCCTTTTGGCTGGTGCTGGCCCACCCTCTGATTCTGTTTATTTCCACCCCTTCCACCCTTGGCCTGCTGAACCTTGCCCAGGCTCCCTGGAGGGCAAGGTTTGCGGTGACTTCGCTGGTGATTCTGATCGTTCAGGTCGGCAGCTCTCTTTGGCGACGAAAATTGCGCCTTGAATACGACTCATGGCGCTTCTGGCACGGTGTCATGGCAGCACTTGCGATTTTCTTCGGGATGCTGCACATGATCAAGGTCGGTCATTTTGTCAACCAGCCCTGGAAGCAGGTTCTGTGGATCGCTTACGTTGCGTGCTGGGTCGGTCTGCTGGCCTATATCCGCCTGATCAAGCCCTGGTTGACTTTGCGCCGCCCCTACGAGGTCGTCTCGGTGACTCCCGAACGGGGGAAAGCCTGGTCCCTGCGCCTGCGACCTCTGGGGCATGAGGGGTTGCGTTTCAGTCCCGGACAGTTCGCCTGGCTGACTCTCTGGGAAACACCTTTTCTGGCCAAAGATCACCCTTTCTCCTTTTCGGCCGGTCCCGACCTTTCCGGAGAGTTGCGTTTTACCATTAAGGAGTTGGGGGACTTTACCGGAACCATCAAAGAAGTGAAGCCGGGCCAGAAGGCCTATCTGGACGGCCCACACGGCTCCTTTTCCATCGATCGTTATCCGCAGGCTCCCGGATACGTTTTTATTTCCGGAGGGATCGGCATTACCCCGATGATGAGCATGCTGCAGACACTGGCCGATCGAAAGGACCGGCGACCGCTACTGGCAATCCTGGCCAATCGGGAGGAATCGGACATCACTTTCAGGGAAGAACTGGAAAATATTAAACCTCGTGTAAACCTTAAAATGGTTCATGTGTTGGAAAAACCCTCGGAAGACTGGTCCGGCGAGAGGGGTTTTATCAATCAGGACATCCTTGAACGGTATTTGCCCGAAAACCGACACGATCTGGACTATTTTATCTGTGGCCCGCCCCCCATGATGGATGCCGTTGAAAAAGTCCTGTTGAAAATGGGTGTCCACTTCGGGAAAATTCACACGGAACGATTCAACCTGGTATGAAAACCGGGCCAAACACTGTGATCACCCGGCGTTCGCAGTGTTTTTTTCGGCGCCATACTTCTCAAAAAGGGACAAAATTCATGCGGCAACTCTATTCAAAATATCTTGCCTGGTTGATTGGCGGTCTGATCGTTCTGCTCTCGGCCCTGTTTGCCTTTCTGGGCAATCTGAGAACACCTTGACCCCTTCCGGTCGGTTGCGGGCATGGAAGTGTACGGGTTTTCAATGTTGCGGCAGAGAACCCCTGGGTAACAGCACCCAAAATCTTCCTTCCTGTTTCATGCGCCCGGCCAAGGCACCGGCGTGGTCACCCATTCCCCAGAAAAAGTCCGCACGCACCGGTCCCTTGATGGCACCTCCCGTATCCTGGGCTACCATCAGGCGGTGCAAGGGCCTGTCGCTGTTGGGCCAGGTGGTGCTCAAAAAGACCGGAGCACCCAGGGGCGTGGTACGTGGGTCGACGGCCAGGCTGTAACCGGAAGTCAGGGGTATGCCCTGAGCGCCGGGGGGCATCCGCCAGTCGCCCGACAAGGTGCGAAAAAAGATGTAGCGGGGATTTTCCTTTAGTAAAGTCAGTATCTTGTGAGGGTTCTTCTGCCCCCAGGCCTTGATGTTGTCCATGGACATCTGATGGGGTTGCATCGCTCCCCGGTCGAGAAGCAGCCGGCCGATGGAGACATAAGGATGGCCGTTCTGGTCGGCGTAATTGAGCAGCATGATTGTGCCGTCTGGCAGCGTGATGCGTCCCGATCCTTGCACGTGGAGAAAAAACAGGTCAACCGGATCTTCCACATAACACAGAACCGGGGCCGGCAAATCCACTTCGCCGCCGTCAATCTGCCCACGGGTCCAGTAAGGAACCAGGCGCTGCCCTTCCAGGCGGCCACGCAGTCCGTGATGGGTCAGATCCGGATGGATGTCGCCCAGATCGACGATCACCAGATCGTCGGGCCGGCCGTAAACCGGGTAGCGGAATCGTTCGGTGGCAACCGGTGAACCGGCCAAATCGGGCACGTAATAGCCAGTAATCAGGCCACGGTCGCCGCCCTTGTCGTTCGTTGCCTGGTGGGGAACAAAATGTTCTTCAAAAAACCGCCGTACGGCTTCCCTGTCCTGCGAATCGACCTCAGCGGCCGCGGCGCAGACACCGGCCCAGGCATTACGCCGGGAGAGAGATTCACAACTCTTTAAAAAAGCTCTCAGGGCCGGTCGGGAATCTTCCCGTTCCCAGGCTTCGATGGCGTACCAGGAAACCGCCCGCAATGCCTCTCCGGGTTCCAGAACAGATGGTCCCCAGGTTGAAACAACCGGTTTTTCCGTATCTGCCGGCGCCAGCGTCGGATAACCCCTTGGCACATCCCGCGGCGCACAGGCCGCCAAGCATCCCGACAGAATGATCATCATTCCGATACTTGTCAGAGTTCTTTGCAAGGCATTTTTTTTCATCGTCGGTCCTCCCTCAAACGCTTTTACGGCGGACCCCTAAAATAGTCGAATTGACTTTTTTGCGCGAGAAAAAATCTACCGGCCCGTACTGCCGGAGAGGATCTGCAATAAATTTATCTGTTTTGCATCCGAACCTTCAGGGTGCCTCGCATTATCAGACCAGTCCCGGCAAAGGAGGCAAAGGCATGATCGACGGGCGGAGTTTCTGAATCGGCAGTCACCGCCTGATGTGGGAGAAAGGCCTTGAAACACCGAAAATTCAACGACTGACCTTGGGGCTGGAGGAGATGAGATGATAAGCAGATGATAAGTAATCTTTTTCGGATGAGATGAACCCGCGGTGGGCCGAATCGATGTCCACAGCTCCATGAATCCGCCGGATAATCGCCGCCTCGGTGATGAAGCTGATGAGCTTCATCTCCCCGTCGTATTTGGGCAGGTGAGCGGGTCGATCTCCCAGACTTTCTTGATGCACTCCCGCCAGGTGGAGAAGGAATCTTGCGGGGCCGGTAGTCGGAAACGTCCAGCACTTCCACTGCGGCCGGGGATGGTGGCTGGGCAGCGGCGGCGGCAGCGGTCTGGCGATTTGCCCTGTCTCACCGGCCCAGGTTCGAGTACCAGCCGTAGTAGCGCACCAACTGGAACGACTTCTCCGGGATATGCTGGGTGATGGCGGCAATAAATTCGGTGGCGCTGAAGACCTGGAAATTCCGGTGGCCGCCACGGCTGCGGGACGGGGTCGGCTTGGACTTGTAGATGACCATGCCGCTGTCCGGGTTATAGGTAATCTTGCTGAGCGCAAACAGGTTGCGGATGATGTACTGGGCCAGGGCCTCCCGGCCAGCCTCATCGTCGCGGGGCAGCCGGACCCCGTTATGCACCGAAAAGCCGGGGTTGAGGCAAGGGATGAATCGTTTCCTGCGCGACGCCGAAACCCACCGGCCGCGGACCAACAAGCCGGATTCCGCCTCGACGGGGAGCAGAAGGACAGGGGCGAGTTCTACTACGCCTAGAGGCTCAGGATGCCCAGCGTAATCAGGGTCGTAATGGCGCAGGCGATGAGGACCCCCAAGCCTATCACCAGTATCGACTTGCGCACATCGAGTTCGAATAGCCAAGCCAGCAGGGTGGCGGTCCAGACCCCGGTGACCGGCACCGGTATGGCCACGAAAACGATGAGGCCCAGCTCCTGCCATCTCTCCAGCGCCCTGCTGTTCTTGCTGGAGACCCTCCTCACACAGGCCTCGTAGACCCAGCGCACCGGGTCCACACGGAACAACCATCTGCTGTAGACCACGCTCAGACCGAAGAATATCAGCGGCGACGCGAGGATGTTGAAGGCGGCGCACCACAGGTAGGCGCTGAGCGGGTCCACGCCCCAGGCGATGGCCAGCGGTATGGTGTACCTGCCCTCCCAGAACGGTACCATCGAGAGAACCGCCAGAGTCAACCATTCCCACACGCCGACCATGCTTCCGCCTCCCTCAGAACAACAATAGAGCCAAGTATGCAAAGTATATAAACACGAACACCAGGCCCGCATTGCGACCCACCCCTCCCCGGAACCTCATGAACAACAAAATAGGGCCGAGAGGAGCAGCATCAGCGGGAACTCCGAGAGCAGCAGGCTGTCCTGGACGGAGATGGTGGCATTGGTGGCGGCAAGGCCTATGACGAACAGGGAGTAGAAGATGTTTCTGAGCACTATCTCCGTGTCCCGTTTGAGGGCCGCCACCAGGGATATCGAGAGCTCGGGCAGGGATGTGCCGATCGCCACCACCACCAACCCTATCACCAGCTCCGACACCCCTGGGAAGGCCGCCACAGATCCACCGCCCCCACCACGAAGAACTGGGCGCCAATGGCCAGCAGGGCGAGGGACAGCAGGGTGTCGATGAGGTTGGGGCCGAGCCGCCCAGGGTCCTCGGTGCGCAGGATCTCGTCGGCAATCTCCGATGAGATGAGATGGATGATAAGTAATCCCTTTTGGCCGCCCTGACAAAAAAAACGGGGCATCAACGAAAGCCCCGTGCAATTTGCCACTCAAACCGACAATTATCGTAAATAGCGGTTGCCG
>PWVL01000029.1 GCA_003561875.1 Desulfuromonadales bacterium | reverse complement strand
TCTGGGGTAACACGAGCGAGCAAGAGACTCGCTGAGGCAATGGAGGGGGACAGGGCGCTACGGAAGAAAATAGCCAACCTTCAAAACCGGCTCTGTTTGTCAATTGCGTAGGTCTGACCCCTTGGCTATGTGCTTGGCTATTGTGCCGGACCCCGCCCCGCCCTGTCCACTCCCCCCGCCATGCAACGTTCAATGTTCTTTGCTTGGAAAGACAATTGAACGACCGGCCGGCATGTTAATGTTGTCCTTTATTGAGGCGATCCAGGTCGGCCTTGAAGCGCCTCACGGCAAGGACAAAGGTTTCCAGACGGGCTTCGACGATTTGGGAAAAAGGTGTGCCGTCGGTTTCGATGGCCAGAAACGGCAGCGCCAGATGCTCCTGATGGATTTGCCAGAAGCTCTTGTGATGCCGTGAAAAATTGGCTTTTTCCGCCGGCAGGCTATAGGTGAGAATGGATTCCGCCAGGCGGCTCGGCATGCAGCCGAAAGGGCCGATGGAGAGCACGCCGTGAGTCTCATCTCCCAGTTCCGCAAGGGTTGAACTGACCGTGAGAATGGCTTCTCCCATCAGGCGGGGGTTGATCAGGCTCGACCCTTTCTTCATCAAAAAGTTTATATCCAGTTCGTGACCGCTGAAGAATCCGGAGCGACGCAGGGCTTTTTTAACCGCCCTTTCCGTTCGTCGCATAACCAGGGACCTCGGTCCGGACAGCAGGCGCTGGAGCAGATTGCTGCGATAGGTGAGGTTGCGGCCGATGCAGTAGTTGACATAATAGAGCCATTCCGCGACCGGAGCCGTCTGCACCACAATACCATGATCGGCCAGGCGCCTTACCAAATGCCGGCGCGAAAAATCATCCCGTCTTACGTAGATCTCGCCGTTAAGGGCTACCTTGGGCGCCTGCTCCAGGGGCATGCTTCGGGGGCAGTCGGCCAGCCGCTCCATTTCCTGCTCCAGTATCGCCAGTACCCGATCCTGCGAATCCTCCTCCAAGGCCCGCAGTATTCGCGAGCGGGCGGCGCTGAAGAGCTTCAGGGTCTGCTCGCGGTCCCGGGCGAGGGTCAGAATGGCCGCCTCTACATCTTCAAGGCCGTCGCTGATGTTGATCGCTGTCCAGCAGCGGTGGCTAAAGGATTGGGGCATGCCGGAATATCCGTTATTATCAGACAGGGCCAGTATCGCCACCCGCGGCAGACGCTGCTTGCGAACCAGGTGCTCCAGGAATACGCTGTACTGTCCGAAGCGACAGGGACCCTGGGCACGGGGCATGAAAAAGACCAGCAGTTGGTCGTCATCGGCGTGCTCTTGCAGATATTTGAGGAGGGTGCCGGTGGTCAGGTGCAGGGGCAGGCACTCCTTGCAGGTTGCCACCGCGCGTCCGCGCAGCATCTCCTCCCGACCCGGCGGCGGAGCTGCCAGGGCATTAATGCCGTAATAGCGCATGGCCGCAGCCATACAGCTGGTACCGTGTTCGCCCATGGAGGGCAACAACAGGCGCACATGCGGGTCGGTCAGGCGGTAGGAAGCACCCTGCTCATCGACGATGCGCAGCCCGTCTCGGCCGCTGGCAACGCGCAGGGGTGCAAAGGAAGACGGTGCCTCGCGGTCGCCGGCCAGGGCGCGATAGCCGTTGACTACATCGATAAAGGCTTCAATGCGTGTATTGATGCCGGTGTCGGCGGAGTGGGCATCCAGTTCCAGCAGCAGCGACGGCTTGCGGCCCATGATATCGCGAAAATTGCCGATCAAAAAAGAATCGGGGCCGCAACTGAAATTGCTGATGTACACCGCAAACAACTGCGGATGCGCCGCGACAATGCGCGCCGCCTGCAGGATGGTCTGCCCCGACGCCCAGTACATGCCGGGCTCGGTATCGGCCCCGAGGTCCGCCAGGGGCAGACAGTCGTGAGCCAGCACCTTGAAGCCGCGGCTGGAGAACTTGTGGGGGATGCCCAGGTTCCCCAATTCACTGAAGGCATTGTAGGATCGGCCAAAGATCACCACGCCCATCTCTTCGGGTTGCAGTTCGGCAAGAAACCGGCGACCCATATCCGCCTGCTGGCGTCTTGTTTCCAGCAGGGCGCCGTGAGCCGCTTCCAGAGCCGCCAGGGCCATGGAACGGCTGCGACCGAGGCGGCGGGCGACGGTGAGCAGGTTTTTTCGCAGATCCCGGGAATCGGCAAAGTCCAGCACCGGACTGAGAACCCGGCCCTGAAGTTCCTCCTTGAAGGCGGCCTGCAGATAATAGGGTTCGCCCTGGGCCAGGGGGCAGATACAGTGAACCTCGGTACTGGTGGCCACCGGCAGACGCACGACCTGGGGCAGAAAGACGAAATCGAAGGGTTCGGCCAGCAGCCCCTGAAGCAGCCCGTGAGACTGTTCCACCGGATAACAGAAAGACGCGCCCATGCGCTCGCGGCCCTGCCAGTCCGGTTTTCGTTGACACCTGATGCGGACGTCGAGAGCTTCGAAAAAGCGGGCGTAAAACGGGAACAGGCTGTGGGTCAGCAGCGAGGGCAGGATACCGACAACCGGTGACCGGCCTGATTCCTCTGTCAACGTCGATGCTGCGAAAACCAGCTTTTCACGCTTTCGTACCAGGTTGTTGCCCTGTTCCTTTTCCGGTTGATCATGCAGCACATCTTCAAAACGACTGCAGGCCCCGCCGAAGGGATAGGTGGTGCCGTTGACGACGATGCGTGAGATGCTGCAGCGACGATCGCAGCCGTCGCCACCTTCTCCCCGGCAAGTGAAGGGGTCTCGATAGGTTACAGTACGCTCTGCCAGTTCCCGCAGGTCGTATTCCCGGACGGAAAGCGCTCCCTGCTCGATTTTTTCCCGCAGATCCAGGGCGACGCCGAAGGCCCCCATCAGGCCGGGCTCCGGCGGCACCACAATGTCGCGCTGGCAAAGGGCGGCCATGGCAACGGGAACCGCGCGGTTGTAGCAAACGCCTCCCTGCATGAAGATCTTCCCGCCGACGGAGCGGTTGCCCTTGACCCGCACCAGATAGTTCTGGCAGATGGCATAGACCAGGCCGGCGGCAATATCCGCCCGGCCGACCCCTTCCTGAACGGCGGTCTTGACGTCGCTAGAGATAAAAGCGGCGCACTGGTCGCTGAAATCGGGAGGCATCCCGGCAGTCATTGCGAGATCGGCAATGTCCTCGGTGGCAATGCCCAGGGATTCGCGGCAGGCTTCTTCGAGGAACGATCCGGTACCGGCAGAACAGGCTTCGTTCATGGCATAGTCGCAGGCCACATGATTGTTCAGCAGCGTGTATTTGGCATCCTGTCCACCGATTTCGAAAATGGTGTCCACCTGCGGATCAAAATGTACCGCCGCCGTGGCGTGGGCGACGATTTCATTGATTACTGCAGGGGTCAGGGCGTGCAGGCCGGCAATCCGGCGGCCACTGCCGGTCACCCCGAGACCGACGACGGGGACCGGAAGGCCGGGCGGCAGTTGTTGCAATAGCTGGGCATAGCAACGGCGGCTGGCTGCCACGGGATCGCCATGAGTGCGCAGGTAGCAACTGGCGACCAGCACCATGTCGGCCCTGCGTAGCAGCACCGCCTTGGTTGTTGTGCTGCCCACATCGAGGCCAAGAAGCAATTCACCGCCGTCCCAGGAGGCTCGCTGCAATTCACGGAAATGCACCCGGGGCAGCATCGTCTCAAGGGCCGGCAGGGGTTCGAAGGAGGGCTTGGCGGCCGCCAGCACCGAACGCCTTTGAATGACGGAGCCCTTCTGTTCGGCCCACAGCAGGGCGCCGAGCGCTTCGAAACAGGAGGCATGGGGAGGGACATCAAGTTGCGGAAATATGCGCCGCAGTTGCCGTACCACCACCTGGTTCTGACTGACCCCCCCGACCATCAGAAGCCGTTCGATGCGTGTCTGTTGCAGCAGGGCCAGGATGCGCCCGGTGAGCATCTGGCAGAGGCCGGCGGTGATGCGGCTTTTCTCGATGCCCTGGTTGAGAGCGTGGGTGCAGTCGCTTTTGCAGAACACCGAACAGCGCCCGGCTACCGTGTAGGGTTCGGCGTGAGCGGCCAGAGTCAGGGCCTGCTGTATGCCGAGTTCCATGCGCCGAATCTGCTGGAGAAAAAACTCTCCCGTGCCGGCGGCGCATTTGTTGCCGCTGTGTACACCGCGGATTCGGCCGCGGTCATCCAACAGGTACAACAGAAAGCTTTCTCCCCCGGCGGAAACGATCCCCTGGATGTCGGGATAGCAGTCACGCAGATGTCCATAGGCCCATTCCACCGCTTCCGGTTCGGCAACCGTCGGCAGGGACACCAGATGGCGAAATTTGCACCCGGTGACGCCCAGGCGGGCAGGTGACCGTTGATGAAGAATCTGCTCGAGGGTTGCCGCCACCCGGCCGTCATGATCCCGGCGGTAGAACCGCAGGCCCTCCTCGTCACGTTCCGCCACGCTGATCGTTGTGGCACCAAGACAGATGCCCATATTTAAACTCATGTGAACCTCAATAAGCCGGGCTGTGTCTCCACAAACCTCTTGTCACAGTAACGTTGACCCATCAAGCGCGGCCCTGCTGTCACTGGCCGGGCGGTCATTGGCGGGGAGGGCTGGCAAAATTTCATGCTTCGTTTTCCTTCGTTAAAGGGGATCGGGTTTGATCGGTATTCCGGCACGGGACGAACAGGCGAAAGCTGTGGCGGCCGCCGGGGGCAATCTGCCGATACTGACCGCGGTAGGCGACAGTGATGGTGTCCGTGGTAAAGGCGAGACTGGAAATATCCAACACTTCGTGATTGGCGGTAACATTGAGAACCTGGCGCCGGTAACGCAGGCGCACCCTGACACAGGAAAGATCTTGTGGCAGTACCGGATCAAAGTGCAGGATGTCGGCGCGCATTTCGATGCCCAGGTAGCAGCATTGCACAAGATCGACGGTGCCAGCCATGGCGCCGGCGTGAATGCCCTCCGCCGTAGTGCCTCCCTGAATGTCGCCGATGTCGCTGTCAAGGGCCGTCTGGAACAGATGCCAAGAGCCCTGACGGTCGGTGCGGGCAAGCACCCAGGAATGGACGATCTGGCTCAGGGTCGAGCCGTGGGAGGTGCGTTCGAGATAATAAGCGACATTGCGGGGAATGGTGTCCCGGTCGAAAGGATAGCCGAGCTGTTCGAAAAGCAGCCCCAGTTCGTCGGCGGAAAACAGATAGAACAGCATCAGCACGTCGGCCTGCTTGGACAGTTTGTAACGGTTCGGCGTATCACCTTCGGCTTCAAGGATGCGGTCAAGGCGCTGAATGTTGCCATATTTTTCTCGGTAACCCTGCCAATCGAATTCCTCCAAATCACCATAGCCCTCAAACTGGCTGATGATGCCGTCGCCATGAAAGGGAACACGTAGTTTACGGCTGATATTCTGCCAGCTTTCCACTTCTTCGCCGCCCAGGCCAATACGTTCACACAGTTGCCGACAGCGCAGGTCTGGCAGCAGATCAAGCACATCCCGGGCACGGTTCAGCACCCAGGCGACCATCACGTTGGTGAAGGCGTTGTTGTCAAGCCCGCCAGCCTTTTCCGGATCGCTGTCGGGGTAAGCGGTATGGTATTCGTCAGGCCCCATCACTCCCTTGATTTCGTAACGGTCCATGGAGGCGTTATAGGTGGCCAGACCAGCCCAGAAGCGGGCTATCTCCAGCAACATTTCAGCACCGTAGAAATACAAGAACTCATGGTCGTCGGTGACCTGGTGATACATCCAGATATTGTAGGCGATGGCCGCGTTAATGTGATGCTGCCGGTGCGAGTTGTCGGGCAGCCAGCGGCCCGACTGAGGATTGAGGTGCACTCGCTGGGTTTCCTCCCGGCCGCTGCTGCCGCTTTGCCAGGGGTACATGGCGCCGGGCAGGCCGGCGGCGGCTGCAGCGCGCCGGGCTTCGGGCAGGCGCCGATAGCGGTAGCGCAACAGGGAGCGGGTGAGAATCGGCAGCCGCAGGCTGAGAAAGGGGAAGATAAACAGTTCGTCCCAGAAAATGTGACCGCGATAAGCTTCGCCGTGCCAGCCGCGTGCCGGAACACCGGCATCGAGATCGACAGTGTGAATGGAAACGGTCTGCAGCAGATGAAAGATGTGCACCCGCAGCTTGAGCAGGGTCTGGCCGTTGGAACGATCTTCAAGGGCGATGTCGCATTCATCCCAGAGATGGCGCCAGGCCAGAGCATGTTCCGTCAGCAGGTCGTTGAAGCGCCCGGCGTAACGCAAACTCTGCAGCGCCGCCAGGCCAGGTTCGGAGATGGCCGGATCGCGAGAGCTGTGCATGGCGACAATTTTTTCCGTCGTCAAAATGTCACCCGACTGCAGGTCGCAGGTCAATTCCTGGACAACGCCGTCGGGTTCCGACCGTACTACCAGCTCAGCGCCAATGGGGCGTTCGTTGAGAAACAGCAGGGTGCGGGCCGCCTGGGTGATCTGCAGGCGGGACTGGCTGGTCTGTACTTTCAGCAGCAGGGTGTCGTGGTCGGCCTGTTGCACTTCCAGCGTTTCAAGATGACGGCCTTCCAGTTTGCGGTAACGCTTCACGCCGCTGTTGCTGACAGTGCCGTCCAGTGCACTGCGCACCGTCAAGCGTCCCGACCAGTCCTCGGCGGTGAGACGGACTTCCAGTGCCGCAAGGTGGGGATTGGCCATGCTCACCAGGCGTCGTTCCTGCCAGCGTGTGGTGCGACCGCGACGGTCTCGAAACCGCAACATGCGGTACAGCACGCCGCAACGCAGGTTCAGTCTTTGCCGAAAGGTCAGCAGTTGCATGTCCCCAAGTTCAAACCACGCCTCCCGGTCGATGCGAAAGGTCAGGGGCAGCCAGTTGGGAAGATTGACCAAGTCCTCGTTTTCGATTTCACGTCCGGCCACGACAGACGTCAGGCGATTGTAGCCGCCTGCCATGTAAGTACCCGGATAATGAATGCCGTCGGCACGGCTGTCGGGGGCGGCGCCGCGGGTGGCGAAGTAACCGTTGCCCAAAGTGCAGAGGGTTTCACGCAGTCCCTCCTGTTCCGGATTGAACCCGTCGTAGACCAAGGTCCATTGGCATTCATCTCGGGTCATCTTCAGCCTCCCCGGAAACCGGCGACTCGCCAAGGATGCCCGGTAGCCATGCGAGCAAGCGGCGCACCTCGCCGGTGTCGGCGACAGCGTAATCGGCGGCCGTCGGGCGCTGATCTTCACCGCGCACCACGATGGTCAGGCCGCTTTCGGCCAGAGCTCTGAAGGCGTGTTCATCGGTGATGTCGTCACCTATGTAGACGGGCAAAACATGCGGCCGGTCAAGTTGCAGATGTTCCAGCAGCCACAATACCGCTTCGCCCTTGTTCCAGTCCAGACCGGGCAAGATCTCCAGCACCTTTTTGCCACGGCCGCCCAGAAGTTGCGGATACTCCTCCAAAACCCCTTCTACGATGGTCTTGAGGTCCTCGACCCGGTCCTGCGCCACCTGGCGATAATGCACGGCCACGGAAAAGCGTTTGCGCTCCACAGAATGGCCTGCAATCTCCGCCAACTTGCGGCGCAACTCCTGCTCGACCTCGTCGAGCAACGGCAGATACTCGACGCCGCGTTCCATGCTCGTCACCTGGCCTTCCGGTCCGGCGATTTCGAACCCGTGACTGCCGGCATAATACAGACTGTCCACCCCCACCAGCCGGCGCAGCATGGCCAGATCGCGGCCGCTGACGACCGCTACCGGGCAATGTTCGGCCAGCGTGGCTACGGCGGCGCGCATAGTGTCGTCCAGCAAGGCTTTGGTGTGATCGGCAACAATGGGCGTCAGAGTGCCGTCATAATCAAGAAATACCGCCGGGGTACGCCCCGAAAAAAGACGGCGGATCTCCTTTTTCCGGTCCTGCGCCGAAGGCAGGTTGTCCAGAGTCTTGAGAATGACGCGACAATCCGGGCCGATACGGATTTCGCTCAGGTCGTTGATGACCAGATGGGCGCCGGCGGCGCCCAGAGCATCCGCGTGGTCGCCACGGGCCACGCCTATGACCAGCCCGAAGGCCCCGGCGGTTCCGGCCTCAACGCCAGCGACAGCATCCTCGATGACGGCAGTCCGTGCCGATTTTACTCCCAGTCGCTGCGCCGCTTCGTGCAGTATGGCTGGGGCGGGCTTGCCAGGCAGGTCCAGGCGGGCCAGATCGCTGCCGTCGACGAGGGTGTCGAACAAGTCGTATACTCCGGCGTTTTCCAGTACCCTTGCGGCATTACGACTGGCGGAAAAAACCGCAACGGGAATATCGCGACGGCGCAGATCACGTAGCAACTTCAAGGTGCCGGGAAAGGTTCGGACCCTGTTTTGCTGCAGCCAATGGTTAAACAGCCGGTTTTTCCTGTTCGCCAGGCCGCAGACGGTCGGCTGCCGCGGGCCGTCGTCTTCCGTTCCGTAGGGCAGTTCGATGCCGCGCGTTGCAAGGAAGTCGATCACCCCGTCGTGACGCGGCTTTCCGTCCACGTACTGCAGGTAATCGCGCCTGGCGTCAAAGGGTTCAAATGCTTGTTTGCGAGCTTTCCCGTACTGCTGAAGGAATTCGTCAAACATTTCTTTCCAGGCGTCGGCATGGGCCCGAGCCGTATCGGTGATCACGCCATCCATATCCAGCAGCACCGCCCCGAGAGGGGGACCGTAGCTGTTGTGAGGTTTCATGGGCAACTCCGTGTATTTCTTTTCAATTGAGTAGGGCACCGTGTAATCGGATTTTCAGTCGGACGCGAGTCAGCGTAAGGGGCCGGCTACAACTATTCTGTCAGGTTCGGCAGAAAATAAAACCCGTTGAAGAGAAATATT